>CAJBYR010000230.1 GCA_903959855.1 uncultured beta proteobacterium
TCGTTATGGGCAAAGGCGAGCATCAGTTCGCCGCCGGCGACGGCGGGCAGCAGCGCCTCTTTTTGCGCGGCGCTGCCGGCATCGCGAATCAGGCCGCCGCAGAGCACGACGCCGGGCAGATAGGGCTCAAGTGTCAGGCCGCGGCCGAGCATTTCCATCACCAGCATGGTATCGACGGCGCTGCCGTTCAGCCCGCCGAAGTCTTCGGGGAAGGGCAGGGCGAGGATGCCGAACTCGGCAAAGGTGGCCCAGGCGGCGCGATCGAAGCCGTCGGCCGACCTGGCCATGGCGCGGCGGTGTTCGAAGCCGTAGTCGCGGGCATAGAAGCGACGCAGGGTGTCCTGCAGGGCGATCTGTTCTTCCGTGTAGTCGAAATTCATGGTGTCAGAGTCCGAGGATCATTTGCGAAATGATGTTCTTCTGGATTTCGTTGGAGCCGCCGTAGATGGTGGTCTTGCGCACGTTGAAGTAGTGCCCCGACAGCGGTCCGGCGTCGTCTTCATACGCAGGCATCGCCGGGTCTCCCGCCCAGTCGGGATCGAGCGACTCGTGCAGATAAGGCAGCGCGTAGTGGCCGAGGGCCTGCATCTGTAACTCGGTGAGCATTTGCTGGATTTCCGAGCCCTTGATCTTGAGGATCGAGGCTTCCGGTCCGGGGGCGTGCTTCTTTTCGCCCTCGGCGGCGCTGTCGGACGAAATGACGCGCAGGTTGGTGATTTCCAGCGCCATGAGTTCCATCTCGACCTGGGCGATGCGGTCGCGGAAGCGCGGGTCCTCGATCAGCGGGCGGCCGGCGCTGCTTTCGCGGCGGGCGATGGCCTTCAGTTTCTTCAGTTCACGCTTGGAGCGGCCGACGCCGGCGATGCCGGTGCGTTCGTGGCCGAGCAGGAACTTGGCATAGGTCCAGCCCTTGTTCTCTTCGCCGACCCGGTTCTCGACCGGAACCTTGACGTCTTCGAACCAGACTTCGTTGATCTCGTGCTCGCCGTCCATCATGATGATCGGACGCACCGTGATGCCCGGCGTCTTCATGTCGATCAGCAGGAAGGAAATACCCTCCTGCTGGCGGCCTTCAGTACTGGTTCGCACCAGGCAGAAAATCCAGTCGGCGTTCTGGCCGAGTGTGTTCCAGGTCTTCTGGCCATTGATGACGTAGTGGTCGCCCTCGCGAACAGCGCGGGTCTTGAGCGAGGCTAGGTCAGAGCCGGAACCCGGCTCGGAATAGCCCTGGCACCACCAGTCGGTGCCGTCGACGATGCGCGGCAGGAAGCGGGCCTGCTGTGCCGGGTTGCCGAAGGCCATGATCACCGGCGCGACCATCTTGAGGCCGAAGGGCAACTGCATCGGCGCGCCGGCATCGGCGCACTCCTCGTCGAATATGTGCTGTTGCACCGGGCTCCAGCCGGTGCCGCCGCGCGCTACCGGCCAGCTGCTGGCGCCCCAGCCTTTGGCGTGCAGGATCTTTTGCCAGCGGACGAAGTCGTCTTTGGCGAGTCGTTTCCCGCCGTGAACCTTGCGGGCGATTTCGTTGGGCAGTTGATCGCGCAGGAAGGATCGAACCTCGGCGCGGAATTGGTTTTCTTCGACGGAATAATCGAGATCCATGGGTGATGGGTTCTCCGGAAAAATCAGGGTTGTTCGTTTATGTAGGACTGCATTGCAGAACACGGTTCCAAAAATATGGTACGCGAGTTCAGCTTGTCTGACAAGCGAGAACCACAGAAAATCACCCCCTCGAAAGCGTCCAGTGCGCCATCGGCGCTTGCTTCTTTGGCCGCTTTCTTTGATAATTCCCGGCCTGTCTGAGGGGCGACCCATCAGATGGAACAACGGTGGTGGCTGTAGCTCAGTTGGTAGAGTCCTGGATTGTGATTCCAGTTGTCGTGGGTTCGAGTCCCATCAGCCACCCCACCAAAATTTGCACAAAAGACAGCACAGCCACTTCGGTGGCTGTTTTCTTTTCGATTGCCGCTTCGGTGTGTAAACTCACCGCCTACGGAAATCTCATGGCACTGGTCACCCCATTCAAGAACAAGAGCGTCCTCATCCTCGATGACATGCCCGAGGCGCGGGCCTCCATGCGCGCGCAACTGGGCAGCCTTGGCTGCGAGCGCATCGCTGTCACCGCCACTGTGAAGGATGCGCTCGAGCAGTTCAAGAATGATCGCTTTGATGTCGTTCTTGCCGACTACTACCTGGGCGGCGGCACCGACGGGCAGCAGTTTCTCGAATACCTTCGCACGCGGCGGATCATCGGTCGCGGTGTCCTGTTCGTGATGGTGACCGCGGAGAAGGGTTACGAAAACGTGGTCACGGCGGCAGAGTGCCTGCCCGACGACTACTTGCTCAAACCCTTTACTGCCGACGTCCTGAAGCTGAGGCTGGAGCGCCTGCTGGAAAAGAAACTGCGCCTGGCGACCATCGACAAGCTGCAGGACAAGGGTGACTGGGCGGGTGTGGTCAAGGTTTGCGATGAAATCATCGAGGCCCGCGATCGCTATCTGGTCGATGCCATGCGCATCAAAGGGAATGCCTTGCTGGCCTCAGGGCGTGCAGACGAGGCGGTTGAGTTCTATCGCCAGATGATTGCGCTGCGCCCCTTGCCCTGGGCCAAGCTGGGCTTGTCGCGTGCATTGCATCAACTCGGCAAGGTCGACGAGTGCAAGGAATCGCTCGGTGGCCTGATCCAGGAGTCGCCGCATCTGATGGCGGCCTACGATCTGCTCGGCAAGGTCCATCTGGCCTCCGGGGATCCCGATGCCGCTCTCGGTATTCTCGACAGTGCTTGCATCATTGCGCCGAATTCACTGGCGCGACATCGCGCGGTGGCTGCGGTTGCCGAGGACAAGGGCGATTTCAAGCGGGTCGAAGCGGCACTGGAGAAGGTGGTCAAGAAAACGCGAAACACGCCGCTGCGGGAAACCGAAGACATTGCCCGGCTGGGAAATGCCTTCACCGAGAACGGCGAACCGGTGAAAGCCGTGGCCTTGATCGAGGAAGCCTGCAAGAACTTCAAGAGCGATTTCGATGACGCGCACCTTGCAGCCGTTGAGGCTCTGGCGCACCAGAAGGCGGGAAATCGAGACAAGGCCGAGGCGGCACTGAGCCGGGCAATGCGGTCAGATACCGCCCATCTGCCGCCCGCCGCGGCCATGGCGGTGGCCAAGGCCTGCCTCACTACCGGCAAGCGGGACGAGGCTCACGGAATACTCAAGACCCTGGTGCAGACCCATCCCGAAGCCAAGGTCTTGCACGATCGCGTATCGACGGTCCTGCGCAACCATGGGTCAGGTACCGGCGCCGAGAATCTGGTCGCCGAAAGCATTCGCGAGATCATTCAGCTCAACAATGAGGCCGTGCTCAAGGCCAAGGCCGGTGAGTTGGCTCTCGCTGCCGAAATGTTGACAAAAGCCGCGCAGCGCCTTCCCGGAAACATGCAGATCGTCGCCAACGCCGCGTCGGCGTTGCTGTTCGATGTCCTGAACAATGGCCTGAATGCGGAAAAGATGATCCAGGCCCAGGCTTTTCAGAAGGCCGTGCAGTCAAGGGATCCGGCCTACCCGAAGCTGGCCGAGATCGAAGACCTGCTGGGCCGGATTCGCGCCAGGTTCACGGCCGGCCGGAAGTGATGGAATTCGCCGACCTTGCCGCGATAACGATTCACGACGTCAAGAACCGGCTTGCCCTGCTGGCGAATCGGGCCGATGCAAAGGGTGATGCGGAGACGGTTCGTGATGCCATGGAGGCGGCGCTGACCTTGACGCGGTTGCTGGCCTGTTACAAGTCAGAACGAGGCCAACTGCAGGCCGACATTGATGCCCATGTGCCGGCGGACCTGCTGGAAGAATTGGCCGCCGAGGCCGGCAGGGAAACCCGCCTTGCCGTGAGTTTCAACGCGGACGAAGCGCCGACCTTGTGGTTCTACGACGAGGCGCTGGTCCGTCTGGTATTGCGCGACGCGCTGTACAACGCGATGCGCCATTCCAGGTCGGTGGTAAGGCTGGAGGCCCGCATAGTTGGAGACGATCTCGAGTTCGCTGTGGCGGACGACGGTCCGGGCTTTCCCGGGGATCTGCTCGGTCAGCCGCTTGCCATGCAGGGGCTGAGCCGCGAAGGCACTGGCCTGGGGCTGTACCTCGCCGGCCGCGTCGCGCGTTTGCACGACAGCAGTGGCCGGGAAGGATGCGTTGAACTGAGAAACGAGGGCGGGGCGGTTTTTTGCCTGCGCTTGCCGCGCTAGCTAGCCGCGCTTGCCCAGCATCGCGCGCAGGTCGGCGAATGGCGAATGACTTGCCGCGCCGGTTACGGTCGTGCCTACCGCGGATGCGCCACCGCTGGCCTCCAAATGCCGCTGGTGTTCGTTGTCGTGGCAGTAAAGGCACAGCAACTCCCAGTTGCTGCCGTCCGGTGGGTTGTTGTCGTGGTTGTGATCACGATGATGTACTGTCAGTTCGCGCAGATTGGTACGCGTAAATTCGCGGGCACAGCGGCCGCAGATCCAAGGGTAGATCTTGAGTGCCCTTTCGCGGTAACCCTGCTCGCGGGACTCGGCGGCCCGGCGTGCATCGGCGACGATGCGATCGAGTTTCCCCGGATCGGCCGCCATGGGATTACTTTTCCTGCAGCAGGTTGTTGAGACGCTGGGCGCGACTCTTCGATTCGGCGCGATTGATCTCTGATACCAGGCGACCGTAGGCTTCGCGCGCCTCGCGTCCCTGCTGGGTGGCTTCGATGCTGCGAATGCAGCGCCAACGTTTGCCGGTCTTTGTCACCATCAGGCGCATCTCGTTGCGCGGATGATGAGTACGGCAGTGATAGCAATAGGTGGGTTCAGTAGACATAAAAGGATCAGAATCAGCGTTGCATCCGCAATTATGCCTCTCCCGGCCCGGTTTGTTACGTCCTGCGCTAAACTCACCCGCCACTGCCGCAAGGCTTCCGCCCGTAGCTCATCTGGATAGAGCACCGGCCTTCTAAGCCGGGGGTAACAGGTTCGAGTCCTGTCGGGCGGGCCAATTCATACAACAGGAGAATTTCATCTCCGGCCATCAGCGAAAGAGGACACATGCAAGCCACGCGCTTTGCCGGCATCGATGATGCCAAGTCAAAAGTCGGACAGGAAATCGGATTCAGTGAATGGATGCTGATCGATCAGGCGCGGGTCAACGGCTTCGCCGAGGTGACCGGTGACCACCAGTGGATTCACGTCGATGTCGAGCGCGCGAAACGTGAATCGCCCTTTGGCGAGCCAATCGCCCACGGCTACCTTACCGTGTCCCTGCTGGCCAAGTTTGCCGGCGAATGTATCGCCGTCGATGGCATCAGGCTGGCGGTGAACTACGGTCTGAATCGCGTGCGCTTTGCGTCGCCGGTGAAAGTCGGCAGTCGCGTGCGTGCGCGCTTTGTTCTGGCTGCCGTTGACGATATCGCCGGCGGGGCACAAATGACGTGGCAGGCTACAGTGGAGATCGAGGGCGGCGAAAAGCCGGCCTGTGTCGCGGAAATGCTTACGCGCTGGTATTTTTAGGTCAATGGGAAAGGGTGGGGCGTGAAAGCGGCAAGCCCGCCGGCGCACGTCTGCATCGCGCGCCATGGCGAAACCGACTGGAATGTCGCTGGTATTCTTCAAGGCTGGCTCGACGTCAAGATCAATGACCAGGGACGTCGCCAAGCCTATGAACTGGTCGCTGCGCTCGGTCAGGCGAAGTTCTCGCTGATCTGTTCGAGCCCGCTGTCGCGTTCGCTGGAAACCGCTGAAATCATTGCCCGCGCCCTTCGTCTGCCGCCTCCGGTATGCCTCGACGGGCTCAAGGAGCGAAATTTCGGCATGATCCAGGGCGTGCCCAAGGCTGAACTTGCGGAACTGAACCCTGTGCTGCTGCAGCAGATCATGAGTCGCAATCCGGCGACTGATTTCGAGCAGGGCGAAACCATGGATGAGTTCGCCGATCGCATCATCGCCGCGCTGCATTTCATCGGCCGTCACTATCCGGGGCAACGTGTTCTGGTGATCACCCACGGCTGGGTCATGGATGTCATCACGCGCCATGTGGCCGGACTGCCGCGCAGCGCCATGCTCAACATGAAGCGCAAGAATGGCGAGACGTTGTGGCTGGAACTGACTGGCCACTCGATCAAGCCGGTATGAACTCGTGGAGCGATCAGAAGTTTGATCGGTAGCTGTCGCGCACCGGCTTTCCAGGGCGGGTTAATGTTGTCTTAAGGCACGGCATGCAGACTCCTTTCATCGCAACGTCGCTGAAAGGGAACGCCGTGAAACATCTCACGCTAATGGTTGCCGGTCTTTGGATAACAACTGCTCACGCTGCCGCCCCGACGGCGAATGATTCGCTTACCTGCGGTGAAATTCGTACCCATATTCAGGCTCAAACCGGTGTTCTTTCCAAACCCGACGTGGCCTTGCTTCAACAGATCGCAATTCATAGCGGATGTCGATTTACGTCGGCCGAAGTTTACCGGGCTGCTTACGGTGACAAGCCGATGCCAAAACGCGGATCCCCGGAAAGCAAGCGTCGACATCACGATGATGATTGACTTCCTGACCGAGCATCAACCTGCGCCAAACAATTCTTCTGGAGGATATTTATGAACCCCATCTCCTGGAAGACGAGATTTCGGGGGAAGCTCGCGGCCGACGAAACCGAATTGTTGGGAAGAGAATATTGCGGTCCAGCGCCAAGTGCTATATTTCAGCTATCTTCGTGAACGCGAGTTGCTTTACCTGTCAAGGCAAGTGATGTATCGCGTTTGATCGGGATCAGCAATTGCAATGGTTGCCGTGGTAGCGGAGGCGTAGAAGGGGGCTGCGGCCGGATCGATCCGGTACGGCAGGATGCGTCGAAGAGACGCTGATCTTTTAGGGAGAAGTCTGATGCAAATTCAATCCAAGGGGCTGGTGCGTGCGGCCGTCGTCGGTTTCGCGCTCGCGACGGCGCCGTTCGCCGTCCTGGCCCAACAATTCAAAGCCCCGCCGCCGCCCGACTGCGCGAAGGCGCCGCCGCAGGCCAAGGCGATGTGCGAAGCCGACCTGAAGGCGTATGGCATGTGCAAGGACGTGAAGAGCGGCCCTGAATTTGGTGCCTGCATGCAGAAGAGCCGCCCCTTCGTGCCGCCGCCGGCGCCAAACTGCGCCGCCGCACCGGCCGCGCAGAAGGCCGCTTGCGACGCCGCGGCGAAGAAGCATGCCGGCTGCGTCACTGCAGCGAAGAACCCTGCCGAGTTCGGCGCCTGCATGCAGAAGCCGAGTGCGCCGCCGCCTGCCGGTTCGGGTACGCCGCCGCCGCCCGTACCGCCGGCCGCCGGTGGTTTCAAAGCCCCGCCACCGCCCGTACCGCCGGCCGCCGGTGGTTTCAAAGCCCCGCCACCGCCCGACTGCGCGAAGGCGCCGCCGCAGGCCAAGGCGATGTGTGAAGCCGACCTGAAGGCGTATGGCATGTGCAAGGACGCGAAGAGCGGCCCCGAGTTTGGTGCCTGCATGCAGAAGAGCCGCCCCTTCGTGCCGCCGCCGGCGCCAAACTGCGCCGCCGCACCGGCAGCGCAGAAGGCCGCTTGCGACGCCGCGGCGAAGAAGCATGCCGGCTGCGTCACTGCAGCGAAGAACCCTGCCGAGTTCGTCGCCTGCATGCAGAAGAAGTGACGTTTTGAACGCGCGGCGAGGCGTCCTCGGGCGCTTTGCCGACCCTCTGGCTCCCGTGGCCGTCGGGTCATAGAAATGCCGCCGCCATCCGTGAGGATGGCGGCTTTTTTTTGAATCGAAGTGGAGAACGGGATCCGGCCGCGGCCGGCTGTTGTTCAGGCCCCCTATATGGCGATGTCGGCGAGGATCTGATTCATGTCGACTGAGAGAAAGTCGGTCGGCTCCGCGATATAGGGCGCATCCCACAAAATTGGGATCCGCCGGAACCAGTCACCGGATCAGACCTCCTGCGGGGGTAGTACATGAAGTTACCCTTGCTAAGCAATGGACATCCCATTAGCATTTAGTGACCCGTCGATTTCATTAAGTTTTGTAAATTCATCGGTGGGCGGAATGCGCAGCGGCGCATTGACTATCGCTAATGACAAAGCAATGTATAGGTTTTGTAACCGGATCGTCCTCCCAGCTTTCGGTCGGCTATGATCGCCTCCATGCCAGCACAAAGAACTCCATCCGCTACGCGCACTTTGCCGCTTCAGATGCTTCTCGCAGGAATGTTGGTCGTAGTTCCGTACATGATTGGCTCGCCGGCTCAGGTTCGCCCTACGCTGTTCGAAGGTGATTTTTATTCGGAGATCTGCACGATCCACGGAGTAATGATAGTCGACGTTCAGGGGCAGCCGATTGCGGGCCCTGGCCAGGGAAATCAGGAGTGCTGCCAGTTGTGTGTCGCGAGCAAGCCACAGCCGACGTTTGGGGCCGGGTTCTCGGTCCAGGCCGAGCCCGGCGGGGTCGCGTGTGTCCGACCTGAGGCACCCTTGCTCAGGGAAAGCGCCAAGTTAGTGCGTCGTTTGCGAGCACACCCTTACGCCACCTGACCCTGCATGGAACGGTAATGACGTCTTGGTACCCCTTTGCCAGCACGGCTAGCCGCCATTTTAAGATGACAGGTCGTGGGCGTGTCGCGATGTGGAATCGCCGCGTTACTTCATGGATTGCGGCCGTTGCGTTGGTTTTTTCCGCGCTCGCTCCGGCGCTTGCGCAGGCGGTTGCCGGGGGCGCTGACCGCGCCGCGCCATGGGCGGATATTTGTACTTCCTCCGGGATGCAGCAGGGCGCCGGCCCGACATCAAGTGATGAAAACCCCTTGCCTGATGGGATCAAGCATTGCCCGTGGTGCACCGGTGGCGGTCACGCTAGCGTTCTTCTTTCAGCAAACTATTCACCCGCGATCGGAAGCCGTGGGGAAGAATCAAGCGGCGAGTTTCGACAGCCTTCCTTGGTCCGATTGACCCAGCGCGGCAAATCGCAGCCGCGCGCACCGCCTATTTGCTCCTGAACCAGCACTGCGGTCCGGATGTTTGCTTCCGGACACATCATCCCGTTCATGTTCAGGAGCATATAATGCATAATGCATGTAGTTTGCTGTTTGCGCCGCGTCGGCGTCCTCTCGCCATCGCACTGGGCGCAGTCCTTTCCGTGGTCGTACCATCATCCATGGCGCAACAAAGTGCGCTGCCGGACATCACCGTCACCGGTACCCGCGAGGGCCAGAGGCTGGAGCGTACGCCCGCATCGATAGGCATCGTCAGCGAGAATGCCGTCAAGCTGGTCAAGCCAGCCCACCCTTCGCAAATTCTCGGCCAGGTCCCGGGCGCCGCTGCCGGCGTGACCAACGGTGAGGGCCACAACACGGCGATTCGCCAGCCGTTCACCACCGCGCCGGTCTACCTGTTCCTTGAGGACGGCATTCCGATCCGCTCGACCGGGTTCTTCAACCACAACGCGCTCTACGAGATCAACCTGCCGCAGGCCGGCGGACTCGAGGTGAATCGCGGACCGACAACGGCCCTGTATGGTTCCGATGCCATCGGCGGTGCGGTCAACGTGCTGACACGCAACCCGCCGGGCGCAACGGAATTCTCGCTCTTCGCCGAATCTGGCGGCTTTGGATGGAAGCGCCTGCTCGGCAGCGCCGGCACCACCAGTGGCGACAACGGAATCATCGCAAATGCCAATCTGACCCATACAGACGGCTGGCGCAACAAGACTGCCTATGATCGGCAAAGCCTGACTGTCCGCTGGGATAGGGCAATCGACGCCAACACCGTGCTCAAGACGGTGTTCTCGAGCACCGACATCGACCAGGAAACCGGCGCCAATTCGCCACTGGTCATGGGCGATTATCTCGATGATCCTACGCGCAACTACAAACCCATCGCATTTCGCAGGGTCAAGGCTACCCGCCTCTCCGCTGCCTGGGAACGCGAATCGGGCGACAGCCTGATTTCGATCACCCCGTACTACCGCGACAACAGCATGGACCTGCTGGCCTCGTTCAAGTTGACTGCAGGGGCAACCGGAGACAACACCATCTCCTACGGCAGCAACCAGTCGTATGGCCTGCAGCTCAAGTGGCGCAGGGACTACGATCAGCGCCGTGCAAGGCTGATCGTCGGCGTGGATATGGAGAACAGTCCCGGGGCACGCAAAGAGGATCGCATTAGTGCAACTGTCACCGGCGTCGGTGCTTCGCGGATCTATAGCGCATACACCGTCGGCGCCAGGGTCTATGACTATAAGGTCACCTTTCATGGCATCTCGCCTTATGTCCACGGTGAGTACAGCGCGACCGACCGCTTGCGGCTTTCCGCCGGTCTGCGCCACGACCATGTCGGGTTCAAGTTCGAGAACAGCCTTGCCGCCGGCAGCGTGCTGGCTACCAACCAGTACGGCCAGTCCGGAAGCACATCGATTACCTACAACCATCTGAGTCCGAAGTTCGGCGCCACCTACGCGTTGAATGGCGACACCCATCTGTTTGCGTCGCTCAATCACAGCTTCCGCGCGCCTTCCGAAGGCGACCTGTTCCGGCCGTCAACGGGTGCGGGGGTCACCGCAGGCCAGGCCGCGCTGGCCGCCCGGTCGGCGCTTGCGCTGAAGCCGGTCAAGGGTGACCAGGCCGAGATCGGTCTGCGGGGCCGGGCCGCAGGCGTCAGTTATGATTTGGTCGCCTACGAGCTGGTCAAGTCGGACGATATTCTCACCTACACCGATCCGGCGACAAACGTGCGATCGAGTTCCAACAACGGCAGCACACGTCACCGCGGTATCGAAGCGGCACTCGGCATCCCACTGGGCAAGAATTGGCGTGCCGACATCGCCATGTCAAAAGCACGTCACCACTACAAGGACTGGGTTGTACCTGGAGGCACCACGCTGTCCGGCAAGGAGATGGCTGCGGCACCGCGTTCCCTGGCCAATTCGCGTTTGAGCTGGGCTCCCGACGACTCGACCAGCCTGCAATTCGAGTGGGCGCACATTGGCTCCTACTGGCTGGACGATGCCAATACCGGCAAGTACAACGGCCACGACTTGCTCAATCTGCGCGGTGGCCTGGGGCTGGGCAAACAGCTGCGCCTGACGGCCAGCGTGAACAACCTTGCCAACAAGCGCTACGCCGACAGCGCGAGCATCTCCTCGGGCGTGCCTGTGGCATCACCCGGATTGCCGCGCAATCTGCAACTTGGCCTGGAGGCGAAGTGGTAGGTCGGGCTTTCGCCATCGCACTACTGCTCTGTTCCGGGCCGATAGCGGCGCATGAGCATCCTGGCGGTACGCCTCCAGCCACAAAGGCCAGGGAAAGCGCTCGTGCCCGGCCGGCGCTGGCCATGGGCGCTGGGGTTGCGCCCGACGGCCGGATCTGGGTGGTCGGACTGGATCGGGACGGACGACTTTTCAGCCAGACCGGCAGTCGTGCGTGGGGACAATGGAGCTGGAGCGCGCCGCGCCTGCTCGACATCGGTGGCGACAAGGTTGCTGCCGATGGGGAGAACCGGCCGAAGATCGCCTTCGGCCCCGACAACCATTTCGTCATTTCCTACACCCAGCCGCTTGCCAGGCCGTACACCGGGGAAATTCGCATGCTGCGCTCGGATGATGGCGGCAACATATTTTCGGCGCCATTCACCGTACACCAGGATCGGCAGGTGATTACCCACCGCTTCGAGTCGCTGGCGTTGGATGCAGGCGGGGTGCTGCACACGGTGTGGATCGACAAACGCGACCAGGTTCTGGCGGCTCGCGGCAGCAGCAGCGAGGGAAAGCGCGGCGACTATCGCGGTGCGGCGATCTATCGCAACGAACCGCGCGACGGCGGCCGCAGCTTCGGGCCCGACCTCAAGCTCGCCGACCATAGTTGCGAATGCTGCCGCATTGCCTTGGCGCCGGCGACCGGCGGCGGCATTGCAGCAATGTGGCGCCACGTTTTCGCGCCCAACATTCGTGACCATGCCTTTGCGCTCCTGGGCGAGGCCGTCACGCTTCCTGCGCGCGCCAGCTTCGACGAATGGAAGCTCGACGCCTGCCCGCACCATGGCCCCGGCCTGGCAGCGGCCGCTGGCGGCGGTTTTCACGCCGTCTGGTTCGGCGAAAAGGCCGGTCGTGCAGCCGTGCGTTACGGCCGGCTAGCCGCCGACGGCGCGCCTTTGGGCGAAGCGCGCGTACTGCCGGAGGCACGCGCCGAACATGCGGCTGTGGTCGGTTACGTCGGGAGGCTCTGTGGCGATGGCGGTTGTCGCCATACCTGCGATGGTGAGGCCGCCCAACGCGCCTAGTAACTCCCTTCGTTCCATGCCAAGTCCTCTAACTTTCTAGGCCCGAGGAAAGGTTTGGACCCCGGCCACGGTGGGGGCAAACTTTTCCTGTCCTTGCGACGCTGAAGGGGGGCAGTAACACTCCCCCTGTTCGACCGGATACTTCGTGGTAACGCTACCCGAATTTTTAATGGAGGGAGACAGGTGCCCCGATGTTGGGAGCACTTTCAGCCCGATCCTTGACATGACTCCGTTCCTCATTTCCTTGCCGGCCTTGAAATGAGGTACCCACTTTCCCGGTACCGAAACTCGCCGACCGGTTCGAGGATTACGTCCAAGACGCGGCTTTCTGTAGGTTGTATAGAAGCTGCCGAAACCACGGAGTTCGACCCGTTCACCTACGGTCAGGCGCTCCTTGATTGCATTTAGGACCACCGAAATGACAAGCTCGATATCGACAATACCATGCAGGCTCATGCGGCTTGCCACCCTGGTCAAAATGTCCGAGCGTTTCAAAATCAAAATCCATTACCCCCCGCAATAACAACAAGCTGCCACCAAGGCAAGTCTTGGAGTTCTTTGCCTTACTTCTATGTCATGATAACCATCCGCTTGGATCAAGACATTCACTGCACTGACGCCAGATCCTTGTCGCTAATCTTTCCTGCTTTGTGCAGGCGCATGATTATTGCGAGAGGCCTCGGCATCGGACGGCCGGTTTCGTAGCGCGACCCCCCCGATTGGGTGACCCCGTAGCGTTCCCAATAGTCACTTTGGTTCAGGCCTAGCGCCTTTCGTTCATTGACGAGATCATTGATCCCGGGTGCTTTCTTTTTTTTCATGCTGTGCTCGAAATGGTTATGTCAATAAAGCGGTGCGGTCCTGTAGATGTTTGGATCACGGCGAACCAGTGAAGCAATGGTGGTCTGTAGGGCAGGAAATTCTGCTCGGGTCGTGATCGGGGACATCAGTTTTGAGAGGACGTTGCCGCCTGCGCCTGAGTAAGCAAGTTTTTGGCATCTGACTGCGCGCTTTTGTCTGCAACACGTTTGGTGCTCTCGGCGAACTGTGGTATCGCGATTGCCACTAGCATTCCAATGATGGCGAGCACCACGAGCAACTCAATGAGAGTAAATCCGCGATTTTTCTTCACGTCGAGTATTCCTTTAATGATGCGCATGCGAGAAGCCGTCGTCGAATTCTTCTCGCTCTGTAACAAAGGCATACGTCAGGTTCTACTATTGATCGCGATTGCTAACAGTAGGAGACTGACAATCGCAATGATCATCAGTAGCTCGATAAGCGACATCCCTTGGCATTTGCGCTGCCACGGCATTCCCTGTTTGCTCTGACCAAATTTCACCAACGCTGAATCGCCTTTACTTGCCTTCTTTCAATGTCGTTAGGCTAAAAGAAACCTTGGTTTCCTTAATTAAGATTTGTTAAATTTATTGTCCTGAATCGTGATTTGAGAAACGGAAAGGTTCTCTTAACAAACGAAAATAGAACGATAAATCGGGAATTTGCTTGAGCTGTCCAACAATGTCACCGCTCGGGCATTAATTGACAAAAATGTCAAAAGAACCAGACTTAGGGCGTGATTGGCTTCAGTGCGTTTCCCTAAGTTCCTGGTGGCTGTTCTGGATTCGGCTTCCATTTCCACCGGACTTTTGCCAACCCCGGTCCACTAGCTAGGGTTGCGTCAGGTCGGAAGGTTCGGGTTTGCTTTCAGATCTCCTGCTGAAGCCTTAGACGGGAGAGCGATCATGGTTGCTGCTGTCGGAGTTGTCGGTGCCCTGGGGACCACAGCGTCATTGGGAGGGTTGAGTCTTACTGCTCGAACCGGGCGGCCATTGGCTGTGGGAGCGGCGGCAACAACTGGCACTCAGTTGCCTGTCCGCAAGGTTCCCAAGCAGGCGCCAAGGCCGATGCCTAGCACCGTGGTAAATATTTCCGAAAGTGGAAGAAAGGCGTTGGCAGTCGATGACGTCCGTTCGAATACCAAGCCGAGCTTTGTTGCAATGGAAACAGCGGCGTTGGCAAGAGCAAACCGGGTGGCGCCTGCGGATGTCGGCGTTGCCGGGTCGGTGTCAAATCTTGGAGCGGGTGACGGCACAGCGCGAGCGGGAAGTGCCGACGTCGGGCTACACCTCACCGAAGGCGCCGGGAGGGGGCGGATCGAACAGGCATCCCAACATCCGGCCGCTCAATCTGAGCAGGCAGGAGCAGGCTGACCTGGTCGCCTTCCTCAGGAATGGGCTGACAGACCCTCGGGTGGCTTGCGACCGAGCACCCGTTGACCACCCGTCGCTGCAATTGACCAACGGACATGCGGGCGATGCGGCCAAGGTGCTCTCCGGGAGCGTCCGGGAACTGGCGAAGGATGAGTTTCTCGCCCTTCCCGCGGTCGGCGCGAAGGGGCTGGCCAGTGGGAAGTGCCTGCGCAACGACGATGGCACTCCGGTGCGCCCGGCGATGGTGACAACGACAACCGTACCGTAGAAGACGCTTCCTGCCGGCCACGGAGATGTCGGTCGAGTCGCGGTTTGCGATTCGGCCGGCAGCGAAGCATGAGATAATCCACTCATCGTGGGGCGCGCATCCGGACGTCGAGTACGGGTCATCAGCGCATTTATTCATCATGGTGCCTGTGGCAACTTCCGGTTCTAGTGAGCTTCTTGCAAACGCGACTTCGGCGAAGCCGAGGATCGCCGTGTTTGACGACGAGCCCGACTTTACGAGGCTGGTCAAGGAGTGTCTCAAGGGCGATTTTCATGTCGTCATTCCTGACAGCCAGCTTGAGTTATCGAGGCTGGTCTCTGCCGGAGAGCTCGATGCGGTCCTGCTCGATATCGGATTGCCCGACGACAATGGCATTTCGATTGCGCAGGGGTTGCGCTATTTGTCGGATGTTCCCATTGTGTTCCTCACGGGTTATTCGTCCGAGGACATGATCGTCAAGGGCCTGAATATTGGCGCAGATGACTATGTGACCAAGCCTTTTCAGCCGGCGGTACTATTGGCCCGCATCCGAAATGTACTTCGGCGCAGGGCGGAGCGTCCGGCTGCGGAGCGATGGATCATTTCCTTTGGCAGCGTTTCATTCGACGTCCGCCAGCGGATGCTGCGGGCCGCTGGCGAGCAGTGCGTCCCGCTGACAGAAAAGGAAGCGATGATCCTGATGATTCTTGCCGAGGCAGGAAATGCGGTGGTCACGCGAAACGACCTGTTCCGCCAAATTCACGGCCGCAACTGGGACCAAATGAGTCGCGAAATTGACGTGCATGTTTCCCACCTGCGGGCCAAGCTGGTTGAAATCTGCGGAAGCGACAATCCCCTGTCGAGCATTCGCGGCGTGGGTTACTGCCTGAACCTCGAGCAAGGCTAGCCCGCAGGCAAGGGTTCTTTGGCCGGCTTGTGGAAGCTGAATCCCTTACATTTCTTAATCATTCGGCCAAGCCGCGGGGGCATGATTGCCTCAGTTCGTAACCCGCGCCTGGTTTGCGGCAAAAAAAATGCTGCAACCGCGACAAAATAACTATGGCATTAGGATGCATTCTCGGACATCAATCAGTTGACGAAAATCGAAATCGTCTGCAGGTCATTGCTCGAATCGGAGGGATGTGGTTGCGTGGGCTGGCCAATGGCAATATCCAGCGCTCGTCGGTTGTGGCGATGATGGAACTTGTTGATGCTATGGTTTCACAGCAGGACTATTCCGATGATTCCTTGGGGTGCTTGAGTAAATTGTTTTGCGAAAACTGTCGCAACATTCAACCCCAAGTGTCTAGTTTGTGCGCAAGGAAGGTCCATTCAAGCCGGGATGCGCTGAGCGGTTGCTATCTGATGAGCATGGCGAATTGACCTGTCATGGATACTTTCCTGAAGCAGCGGCATGGGCGAGCACCAAAACAGTTTTCTGTGAAGGACAGCATGATTGATCATCGCCCAGCACAGCTGAGAGCGGCGGCCGAAGTATGCAGAATGTGGCATTGCAAGCTCCTGCTGGATGATCCGCAGCGTGCCTATCTGGCACCACTGATTGATTTTATCGCCGACAGAATTCGTGATGCCGACTATTCGATCGAGACGATGAGTTCTGTTCGCGCGTTGTTGTGTATCAATTGTCGCGATATACATGCCGATCTGGAAAGCGTCTGCTGTGCGCAGACCCTGGAAGGCTGCTGGCTGCTAGGGTCGACAAGGGGAGCTTCGTAGTAAATCGATTCCGAAGCGGACTGAGACATGAAATCGAGTTCGTCTAAATGAAATACCGGTACTTCACTTGCAATCTCGAACAACGTTTCGTTGACGCGATGCTTGGTCTGGGCGTGCTGGTAGGCGTTGCTAACTTACTGGTCGGGTTGATCGCCGGCTTTTGACCGCGTCGCTGCAAGTCTATTTGACTGGAAACCTGCCTTGAAAGCTGAGTCGAAAAGCGATGGCAGCCCTCCCCGGGGTTTTCAACTGCTGGATGGTGCACGCGCGGTCTGCGATAGGTGGGAGTTTCTGCTTCGGGCGGATGATCCTCGAAGGTGGAAGATCGGCGAGGTGCGCCGACATGTCGAAGGACTGATTCTCGCTGCCGATGCGTCGCCCAACGCACTTGTCACAGCCCATCGGTTGTTGTGCGATGGATGCGGGTCTGTCCATCCTGGTTTGGCCTCACTGTGCTCGGGTCGCTCCGTGAAATTCCTTCACGAGTGCTGGTTGTTGAAGGGTTATAGCTGTCATGTGGAGCCATCTTCACTCCATGTTGCCGGCGGCATGAATCCGTAGAAATCTGGCGGCGGTAAATGGCGGCGTAATTTGGCGGCGAGAAGTGGGGACGGAGTAGACGAAATGGGGGCCACGCGGGCCCCCGAGAGATACAGAATCTGAAGCAGGTCAGAA
>CAJBYR010000231.1 GCA_903959855.1 uncultured beta proteobacterium
ATTGGCTCCTTGCGACTAGCCCGATGGCCCATCTGAAGATAGCTTCACATCGGCAAGACATCCCAAACTGTGCGCCACCAGTCAAAAAAGCAAAGGCCCCGCAGGTCAAAAGACGAACGGGGCCTTGGTGATACTGGTGGCCAGGGGCAGAATCGAACTGCCGACACACGGATTTTCAGTCCATGACACCCGCATATTTCGACTCGGTTATGTTTAAGAGCGGTAACAGTTTTTCTGCATTTTACCAGCCTGCCACCCTGTCCACCGAACCTGTTACCGAACCTAACTGGACCATATTGGTTTCGCCGGGTCATATACCGCGCCGGCCTCTCGAAAACGTATGCCACTCCCCCAGCACCGACTAGCGCCGGTATGGAAGCCAGCCGAACTTTCACCGAACTGGCCTCCCCGGTTGCCCCACTATGCCGCCTTTGGAAATTGCAGGATCTCCGCTGTCGGTGTTGCTGCCGGTATTGCCTCCACTTCCTTGGCCTCTGGTACCGATGGCGGATTCGCCTTAGGCACGATCATCGACGCCCCGTTTGCCGCTGCACGCTGTGCCTCCATAGATAGCTTTGCATAGCGCTGTGAAACGCGTGGGTCGCTATGCCCTAGTAATATTTGCACACTATGCAGACTTCCACCATGGGCCAAAACGCTATCCGCAAACTGGTGGCGCAGCGTGTGGGCGCGCATTTTTACTCCCCCAAGCTTCTGCAGGCGATGGCGAACTCTCGTAATTGTCGTGAAAGGCTTGCCAGTCGCCGGGTTGGCAAAGACATATTCCGTCTTCTTCAACTTCATTGCTTCGGCCAGCACATACAACGCACTCTCGTTTAACGGTACGGTACGACTCTTCTTCGACTTGGCATTGGCTGCCGGGATTGTCCATAGACCCTGTTCCAGATTGAGTTGGTCTTCGGTCAATTTCAGTATTTCCCCAAGTCTTGCTCCCGTGCTTAGCGCATACATGAGGACGTTGCACACAGGTCGATTGCTGTCGGTGCGCAATACCTCGACGTAGCGTTTCAGGCCGTCAGCATCGGCGACGTCGTGTAGCTCATTATTAACTAGCCGCAGCTTAATGCCCTTCAATACATTGCGCTCCAGCAGTTCAAGCTCGACCGCGTAATTGAGAAGGCGTCTGGCCAGCTTTATGACATGGTCTTGGGACGCTGGGCTCAGATGCGTAGTCGCAAGCTCTGCCTGATATTGTAGAAATTGGCTACGTGAGAGGTCGGCGAGTTTGATGTCGCCAAACTTTTCCTTTAGCCATAAGCGATATAGCTGTTCGCTTCGCTGGGCCGACCGCAAATGCAGCTTGCATGTTGGATAAAAGTGATGGGTCCAGAAGGCATCGAGGATCATTTCGCCCAGTGCGGGCTTCTGCTCTGGTGCCTGCTTGGATAGCCGCGCAGACATATTCGAAAGGGATAGACATATGAGATGGCTCGTTTCAGCGACCTTTGATTTCTTGCTCCAATTCGCGATGGCCATCTGGCTGGTGGCCGGGTTGGTTATCGGATACAACGCGGCTGCTTCGACTGGTGGCGGCTGGCTCGGTTCATTGCTGGGATTCTTGTTGGCGCTGGTAACGGGATCTCTTATCACTGGGACCATTTTTGTAATTTTGGAGATTGGTGAGAACCTAAGGGCGATTCGCAAAAGCTTTGAAAGTACAGAGGTTCCCGCCCAAACTAGCGCTCAAGCGGAGGCGATCAATATTCCGTTAGAGAAGATCCTTATCGTGTTGAAGTCAGTCGAATCGTTGCTTGGCCAGCGCTCGTCTACCCAAGGAAATGCATCAACGGCGGTCACTGATCGACCATCCGAGTCTCACCGCATCGACCCTAGCCTAAGAAATCCAAAAACCCCCGAAGACCGACGACGCGCAATGCTCTCCGAACGGTTGGCCAAGGCGAATCAAACTATTGATGTCGAGGGTTACGAGACATTTGGCGACCTAGTTGATGACGCCTCTCGCAATGGCGACGCTGCCGCAAGATTTCATTTGGGAGAACTCTACCGTGACGGCAATGTTGTCAAAAAATGTATTGAAGAGGCAATCTACTGGTTTGACTTAGCTGCTCAAGCTGGACATCAGTCGGCCCTAGCGGAGGGAGAACGGCTAAAAGGCATCTGATTCCGCATGGTGAGTTCAGGCGCTTCACCGAAGGGTCTTGTTATTGTCAGTTCATCGTCGCCTGGATCGGTACATCTCGATTGCGAGGATGATCACCGGTATCAGTTCAGCGGCCAGTTTGGCTGCCTTGCTGATCAAGATAAGCAGTGCAGCAGGTGGTGGCAAATAGTCTCCTTTCGGGGGGCACGAAAAAGCCCCAAGAGGAAGAACCTGATGGGGCACGGTGATCTAGAAGCGAGGCGTTCTGCGCTATGGGAAATACAAATTAAGTCTTCATTTCAACTATAGCTCCCGCGTCTGCTAACTTGTTCTTTAGCATTTCCGCATCGATTGCTGACATACCCTGCATGACGAGACTTGGAGTGTGATCAACGATGTTCATACAATCGACGGGGCTACTGCCTGTTGCGGCTTGGATCACTTTGACGACTTCTATTCTCTTTTCTCCAACTGCCAAGAGCGTAACGGCAATGGGAGTTAGACGTTTAGCTACTTCTGCATCGATGGTTTCTTTTTCAATCTTGTTGAGCTTCGCCGCTTCGATAGCAGCCACTTTTTGCTTTGCAGCCTCCACCTGCATGGCATTTTCCGCTTGGCTTGCTAACTCTCTGCGACGTGCGGCTATTTTTTCATTGAGGTCCATGTCGGTCGTCTCCTGCCTGAAGCTATTCATCACCACCGAATGCACTCGTCGCGGCGCCGAGAAGAGCACCACCTACTGCAAGGCCGACAGCACCTGCAGCAGCCGTGCGCCCCTGTTTCTTCGATGCTTCCTCTGCAGCAATAACGTCGTCAATGCAACGTGCTGCCCTTGCCTCTCGCTCAGATTCCGGTACTCGCCGCTCGAAAGTGATCATGAGTGTTTCTCTATCGGTAACAACGAGGTGACGCTGCATGACTTTGACCATGAACACTAGCTGTTGCCGGCGGCATGAATCCGTAGAAATCTGGCGGCGGTAAATGGCGGCGTAATTTGGCGGCGAGAAGTGGGGACGGAGTAGACGAAATGGGGGCCACGCGGGCCCCCGAGAGATACAGAATCTGAAGCAGGTCAGAA
>CAJBYR010000232.1 GCA_903959855.1 uncultured beta proteobacterium
CCGGCACGCTGGATCGCCAGCACGCCCTGCAATACCAGGTCCTGAAGAGCGGCATCCGCTACGAACAGGGCTGGCTGGAATGGTGCGAGGAGGCGGTTGCCCTTCTACGCAGTTTCGAACAAGACCCACCAAGGAGAGAGAAGACATGAGCAATCCCTACCCGCACCTGCTGGCGCCGCTGGACCTCGGTTTCACCACGCTGAAGAACCGCGTCCTGATGGGCTCGATGCACACCGGCCTGGAGGACATCGGCAACAGCCACGACCGCATGGCGGCCTTCTATGCCGCACGCGCCAAGGGCGGGGTCGGGCTCATCGTCACCGGCGGCTTCGCGCCCAACCAGGACAGCATCGTCATGCAGGGCGCATCGATCCTCGACAACGAAACCGAGGCCCTCAAGCACCGTGTCATCACCGAGGCGGTGCACAAACATGGCGGCAAGATATGCGTGCAGGTCCTGCACACCGGGCGCTATGCCTACACCAGGCGGCCCGTCGCACCCTCCGCGCTGAAGGCGCCGATCAACCCGGTGACGCCGCATGCGTTGAGCGAAGAGGAAATCCAGCAGACCATCGCGGACTACGCGCAGTGCGCGGCGATGTGCCAGTTCGCCAACTACGACGGTGTCGAGATCATGGGCTCGGAGGGCTACCTGATCAACGAATTCCTCGCGCCGCAGACCAACCACCGAGACGACCGCTGGGGCGGCAGCCTGGAAAACCGCATGCGCTTCGGCCTCGAAGTGATTCGTGCCGTACGCGCCCGCGTCGGCGCCAACTTCATCATCATCTTCCGCCTCTCCATGCTCGACCTGGTCGAAGGCGGCTCCACCTGGGACGAAGTGGTGACCATGGCCAAAGAGGTCGAAAAGGCCGGCGCGACGATCATCAACACGGGTGTCGGCTGGCACGAGGCGCGCATCCCGACCATCTACACCGCCGTGCCGCGCGCCGCCTACACCTGGGTCACAGCGCGCATGAAGGGCCAGGTCACGATCCCGCTGATTACCACCAACCGCATCAACGACCCACAGGTCGCCGAGGAGGCGCTCGCCCGCGGCGACGCGGACATGGTCTCGATGGCGCGCCCTTTCCTTGCCGACGCCGAGTTCGTGAACAAGGCCGCCGCCGGCCGCGCCGATGCGATCAATACCTGCATTGCCTGCAACCAGGCCTGCCTCGACCACATCTTCTCGCGCCAGCTGTGCTCCTGCCTGGTCAATCCCTTCGCCTGCCATGAACTCGATGTCGAGGTGCTGCCCACCGATGCACCTAAGAAGGTTGCCGTGGTCGGCGCCGGTCCCGCCGGCATGGCCGCCGCGACGCAACTGGCCGAGCGCGGCCACCAGGTCACGCTGTTCGATGCCGCTGCCGAGATCGGCGGCCAGTTCAACCTGGCGCGGCGCATCCCGGGCAAGGAGGAATTCGGCGAGACCCTGCGCTACTTCGGCACGCGACTGAAGGAATTGAAGGTCGATGTACAGTTGAATCGCCGTGTCGCCGCCGCCGACTTTTCAGCTTACGACCACGTCGTCGTCGCCGCCGGCATCGTGCCGCGCAGGCCGGCGATTCCGGGCATCGAGCACGCCAAGGTGACCAGCTACATCGACCTGCTCGAAGGTCGCAAGCAGGCCGGCAGGAAAGTGGCGGTGATCGGCGCCGGCGGCATCGGCTTTGATGTCGCAGAGTTCCTGACGCATGCCGGTGACCACGGCGATCCGATCGATGCCTATCGCAAGGAGTGGGGCATCGACCCCAACTACACCGACAAGCGGGGAGGACTGGCGGCGCCGCAAATGGCGCCGAGCCCGCGCGAAGTCTGGCTGTTGCAGCGCAAGGCGACCAAGGTCGGCGACGGCCTGGCCAAGACCACCGGCTGGGCGCGGCGCCTGCTGCTGCAGAAGCGCGGCGTGCACATGCAGGGCGGCGTCGAGTACCTGAAGATCGACGACGCCGGACTGCACATCGCCATCGAAGGCAAGGAACGCGTGCTCGAGGTTGATACCGTCGTCATCTGCGCCGGGCAGGAGCCGCGGCGCGAGCTGGTCGCTGGGCTCGAAGCCGCCGGCATCGAGTACACCCTGGTCGGCGGCGCCGATGTGGCGACGGAACTCGATGCCAAGCGGGCAATCTGGCAGGCGACCGAGTTCGCCGTCGAGTTCTAGGCCAGGAACGCGCCCCAAACGCCCGGCTCACGCACCGGCAACGGTTCGTAGCCGGGCATCGCCAGCAGGCGCTGGCGAAATGTATTGCCGCCCAGCCGCGCCAAAAAGGCCTTGCCCTCGGGGCCGGCGGCGATCGCCCGGGTCATCACGAAGCCATAACGCTCGACCACCAGCGGCACAAAGCCCAGATCGTAGCGCGCCGCCGCGGCCTCGATGCCAAAGCCGACATCGGCCTGGCCCGCGGCGATCGTTGCAGCAATCGCCTCGTGGGTGAATTCCTCATGGTGGTAGCCGGCAATGCTTTCCGGGCGCAGGCCATTGGCGGCCAGCAATTGGTCGATCATGGTCCGGGTACCGGAACCGCGTTGGCGATTCACCATGCGCAGACCGCGCCGCGACACATCGGCAAGCGTCTGCAAGCGATGCGGATTACCACGGGCAACGATCAGTCCCTGGCTGCGCCGCATTACCGGTGTACAGACATGCCGGTCCACGTCGAGCCACGTGCCCAGCCAATTCTCCAGCCTTGAAATGGGCCAGTCCTCCGGAACATGGAAACCGGCCATTTCACATTCGTCGCGACCGAGCTCCGCCAGCGCTTCCTCACTTCCACGCCAGAACAGTTCGAAGCGGATGCGCCGTCCGTGCTCGACCCAATCGGCCAGCGCCAGGTCATGGCTTGCCGCCAGGCGCAGACGGTCCGGGGCCACGCGCACCACCGGCGTCAGCAAGGCTTCCAGCTTGCGCTGCCACGGCGCGTGGACATCCTCCAGGGCGCGCCGCGCCATCGTGTCGAGATTAACGAGGGCCGCGCCGAATTCGGTAAGTCGCGTGCCACGGCCGCGTTCCATGACCACCAGCGACGCCCCCAGCGCCTGTTCGCAGTCGCGCAACAAACCCCAGGCCGAGCGGTAGGACATTCCCGCCTTGATTGCCGCCGCGCCCAGCGCACCGCCTTCGGCTAGTGCGGTAAGCAATTGCAACAGGCGCGAAGTATCGATATCGCCGAGTAGCGGGCCGAAGTCCCAGCTCCAGCGCAGACGTGGCAGAACGCGAGTAGTTGCAGATGGCGACATATTTGATCCAGTGAAAACATACTTTAACCTGTTTCCGCTTATGCAAAATATTTCATAACTCGTCTGCATGACCACGATCAGCGACTCCTTCCTCACCGCCTGGCAATTGGTGGCGGCGGCCGACGCGCGGCTGGCAGGTATTGTCCTGTTGAGTCTGCGCGTTAGTCTGATTGCCACCGTGATCGCCTGTATCGTCGGCATGCCGGTGGGCGCGATGCTGGCCGTCGGCCGCTTTCCCGGGCGAAGGCCGCTGATCGTTCTGTTCAATGGCCTGATGGGCCTGCCACCCGTGGTGGTCGGCCTGCTGGTGTACCTGCTGCTGTCGCGCGCCGGGCCACTCGGTTCGATGGGTCTGCTGTTCTCGCCCACGGCCATGGTCATCGCCCAGGCAATTCTCGTCACCCCCATCGTTGCCGCGCTGACGCGCCAGGTGGTGGCCGATTCGTGGAGCGAATACCGCGAGCAATTGCGCTCGCTCGGCGCCGGGCGCACCCGCTCAGCTGCAACCCTGCTTTGGGACGGCCGATTCTCCCTTTCCACAGCAGCACTGGCCGGATTCGGCCGTGCCATCGCCGAAGTCGGCGCGGTAATGATCGTCGGCGGCAACATCGACGGCGTGACGCGCGTGATGAC
The DNA here is from genome assembly GCA_903959855.1 of uncultured beta proteobacterium. GTDB lineage: Bacteria > Pseudomonadota > Gammaproteobacteria > Burkholderiales > Rhodocyclaceae > Sulfuritalea. The sequence continues at coordinate 3,874 of CAJBYR010000232.1, forward strand.
CACCACCATCGCCCTGGAGACCAGCAAGGGCGACCTGCCGCTGGCCTTGGCCCTGGGCTTCGTCCTGATTGCCGTGGTGCTCTCGATCAATGCGGTGGCCTATGCCGTGCGCGGCTGGGCGGAAAGGAGATGGGGGTGAGTGCCTGGCTTTCCATCGAGAACCTGGGGCTCACCGAGGGCGCCACGCGCATCATCGACTCGGCCACGCTCACGCTCTCGGCACAGCGCAATGTCGTGCTCGGCCCCAACGGCGCCGGCAAGAGCACGCTGCTGCGCCTGATTCACGGCCTGCTGCACCCGAGCGCCGGGCAGATTCGCTGGCCGAAGCTGCTGTCGCAGGCCATGGTTTTCCAACGTCCGGTGATGCTGCGGACCACCGCGCTGGCCAATGTCGAGTACGGCCTGAAGCTGAAAGGACATGGCGCGGCGGAACGCGCGCGGCGCGCAAGTGATTCTCTCGCCCGCGTCGGCCTTGAACTCATCGCGGACCGCCCCGCGCGCCTGCTCTCGGGTGGCGAACAGCAGCGCGTGGCGCTGGCTCGCGCCTGGGCGCTGGAACCCGAGTTGCTGATCCTCGATGAGCCCACGGCCAGCCTCGACCCGGCCAGCAGCCGCGAAGTCGAACGCATCATCAATGAAATTGCCGCCAGCGGCACGCGCATCCTCATGACGACCCACAACCTCGGCCAAGCCAAGCGCATTGCCGAGGAAATCGTTTTCATCGATCGCGGCCGCATCGTCGAACAGACGGCGGTCGAACAGTTCTTTACCCTGCCGCAAACCGAAGCGGCGCAACGCTTTCTTCAGGAGGAAACCCCATGATCTCTCGTCGTCTGTTCTGTTACGCCCTTGCCGCCGCCGGACTTCTGGGTGCCGGCCTGACCCAGGCCCAGGAACGCTTCATCACTGTGTCATCGACCACCTCGACCGAGCAGTCCGGCCTCTTCGGTCACCTGCTGCCGATATTCGAAAAGGCCAGCGGCATCAAGGTGCGCGTCGTGGCGCTGGGCACCGGCCAGGCGCTGGACATGGCGCGCCGCGGCGATGCCGACGTGGTCTTCGTCCATGACAAGACCGCCGAGGAAAAATTCATTGCTGAAGGCTTTGGGGTCAGGCGCCAGGAAGTCATGTACAACGACTTCGTGGTGATCGGCCCCAAGGCCGATCCGGCCAAGGCAGCGGGCCGCGACATCCTCGAAGGACTGCGCCGCATCGAGGCCGCCAAGGCGCCCTTCGTCTCGCGCGGCGACAAGAGCGGCACCCATGCTGCCGAACTGCGCTACTGGAAAGCCGCCGGCGTCGACCTCGACAAGGCCAAAGGCCCCTGGTACCGCGACACCGGTTCCGGCATGGGTCCGGCGCTCAACACCGCCGCCTCGATGAATGCCTACATCCTCGCCGACCGCGGCACATGGCTCTCGTTCAAAAATCGCGGTGAGATGGGCATCGTCGTCGAGGGTGACACGAAGCTCTTCAACCAGTACGGCGTGATCCTGGTCAATCCGGCCAAGCATGCCCATGTCAAGCAGGCGGACGGCCAGAAGTTCATCGACTGGGTGGTCGCGGCTGATGGCCAGCAGGCTATTGCCGCGTACAAGATCGGCGGCGAGCAGCTGTTCTTCCCGAACGCCACGCGCTGAGAGGAACCATCATGCGCCGCCTTTTGCTGAAACTCACGGCCCTCAGTGCTATCGGCATCGCCCTGCCTGCCCTCGCCGCCGACGAAACCGGCGCCACCTATGGCAGCGGCAAAAGCCGATTTTCGCTCGCCACCGGCAGCCCCGGAGAACTCGGCCTGCTCAAGCTTCTGGGCGAGGAATTCGCCCGACGTGCCGATGCCCAGATGGTCTGGGTCAAGGCCGGCACCGGTGCTTCGCTCAAGTTGCTGCAGGACCAGAAGGTCGATATGGCGATGGTGCATGCACCGGCCCAGGTCGACAAGGCACTGAAGGACGGCTGGGCTGCCGGCAAGACCCTGATCGGTTCCAACGAGTTTTACATCGTCGGGCCGAAATCCGATCCGGCAGGCATCGCCCAGGCCACCAGCGCCACCGACGCCTATCAGCGCGTGGCGAAAGCCGGCGCGCGCTTCGTGTCACGTGGCGACAATTCGGGCACGCACCAGAAGGAAATGCAGATCTGGCAAAAGGCCGGGGTTCAGCCGAGCGGCGCGTGGTACATCGTGACCAAGGACTTCATGACCGCCAGCCTCAAACGCGCCAATGCCGAAGGCGCCTACTTCATGAGCGATTCATCGACCTGGATCATGGAGAAGAACGTCGCGCCGGACCTGGTCATCCTTTATCGCGGCGACAAGTTCCTGGTCAACACCTACCACGCACTGACCTCGCCGCCGGGTGCCACGCCGGGGCAGGACACGGCACAGAAATTCATCTCCTTCGTCGCTTCGCCCGACGGCCAGAGGATCATCGCCGGCTACGGCCGTGACCGCTTCGGCGAGGGGCTGTACAACGACGAGGCCTACGCCCGCCAGTACGACAAGTGACGCAGCAATTGAATGCCGTCAGTCCTTGAGCTTGCGATACAAGGTCTGACGGCTGATGCCCAGGCGCCGAGCCGCTGCGGACATGTTGCCGCCACTTGCCTCAAGCGCCTGGCGGACCGCCGCACGGGAAAGCTCCTTGAGGTTTTCCATCAACCGCTCGGGCTCTGCCGCTAGCGGCTGCGAGGGCGATGGCGTCGGTAGCGGCGGATCCAGCAACTCTTCGGCAATATCGTCGGGCAGGTGCTGCCAGCCGATGCACTCCTCATGCAAGTCAAGCATGGCGCTGGCGGTTCGCAGGACGTTGGCGTACTGGCGCAGATTGCCGGGCCAGGCATGCTGGCTTAGTCGCAGCAGCAGGTCCGGCGCCAGATTTACTGCTCGCTCAGGATTCAGGCTGGTCAACAGGCGCGCAGTGAGTGCCAGAAAATCGCTGCGCTCGCGCAATGCCGGCAGATTCACCGTGAGGCCGTTGATCCGGTAGTAGAGATCGCTGCGGAAGCTCACCTGCTCCGCCTCGCCGCGCAGATTGCGGTGGCTGGCACAGATCAGCGCGAAATCGACATCGACCGGGCGTCCGCCGCCAAGCGGCGTGACCTGCCGCTCCTGCAGCACCCGTAGCAAGCGGGTTTGCATGGCCAGGGGCATGTCCCCGATTTCATCGAGAAAAAGTGTGCCGCCTTGTGCTTCGCGCAGTCGCCCTGGGCTGCCTTCGCGTCGGGCCCCGGTATAGGCGCCCGCGGCATAGCCGAACAGTTCTGCTTCTATGAGGTTCTCGGGTACAGCGGCGCAATTGATCGCGACAAACGGGGCGACGCGACGCGGGCCGCTGTCATGGGCGGCGCGGGCGAACAGTTCCTTGCCGACACCTGATTCGCCCTGGATCAGCAAGGGGATCGGTTTCCCCGACACGCGCCGGACCCTGTCGGCTGCCCTGCGCCAGCGCTCGTCGCCGGTATCGAGTGCGGCCAGGGCATCGCCCGGCGCGCTTTCCCTGGTGGCGGCCGGCCTTGCCGCCGCCAGCATCGCGGGTTCGGCGGCCACCTGGGCAAACATTGCAGTGCCATCATGCAGGCGCACCTGCATCGGCTGACCCTGACGACGCCTGCCATGTGCGATCAATTCGTCGAGTGTTACGTCAATTGCGCGGATGACCGGGGTGGTGCCCAGGTCGCCTGGCACAAGTCGCAGCAGGTCCAGCGCGGCGCGGTTGGCGCCGACGATCCAGCCGTCTTGCGAGATGGCGACGATGCCTTCGGCGATGGTGCCAACGCCCGCGACGTCGGGATGCAGGTGCAGGCAGATATTGCGACTGCAACCGGCGACGACCAGGCGGTTCTCGATCATGCGCGCCGCCATGCCGACCAGTCCCCGGGTATGCGGATGCCGGCTGCGCTGGTCGCCGGAAATGTCGAGGATGCCGGCCAGGCTGCCGTCGGCCGCCATGATCGGCGCCGCGGCACAGGTGAGAAACCCGTTGCGTTCGAGGAAGTGTTCGGCGCCGTGAATCTCGACGCCGCTGGCTTCCGCCAGCGCCGTGCCGATGGCATTGGTGCCGCGGTGTTGCTCATGCCACGACGCGCCGGACGTCAGCGCGACGCGTTCCGCCTTGCACAGGAAATCGGCGTCGCCAAGCGTGTGCATCAACGTGCCGTGATTGTCGGCCAGGATGACCATGCTCCGGGTATGACGCACGTGCTCGAACAGGTGCTCCATCACCGGTTTTGAGTGGGCTAACAGGTCGTGGCTGCGCGCCAGCAGATGGTGCAGTTCGCCGCCACGGGCATGCGCGCAGTCGGGCAGACGCCCGGTGGGCAGCAGGCCCGCGTCGAGGCTGCGGCGCCACGAACGGGCGATGCGCTCGTCGACGCCGCCCGCAGGGCAGTCGCCGTGTTCCAAGAGATGCAGACGGGCCTGGCGCAAGGCCGGCACCGGTAATGATGTTCGCATTGTGTCTCCTCCCCGGGTCGCCGCCCGATCTCTTCAGGATATAGAACGGCGCCATAGCCGCGCAATAGGTTGCCGACGACCAGAAGTCGACCTGTCAAGTTTCGTGACAGTTGTGGAGATGTGGAACGTCTTGCGGGTCGCGGGCCACTTCAGACAAGCTGCGAAAGCCGTTCTGAATCAATGGACAGATAGCCTGGCACGGCGCTTGATAGGAGCTGTAACCCGCAAGGGAATCGCTTCTGTCAATCCCACAATTGGAGGAAACCAAATGATCTACGCCGCCCCCGGTACCACCGGTGCAAAAATCGTCTACAAGGCCCGCTATGAAAACTTCATCGGTGGCAAGTGGGTCGCCCCGGTCAAGGGCCAGTACTTCGACGTCATCACCCCGATCAATGGCAAGACCTATACCCAGGTGGCCCGCTCGGGCGCCGAAGACATCGAACTGGCGCTCGATGCGGCCCATGCCGCAGCCGACAAGTGGGGCAAGACCGCGCCCGCCGAGCGCTCCAACATCCTGCTCAGGATCGCCGACCGCCTCGAAGCCAACCTCGAACTGCTGGCCTACGCCGAAACGGTGGACAACGGCAAGCCGATGCGCGAGACGCTGAACGCCGACATCCCGCTGACCGTCGATCATTTCCGCTACTTCGCCGGCTGCGTTCGGGCGCAGGAAGGCGCGCTGAGCGACATTGACGAGAACACTGTCGCCTATCACTACCACGAACCGCTGGGCGTCGTCGGCCAGATCATTCCGTGGAATTTTCCGATCCTGATGGCCGCCTGGAAGCTCGCCCCCGCCATCGGCGCCGGCAACTGCGTGGTGCTGAAGCCCGCAGAGTCGACGCCGATCAGCATCCTGATCCTGGCCGAACTGATTGCCGACATTCTCCCGCCGGGCGTGCTGAACATCGTCAATGGCTATGGCCGCGAAGCCGGCATGCCGCTGGCCACCAGCAAGCGCATCGCCAAGATCGCCTTCACCGGGTCCACCTCCACCGGCCGCGTGATTGCCCAGGCGGCCGCCAACAACCTGATCCCGGCCACGCTGGAACTTGGCGGCAAGTCGCCCAACGTGTTCTTTGCCGATGTCATGGACAAGGACGACGGCTTCCTCGACAAGGCCATCGAAGGCCTGGTGCTGTTCGCCTTCAACCAGGGCGAAGTGTGCACCTGCCCGTCGCGCGCGCTGATCCAGGAATCCATCTACGACAAGTTCATGGAACGCTGCCTGGCCCGTGTCAAGGCCATCAAGCAGGGCAATCCGCTGGACACCGACACCATGCTCGGCGCCCAGGCCTCGAAGGAACAACTGACCAAGATCCTCTCCTACCTCGACCTGGGCAAACAGGAAGGCGCGCAGGTGCTGACCGGCGGCGCGCAGGCGGAAGTCGACGGCGATCTGGCGGGCGGCTATTACGTCCAGCCGACGCTGTTCAAGGGCCACAACAAGATGCGCATTTTCCAGGAAGAGATTTTCGGCCCGGTGCTGGCCGTGACCACCTTCAAGGACGAAGCCGACGCCCTGGCGATCGCCAACGACACCCTCTACGGCCTCGGCGCCGGTGTCTGGAGCCGTAACGGCAACGTCGCCTACCGCATGGGTCGCGCCATCAAGGCCGGTCGCGTGTGGACCAACTGCTACCACGCCTACCCGGCGCATGCGGCCTTCGGCGGCTACAAGGAATCGGGCATCGGCCGCGAGACGCACAAGGTCATGCTCGACCACTACCAGCAGACCAAGAACCTGCTGGTCAGCTACGCCGAGCAGAAACTGGGCTTCTTCTGATCCTTCGTTCGCCCTGAGGCGAGTCAAACCAGGGGGGCGGCCAATTTTTTCTTGGCGCCCCCTTTTGCATGGAGACGAACATGGTTGAAAAAGTCATCGCCACCGACGTGGCCCTGGAACTCATCGAGTTCCTCAAGACCAAGCACGGCCCGGTGTTCTTCCATCAGTCCGGCGGCTGCTGCGACAACAGCGCCGCCAACTGCTATCTGCCCGGCGAACTGACCATCGGCGCCGGCGACGTGTACCTCGGCGACATCGGCGGCAGTCCGTTCTACATGAGCAAGTCCCAATACGAATACTGGAAGCACACGCAACTCATCATCGACGTGATCGAAGGCACCGGCGGCACCTTCTCGCTCGAAGGGCCGGAAGGGAAAGCCTTCCATACGCGGTCGCGGGTATTCACCGATGCCGAATGGGCTGAGTTGTGCGCCGAGGACGCCGCTCGGACACAAAACACCGGGAACGAATGAAGCTAGTGCGGCTCGTGTGGCTCTCCGATCAGAACGTCGGACGCCTTCACCACGGCGTAGACGCCCTTACCGACGGCCAAGCCCATGGATTCCGCCGAGTGCTTGGTGATGATGGAGACGATCTCGGTGCCGCCCGGCAACTCGACGACGACCTCGGCATTGACCGAACCGATCGTCAGTTGCTTGACGGTCCCCTTGAAAACATTGCGCGCGCTGATCTTCATGGCTTGCTCCCTGGATTGACGAAACGTGCAGTTCCCGAATTTCGGACCGAATTACTTTAGCACCTAGCGAATCCTCCGGCGACATGGCTCGGTCAAGCGGCAGCGTCCCAAAGCCGCTGCGTCAGTCGCTTGGCCAGCACCAGGCTGACACCGCGCCGGTAGAGCACGTCGACCAGAGTCG
>CAJBYR010000233.1 GCA_903959855.1 uncultured beta proteobacterium
GGTAGCGCCTGTCTTTGCACAAGACAGCAAGCCTTCCGGCATTCCGGTAGGCCCGGTGGTGGCCTATCCTGAAGTTGACGTAACGTTCAAGTCGAACGACAACATCTACTCCCAGCCTTCCACCGGTACGCGCAAGAGTTCCAACATCACCGTGCTCGCCCCCAAAGTCAAGCTGGAGGCCAAAGATGGCCCGCATACCTACGATGTGGGCTATCGTGTTGAACACGGTTCTTACAGCGGCGTGTCGTCGGCGAACTACACTGACCAGGCGCTGTCCGCCAATGGCAACTGGGTGTTTTCCGGTCGTGCCGGCCTCAAACTGGGCGCCGAGTACATGCTGGGCCACGATGATCAAGGTGCAGTTCCCGGTGCGGCCACGCATGCGAACCCCGACAAATACCACCAGACCTCTGTCAATGCACTCGCCGGCTACGGTGCCGAGGGCGCGCAAGGGCGCGTCGAATTTGACGCTGGCCTGATCAACAAGCGCTACGACAACTTCAAGCTGGATAACGCCGGCAACCCCGATAACACCAAGCGTGATCGCGACGACACCAGGTTGGGCGCCACCTTCTACTGGCGTGTGGGCCCCAAGACGCAGTTGCTGTTTCAGGCTGTCCAGACCAAGTATGACTACAAGCCGAACTCGTTCGCGGGTTGGACCACGCTGGATAGCACCGAGCGCAAGTACCTTGTGGGTGTGACGTGGGAAGCCACGGCGAACACCACCGGTATTTTCAAGGTGGGAACGGCGAAGAAAGATTTCAAAGACGCCTCGCTTCGTGATTTCTCGGGTACCGGTTGGGATGGTCAAATCAAGTGGAGCCCGCTCACCTACTCCAACGTAGATTTCACCGTGAGCAAGTCGCCGGGCGAATCGACGATCGGCAACGCTTCCCTTGATACCCGCTACGGCGTGAGCTGGAATCACGCGTGGAACAGCCGTTTCTCTTCGGTGGCGTCGTACAACAACACCGATACCGATTACCAGAACAACGCGGGTGTCGCGCAGTCCGACAAAATCGATGCCTACGGCCTGAAGCTAAACTATCAATGGACGCGTAACGTCAAGTTCGGTGCAGGCTATGACCGCACTGACAAGCGGTCGAATGTCGCGACCTCGGCTTACAAGCGCGATATCTGGAGCATCTTCCTGAACGCCGCGATCTGATCGCGCCGCCAAAGCGTTCTTCATTTGGTAGAATCTGGAGGGGATTTTCCCCTCCATTTTTTTGTGTGTATTCCATGAGAGGCAATGTTTCAATGAGCGGACTTTTCAAGTGCCTGCTCTGTGCGGGCCTTTGGATGGCTTCCCTGGTTGCGTTTGCACAGGAACGCGTTTCGGTAGATCGCCTTCTATCGACATATCGACTGGGGTCCGGCGACGTGGTGAGTATCCGCGTCCTCGGTGAAGATGACCTGAAGCGCGAAAAAATCCGCCTGAGTGATGCCGGTACCATCTCGTTTCCCATCATTGGCGAAATCCGCGTGCTCGGCAAGCGGGTGGTCGAATTAGAGACCTTGATCGCTGACGGCCTGCGCGGAAAGTATCTGTTGAACCCCGTGGTCTCGGTCACGATCGAGGAATACCGCCCGATTTTCGTCAATGGCCAGGTCGAAAAATCCGGCGCCTATCCCTTTCAGCCGGGCCTGACCATCCGCAAGGCAGTCTCGCTGGCCGGTGGCTTCAAAGAGCGCGCCTCCAAAGAAAAGATATTTGTCATCCGCGAAGACGACAAGACTCAAACACCGGTCAAGGTGGATCAGTCGGCCCTGGTTAATCCCGGTGACATTATCACTGTTGAAGAAAGCTTCTTCTGACTATGAATCATCCCGCTCCGCCAGTGATCCCCGCCGTTGCCGCGCCTGTGCAACCTGTATTCCTGCCGATTGAGCGCCAGGAGCAGGACGCAGATCGCTTGGCAGAACAATTGCGCTTCTGGCGGCGGAGTGTTTCAAAGCACAAGTGGAGTGCGCTGGGCTTGGCCATGGCGATTGGCCTGCTAACAACGTTAATTGTATTTGTCATAACACCGACCTACCGCTCCACCGCAACGCTGATGCTCGAATCGAACAAGAGCAAGGTCGTCAGTATCGAAGAAGTTTACAGCGCGATGAGCAACAGCCGCGAGTATTACCAGACGCAGGCGGAAATTCTCAAGTCGGAAGAGTTGGCGCGCCGCATCGTCACAAAGATGAAGCTGGTCGATCATCCGGTGATGGATCCGCGCAAGCAACAAGAGAGCGGCTTTTCGCTGAAGAAGCTTGTACCTGCGGCGTGGATGAGTGAAGACGACACCGGTAAATACACGCCGGAAAAATTACAGGCCGCCGTCATTGCCCGCTTCAAAAGCGAATTGACAATTGAACTGGTTCGAAACAGCCAGTTGATCAAAATCAGTTATGAAAGTCCGGACAAGCAGTTCGCCGCCGAGGCCGCCAACTGGGTAGCCGAAGGGTTCATCGAGGCCGATATGGATGCGCGCCTGGCCATGACACAAAAGGCCGGCGCATGGCTGACCGAGCGCCTCTCGGGCCTGCGCAAGAAGCTTGAGGAATCCGAGCGCACACTGCAACAGTTTCGTGAGCGCGAGCGCATTATCGATGCCAAGGGCGTTGCCCAAAGCGGCGCGTCCAAGCAGCTTGAGCAGCTTTCCGAAGGGCTGGTATCTGCCCGCCAAAAGCGGGCCGAGGCTGAAGCCGCCTATCAGCAGGTTCAGGCTGCGGCGAAATCGAGGATCGATGTCGAGTCGATCCCGGCGGTACAAAAAAACCCGATCTATATTCAGCTGAAGTCAGTGGAATCCGCTGCGGAAAGCCGGCTGGCAGATGCGGCCAAGAAGTATGGCCCCGAGCATCCCAAACGCCAGACCGCCGATGCCGAAGTGCGTGCCGCCAAAGAAAACACCCGGCGCCAGATTGACACCATCACCACCAGCATCACCAAGGAATACGAGCTGGTACGCGCTCAGGAAAGCGCAGTCGAACGTGCCTTGTCGCAGAGCAAGGGCGATATCCTCGGCATGAACCGCAAGGAGTACGAACTCGGCGTGCATGAGCGTGAAGTGGCTTCGAACAAGAGTCTGTACGAAATGTTTACCTCGCGGATGAAGGAAACCAACGTCGCCGGTGACTTGCAGTCGCCGATCGCCCGGGTGGTAGACCCGGCGGTCGTCAGTGCCGGCCCCTATAGCCCGCGGAAGGTCAGGATCATCGGCATTGCGGCGGTGGTTGGCTTGATTCTCGGCCTTATGCTTGCGCTGTTGCTCGAGTACCTCGACAACACGATCAAAAATGCCGAAGACGTCGATACCAAGCTGCGTCATCCGTTGCTTGGCCAGTTGCCGCGCCTGAAAGGCAAACTCGAGTCCGGCGATTTGCAGATTGCGTTTGTCAAAGACAAGGATCCCGGGTTTTCCGAGGAGATCCGTTCCATCCGCACGGGCGTACTCCTTTCATCCATCGATTCGCCGCATAAGGTGCTGTTGGTCACCTCGTCGATTCCGGGCGAGGGCAAGACGTCGGTGGCCACCAATATCGCGTTGGCCCTGGGCCAGGTGCGCAAGGTCTGCCTGATCGATGCCGACATGCGGCGCCCGACGGTAGCCAAGGTGCTGGGCGTCGATACCACCAGCAAGGGGCTCTCCAACCTTGTTTCTGGGTCCGACCCGACCTCGGAATGCCTGCACTTCAACAAGGAACTGGGCATCCATATCATTCCCAGCGGCGTGGTGCCGCCGAATCCCCTGGAGCTGCTCTCCTCGGTACGGTTCGCCGAAGCCATGAAGTGGCTGGAGGACAGTTTTGACATCGTCATTATTGACAGCCCCCCCCTGCAACTGGTCAGCGATCCCCTGATCCTGTCGCAGTATGCCAACTCGGTGGTCTACGTCGTCAAGGCCGATTCGACGCCCTATCAGGTGGCGGCCGGAGGTTTGGCGCGTCTGCGTGAGGCCAAGGCCCATGTGCTGGGCGTCATCATCAACCAGATTGATCGTGAAAAAGCCGATCGCTATTACGGTTACGGAAAGTACAGTGCCTACGGCTATGGCAAAAAGTACAGCTACAGCAGCGGGTACTCGTCCAAGCCGGTGTGATTGATCTTCACTGCCATCTCCTTCCCGGGATCGACGACGGCCCCGAAACCCTGGAACTGGCGCTGCAACTGGCGCGCCATGCGGTAGCCTCCGGCATTCGCGTGGCCGTGGTCACACCCCACATGCACGTGGGGCGCTACGACAACCGTGCCGCCAGCATCCGGCAGCTTGCCGCCGGTTTCCAGTCAGAACTTGATCGCGCGGGCATCGATCTTCGCCTGCAGGCAGCGGCCGAGGTCCGGCTCGATCATGAAGTTATCTCCTGGATTGGCGAAGGCCACGTTCCCTTTTTGGGCCGTTGGGGTACCGAAAATGTCATGCTGCTCGAATTGCCCCATAGCCATGTGCCGGTCGGTGCCGACAAGCTGGTGGAATGGCTGCTCAAGCAAGGCATCCGCCCCATGATCGCGCACCCGGAACGCAACAAGGACATCATGCGCAGCACAGACAAATTGCTCCCGTTTATCCGCCTGGGATGTTTGTTGCAGGTCACGGCCGGTGCCGTAGCAGGGCGCTTTGGTGAGGGGGCCCGGGATCGGGCCATCGATCTCCTCGGCAAGGGCTGGGTAACCGTACTGGCTTCCGACGCCCACAATATGGAAGCGCGGCCACCCGAACTGGAACCGGGCCGTAGCGCGGCAGCCGCGATAGTGGGTGAGGACGAGTCGTGGAATCTGGTGCGTCACCGGCCGGCCAAAATCATCGGTAGCGCCGTGTGAGTCGTTGGCGCACGCCGGCCGCGTGGATGGCTGGATTGATGGCCGGGGGGCTCCTGGTGGCCTTTGCCTTCACCGGCTATTTTTCGGCAAAGCGCTTGCTCGCGGAGTTTGCCGCACAGGAACCGCGCTATCAGTTTGAACGCTGGGCCGCCGGCAAGCAAACGCCGGATGCAGCGGGTGTCAGTGCCGCGCTCGCCGATTTGCGCGCCGCGCTGGCCTATGAGCCGGGTAATCCAAACCTCTATTCCGATCTCGGCCGCCTGGAATACTGGAGCGTTCGCACTGCCGGACTGGCGGATCCGGTGGCGAGGGCCGGCCGCGAGCGTGCCTTGGCCCGGTTCCGCCACGCCGCACAACTGCGGCCGACCTCCGGCCACACCTGGGGCAACGTGGCCCTGACCCGCTATGTGTTGGGCCAGGTAGACCTCGAATTTGCCCATGCGCTGAAACAGACCCTGCGCTGGGCGCCCTGGCAACCGCAACTTCAACTCCTGGGCATCGAGCTCGGGCTTGCCGTCTGGCAGGCGCTTGATGAGCCGACGCAGCAACTGATTACCGAAGCCATCGGGCGTCAGTCAGTCTGGCCCATGCTTGACCAGAAGCCGGCCTTGATCACACTGTTACGCCGCTATGGCCGCACGGAGCTCGGTTGTCCCTGGGCCGGGGCGGCCTTGGGGTGCCCCGGCGCCTGAGATCGTCGTGTTGTCTGCGCCGGCTCATGGTGCAGGCTGGATGCAACCCAGGCCAGGGCAAGCACTACTGAAATCATCAGCGAATTGGCGGGCATCTGCGCGTTAAAGTCCACCGCGCTATGGATCAGCAGCCAGCAAATCGCCATGGCAACACCAAAGGCTGTACCGCGCATTAGCGGATCGTGGCGCTTGCGCATGGCAAGCAGCGCCTGCCACAGCGCACCAAGCACCACCGTCCCGCACAGCAACAACCCTACCACGCCGGTTTCAGCGACGATCTGCACGTAATCGTTGTGGGCAAAATCGTAGAAACCGGCCAGTTTTTCGGTATGGTAGCGCGGAAACACGACGTAAAAGCTGCCGCCGCCCGAACCCGTCAGCCAGAAATCCTGCATATAGGGCAGGGCGGCGCGGTCCACTTCGTCGCGATCCTCGGTCGGCATCACGTTCTCGATGTTGGTCGAAACTTCGGTGGCCTGAATGCGCTTTGCCACCTGGTCGACACCGAACCAGGTGCCGACAATCACCAGGTCGAGGACCACCAGACTAGCGAGGAACAGCATCGTCGAGCGCGGCAAGTTGCGCATCAACAGCAGGCCAAGTGCGCCGATGATCAAGGTACTGGCAAAAAAGGCGGTGTTGCCCATGCGCGATCGGGTCAGCACCAGGCCGATCACCATCACGATCAAATAGATCCGCAGGCGTGCCTTTTCGCCAAGCAGCAGGCGCGCCAATGAGCGCAGGCGCTGACGCCAGGAATGGGTCGCCTCTCCACCCAGACGCGCGATCATCAGGCCGATTCCAAGCGCCAGGCAGATGTTGAGATACCCCGCCAGGTGGTTGCGATTGACAAAATAGCCGGTCGCGACACCCAGGTTGTGTATTTTTTTGAGCAGGAACCCGTATTCTAGCCCCGACAGCATCATCACGCTGCCGTAAAGGGCTTGCAGCGTGCCGCAGATAACCAGAGTCGTGAGCAGCAGTTCAACGCGCCGACGGCGATTCACCAGAACCAGGGTGAGTGCAAAAGCGGCGCACCAGGCGATGGATTTCATCAGGAAATCCAGGGTCGCGTGAGGGTCGACGCTTAGCGTCAGCGTCGCGGGTAGCGGAAAGTCCAAAGCCGTCGCTGCCAGTGCATGGATCTCGTAGGCTCCAGGTGAAAGCTGTTGCACCCAAGCGGCGGGCAGGGGCACGAGTTGTAGCCCTATCCACGCGCACCACAGCCCAAGGGCCAACAGCGCCCGGCGGGCCTGCCAGAAAGCAGGAGTGAATTCGTAGCGGCCACGAAGCCACTGCATGGTCCATACCACCGCGAGCAGGCAAAGTGCGACAACGAGCAGGGGCCACGCCCACGTGGGCACGCTGCCCTTGGGCAAGGGCGCAAGCGCGAGAAGGCTGAGCAGGCCAAGGTACAGCCAATGGGAACTATCGCGTCGGATCGTCGGCATATGCCTCGCCTGTACCAAAGAAAATCGGGGCCGAAGCCCCGATTCTCATTCAGGCGTGACGCTTACAGGCAGGGACTCTGTACCAAAGGGTTGCAGGGTATTGGCTGTGGTGTCGGCTGGATGATGTTTGGTAACTGCTGCAAAATCACCTGCTGCTCCGGCGTAGGCTGCGTTGGTTGTTGCTGTTGCTGCTGCTGCTGTTGCTGTTGCTGCACCTGCTGCTGCTGCTGTGTTGCAGCCCGTTGCTCGATCTGGGTGATAGCCGCCGCATCAAGCTTCTGGGCCGCCGGCAGGATCACGTTGATGGCCTTGATGGTATCAACCGCCTGTTGGGTTTCAGACTTTCCGGGCGGGGCTTTTACGCCGGCACCGGTTCCACCGCTGGTTGCCGGAGCACCCGTAGCTGTTCCGCTCGTTGCGCCTGCATTGACGGCGGCCTGAATCGCCACTTGCGTAGCTTGCAGTGCGCCTACGACGGCCTGCTGTACCTGCTGTGCGGCAGCGGCGGCGGCGCGTTCGGCTGCTGCCTTTTCCGCCGGAGGTGCGGCTTCAGCAGCTTTGGCGAGCTTCGTTGCGTTTTCCACAGCGGTTACCAGCGCCGACTGCTGCTGGACGCCAACGGGGTTGGTGCCCGGGATCGCCTGTTGGGTCGCAGGCGCGACGATGGCGAGCACGGCGGCCGGCAGTTGAATCACCGGAACGGGGCGTGCGGGTTGGTTGGTTGCGCCGGATGCGCCTTGCCCCTGATTTACCGAGGCGGCGGGCTGGCCGGGCAGGCTCAGGACGATGCCACCATCCTGCACGGTCACGATGTAATTGATGCCCGCAATGTTGATTGCCAGGTCGGTGCCACGGATGCCGATGGTCGCCGTACCGGCTCGCATCGCAATCGCGTCTTTGCGCGTGCCACCGATGACGCCGGTAACGAAGCGCATGCCGCCCGAAAGCAGGGCCAGAACCACGTTGCTGTCAGCGACCTTCTTCTTGTTGTAGTCGTATTTCTCGATCGCGAAGCGGGAATTTTCTTGCAGCACGACGATCTGGCCATCTTCGAACTTGAGTGTCATGGTGCCCTTGGCAACCGAAATAACGTCTCCGGATTCGAGAAGCCCGCCCACAGCAAGCTCGCGAGCTTTGCCGGCAGTCGTAGCGCTGCCGCTGCCGTTCATCTCATGGACATACGCGGCTGGAACAGCGAACGCAAAATTCGCCGCCAACAACAAGAACATCCCGACAAGCTTCTTGATCATGATTGTCACCCGTGATAGCACCAGGAACTCATTATATCTATTTGCGCCCTGAGAGAATCATGGATAGCGCGGGAATTGCCGTGCTGTTCCGCGCAAGTCGTGCGAGTAGGAGCCACTGCTGGGCGCAATTCCAATGAAGGATATGGATCTGGTGGTTTTTCCAGCCCGGCAGTGTGTTGATGTGAATCCGGCCAGCCCGAATATCCCCAGGTCGCTGGCAAAGTGAGCCATGACGCTTGATGCGCTGAATGCGAGCGGGTCGAACGACTGAATCCACGAGGTAGGGCTGGACGCATACAGTGATATAGCGTCTTGATTGTCATCACAATCGCTGGGGCATTTGTGGATGTGTGACCTCATTATGATTAAATATAGTGTAAAATAAGGTCCATATTCGATTGGGAGGTCATCATGCATGTTGCAATTCGCGAGCTTAAATCCGGTTTGTCGCGGGTGTTGGCGCTCGCTCAAGGCGGTGAGGTGATCGAGGTGACGTCGCATAGCAAGCCCATTGCCCGCATTATCGGTATTCCGCCGCAAACCGATGAGAGCTTGCGCCGCTTGATGGCAACCGGCATCTTGTCGTGGAACGGTAGCAAACCAAGGTTCGCGCCCGCGCAGGCACTTGCGCCGGGCGGCAAACCGATTGGTCAGATGGTGCTGGAAGATCGGGTGTGATTCTGTTCTGCGATACCTCCGCGTTGGTCAAGTTGTACGTCAAGGAAGAATTTAGCGACGAGATGTGCGCTGTGGCCGAGAAGGCGAAGGCGATTGCGGTATCGCGCATCAGTTGGGCGGAAACGATGGCGACATTGGCGCGGCGCGTGCGCGAGTGTCCGACCGATGCCGGGGTGATCGAGGCCGTTCGCGGAAATTTCCGTACCGACTGGTCAAATTTTGCGATTGTCGAAGTGACGCAACCCTTGGTCGAACTGGCGGGTGATTATGCGGACACGTTTGCGCTGCGTGCTTATGACAGCGTTCAACTCGCTGCTGCACGGATGTTGCAGGAGGGAACCGGCGAGGCGCTTTGCTTCGCCTGTTTCGATACGCGCTTGCAAAAGGCGGCATCCGTGCTCGGGATGCAATCGGCAACGCGTACTGCATAGATTGGGTGCGACGTTGTAAATATCCAGGGTGCTGGAGCAACCAAGCCAGCTCGCGGGCATTTGACAAGCGGCTCGGCAACCGGTAGCCGAACGCTTTGACCTCAAAATCGCGTGCCTGCCGCGCCAGGTCAGACTTTTTCAAACTGTCGGCGAGTTGGTTTCGGCGGCCTGTCGCCAATAAGAAATCATTTTCTTGAGTTACCCCAATCGAATCTTTACAATTGCTTGTTCATAAAAAGAACAGGTTCAACCTTGAACAGATGGTCGAGGAATCGTGACGCCCGAAGAAGAAGCCCATTTTCGCGTACTGCAAGCCGCCAACGTGGCTGGCGGCGCTTGAGGCCGCCGGGTGTTGCCGGCGGCATGAATCCGTAGAAATCTGGCGGCGGTAAATGGCGGCGTAATTTGGCGGCGAGAAGTGGGGACGGAGTAGACGAAATGGGGGCCACGCGGGCCCCCGAGAGATACAGAATCTGAAGCAGGTCAGAA
>CAJBYR010000234.1 GCA_903959855.1 uncultured beta proteobacterium
AAAACTGGGAGCAAGGCAGGGCAAAACCCAACGCTCAAGCGGCACTGCTGATCCGGTTGGTCGAGCGTTACCCGGACACGGTGGATCGTTTGGCTGCTGTGTAGGTTGAAATAGAAACCGATCTGATTACCTGACCGGCGCCGACACGCGAATGTGCCGGCGGTCATAGATTTTTGCGACCGTCGATTCCAGTTTGTGTCCCGTCAATTCACTCTCTCTGCGGCCTTGTTCGATGACATCGGTTGTCGCCTTGGCGCGTGAATCGTGGAAGGTAAACCGCTCTCCGCCCTGAGCGACCCATTTGCGCATCAGTGCCTGCCAACCCTTCTTGAAGCCGTCAGAAGAATAGGGTGAGCCAGTTTTCGTGTGGACCACGAAATTCGGCGATATCCGCGAAGGCATTGCCAATGATTCATCGATGGTTGCGCGCAATTCGTTTGACCAGGTGACCAGCACGCGAGCGCCGCCCTTTCTCTTGGCGAACTCAATGCCCTCGTCGGAAATCTGGCTGCGCGACAGCCGCAAAATCTGCCCCTGGCCCTTGCCCGTCAAGAATGCAATCTGAAACGCCAGCGCTGCCCTTGTGCTGATATCGCCGTCCTCGCGCGCCAATTTGATGAAAGCCGTCAACTCGTCATCGCTGACAAGTCGATCGCGCGGCACCTCTTCGTTCATCTTGACACCGGTGCACGGATTATCGCGGATCAGCCCCTGGTCGCGCGCCCATGAATAGACAGCCTTCAAGAACGTAATCTCACGATTTGCCCGCACCGGCGCTGCGCGGCCGCGGTATTTGTGGAGATACTTCCAAACGTGATTTGGCGTCACATCCTGAATGCTCATTTTCCCGAACGCCGCTTTCAGATTGACGGCCTGCTCTACACGGTCACTGAGCGTACGATATGCGCGCTTTCCTTGCGCTACCAGCGGGCGCAACTCGTCACGAAGGTAATTGTCAATCAGCTCTGCCACCGTTCCTGCTGGAACGACGTTTTCTATAAGCTCAAACAGTTTCTTCTTGGCGGCGATCAGGTCGCGCCCTAAGCCAACCCATTTATTCCCAGGCAAGATTGTCCAGTAGCTGGTAACTCGCTTGCCTTTGGTGACATACAACCTCGGTGGCAAGCGTGATGCGACTTTGCGTCTGCCGACCATGTTACTGCTTCTCCCACTGGCTGAAATCAGGCCCAGATTCGCTCTTCTGCACAGAGGAAGCAAGTCCAAAACGGCGTTCCACGTAAGCCCGTAGCACTTTCGGCCGGCCTGCCGCCGACAGCTCGAACGGGAAGCCGTGGCGATCAAGCCACTTACATTGATGTGACACCGACTGCGGCTGGTAGCCTGTCAGTTCGCCGATCTCGTCAGGTGTCAAGAACATTGGGCTCGCCGCGCATGTCATATATATGATCGCAATTACCCAATGCTGTTACTTGTCATATTGTTGTCGGCCTTGCTTTGCGTACCCAGCTCAGTGGAGTTATCAAGGTCTTTCTGGCGCTGGGGTAGCCGAACAACGCCGTGGGCGAGGATGATGGCGATGGCCCGTAATGGAGGCATCCGCAGGTTGCAATTGGGATCAAGTTCGGTGGTCATGTAGGTTCATACCGTCGGACCGGGGGATTTTTCTCAGCCCAGGCGACGATAGTGACTTCGCGCCGGCATTTAGGGAAAATTACAACCTTGCCGCGGTTTCATGCCCGGGCTGAACGATTCGATCCGAAGCCGCACTCATACTTGCAAAGAGCAATAACGACCATGAGCTACTACGACCAGTTCAAGTACTTCGATCCACTGAAGGGCAAACTTCCTTATTCCCCATTCCACGAGGCGAACTGGATTGCATCTCGCGCACGCGGGGTCCTGTACGGAAGGTCGGACCGCGAAATTCGTCTCTTGGCCGAAGACGCTAGCCAATTGATTGATATTTACTTTGACCAAGAGAAAGATGCGTCCATCGA
Source organism: uncultured beta proteobacterium (assembly GCA_903959855.1). GTDB lineage: Bacteria > Pseudomonadota > Gammaproteobacteria > Burkholderiales > Rhodocyclaceae > Sulfuritalea. The sequence continues at coordinate 1,959 of CAJBYR010000234.1, forward strand.
AATGATCAAGAACGATGGCCGATACGAACTCTTAGATGGTGACGAAGACGGTCGGTACTACAGTATTAAAGATGAGGCACATGATCACTACGACATTCGAACTTCTGAGAACACCTCGGATCTCGATGCCCTGCAGGAAGCCGTCGGGACATTTTTTGACCCAACAACTGTCGACGTTAATGATGTCAAGGAATACGAGTATTTCGCTATCTTGGCGCTGTGGCTTGTAGGGGATTACGCCAAGACTCTTGAGCTTGATCTCGATCTCACGAAGATGGAGTACGTCAAACGAGAGCCCGGCACTCTAAGTTCATTTCATACTGCCCGGCTGGGGCAATCGCTCATTGCTGCCATGGATGCTGTTTGCTATGCAGAACGAATGCGGGATATGGAACGAATGCGCAAGAGATACGACGGTCGCATTCACGAAATTCAGCAAACGCATCAGCCTGTGACTGACGAAGACATTGATCGAATTCGCGCGGAGATTCTTCAGCAGGTCGAAGAAGTCAGTAAAGCTCGGCAAGTTGAACATGCGAAAGAACTCAACCGGGCTCGCCATCAACCAAACAACGCCATAAGGAAGCAGGTCCTGGACCAGTGGGAGACGAATACAACCCAGTTCCCGAGCGCAGAAAAGGCCGGTGCACACTACGTTGATGTCCTAGCCAAACAGGGAATTGAACGCGAGCACAGGACAGTCGTCGGCTGGATCCGAACTCGAGCCAAGGAGCTGGGTATTCGTTTCCGTTGATAGCCGTACAGTCTCCGCCGGAGACCGTACATTTCCCGGCTCAATTCGACGCTGTACATCCTACGAACGAGGTAGTACCAGCATCGCCGTAAAGCGAGCGGCGTGCGCTGCACGCGTGTTTTTTTCAATCTTTCAGACCCCGATCATGGCGCCATGTCATCAAACATGGAACCGCAATCGTGGAACTAAATATCCCTAGCAGCACCGCCGCTGACGCGCCTGTCGGCACATCCCAACTCGCTGCCGACGTTGATATATCTGCTGGAGTCGGCTTCGCTGCCAACGACCAGTACTTCGCAGCCACTATCAATGCTGCCAAGACGCGCACCTATCGCGCAGCAGTAACGGCACGCCTGTCACAGGCTGACCGCGAGGACCTGTATCAAGATTTAGTTCTCGATCTACTCGAACGTGCCAGCCACTTCGACCCGAACAAATCCAGCGCAGGGACTTTTACCGGGGTGGTATCTGAGCACCGCACGGCAGATTTCCTCAACTCCCTAAAGAGAGACCGTTCCCGCCTGACATTTAGTTCAGGGGAGGAAGATTTCCTCGACGCCCTCAAGAAAGAACCTTCTCGCCTGACATTAACTTCCGATGAGGAAGCCGCCAACGACGCCGAGGCGCTAGCGGAACCGGATCCGTTCGTTGACAACGCTATACCTCTATGGGCAGAGGATCGTGACCTCTTTTCCGAGAGCGCAGCCCTCTGTGACCTCGAAACGGCCATCGCCTTCATGAGCGATGACCAAGTGGCTTTGTTCGAGCTGCTCGCAAGACACCAAGATTTGCCCAACGCCTGCACGGACTCCGGCACCTCCACTGCAACGTTCTACCGCAGGGTTTCCGATTTGCAGATGCATCTGCGCATGTTCGGCTTCCGGGCCGCCGCTTGATCGGTTCCGAGTGCCTTGAGAAAAACAACCACCTCGCACGGTATCAATCTTTATGACGCAAAGAAAAACCACGGCCCGACCGGCTGGTGCCTAAAAGACAAAACCGACGAACACACCCAGGGAGACTGATTTGCTTGCAACCGAAAAATTGACGAACACCACACATAGCCAGTTTGGCCTGGCCGTGGATGTTGGTCGCACCGGAATTCAGTCGGCGCACGTTCCACCGGCGCCGCTGACCGAGGCCGGCTTGTGCGACTGGATTGCCAGCGCGCTGGTCGGGCAATCCATTCAGTACCACGAAGGACTCCTGCTGCTCGATCGCTCTGCAGTGGCCAGTGAGTTGTCGACGAAGGACCGTGGCCGTGTCCATTCCGTTGCCCGCCGCGCCTGGATTGCCTGCGAACTCGGACTGGTGCACCTGTTCAGCGTGAAGGTCGGTGACAGCCACTACCGTTACCTCGCCATCCGGTCCGGCAGTTCCCTAAAACCTCCCGAGATCCGGTCACGTTTGCGTCAAGCCAACACCGCCGCTATTTCCCGCCACCCTCACTGAAAGAGCTAACCATGATTCACGAACCCGAAGTGCTGGACGAACTGGGCCAGCTTTACATGGCGGAACTTGAGCATCTGCCGATCGCCGAACTCGACCGGTTGCTCCAGCGAGTCGCCTCAACGGAAAAGGCCGTCGGTCAGTACAAGGTGTTTCTGCAGTCTGTGATGAATCATCGCTTTGCCGACCGTGCGCAACAACTTCGCCAGGAGGCCGGCAAAACCACCGGCTCCGTGCGCTTCGAGGAAGACGGTTACGTCGTCATCGCCGATTTGCCAAAGCGCACCGAGTACGACCAGAAAAAACTCAAGGAAGCTGTCGAGGCACTGCGCAAGTGGGGCGAAAACCCCGAGGAATACGTTGCCATCGAGATCAAGGTTTCCGAAACCAAGTATGGCGCCTGGCCTGCGGCAGTCCGCAATCTGTTCGAGCCGGCCCGCACGCTGAAGACTGGCAAACCCATCTACAAGCTGGAACTGGCCAAGGCTCAGGCCGCCAATGACAGCCATTTCAGCGGAGGTAAATGATGGCAATTTCACTCGCTCAACTGACGCGCACCAACTCGCCCAAGCCGCCGCGCGTTCTGATTCACGGTGTCGCCGGTGTCGGCAAAACCACCTTCGCAGCCGACGCCAATGCCCCTGTATTTGTGCAGACCGAGGACGGGCTGGGCACCCTGGCAACGTCACACTTTCCACTGGCACGCACCTTCGAGGATGTGATTGACGCACTGGCGGCGCTCTACACCGAGAGTCATGACTTCAAGACGGTCGTTGTCGACAGCGTCGATTGGCTGGAGCCGCTGGTCTGGGGCCGGGCCTGCCGCGACAACGGCTGGGCCTCCATTGAGGATGCCGGATACGGCAAAGGCTACGTCGCCGCACTCAATCTCTGGCGCCAGTACATCGACGGCCTGAACGCTTTGCGTGACGACCGTGGCATGACGGTGATCCAGATCGCTCACACCGACATCAAGCGCTTCGACAGTCCGGAGCACGACCCCTACGACCGTTACGTCATCAAGCTCCACACCCGCGCTGCCGCCCTGCTGCAGGAGCACTCGGATCTTGTCCTTTTCGCCAACTATCGCATCAGCACCGTGAAAGCCGATGTCGGCTTCAACAAGAAGGTGAACCGGGCCATGGGCTCCGGTGAACGGGTCATCCATACCGCCGAACGGCCGGCCTTCCTGGCGAAGAACCGCTACAGCCTGCCGGACACCTTGCCGCTGGACTGGCAGAGCTTCATCCAGGCCATGCCTGACTCGCTGCAATCCACCTTATCACCGTCGCAAACCACCACCACTCGCACCTGAAAAAGGAGAAATACCATGGCTTCATTCGGACACACCTTCGACGCATCCTCCATTGAACCGAGCAATGGCTACGATGTCCTGCCACCCGGCAAGTATCTGGCGCAGATTGTTGCCAGTGAAATGCGCGTTACCAAGGACGGTCACGGCCAGTACCTGTATCTGGAAGTCGACATTCTCGACGGCCAATACGCCGGGCGGAAACTGTTTGACCGCCTGAACCTGGTCAACGCCAACACCGATGCGGTACAGATTGCCCAGCGCACCCTGTCGTCGATCTGCCGCGCGGTTGGCAAGATGCAAGTCAGCAACAGCGAGCAACTGCACATGATCCCGCTGATTGCAGACGTCCGCGTCCGGCCGCCCAAAGGCATGTACGGTGAAAGCAACTCCATTCGCTATTTGCCACGCAACGCTGATGCCGTCGCAGCCCCGGCGCCGAGCAATTCAGGATTCCGTTCTGCAACGGTAACGACCGTAGCTGCGCCCAATACGCCGGCAGCGAACGGCTTGCCCTGGAAGCGTCAGGCCTGATCGGTGCTGCCAGCCATGCGCGACCAGTTCAATCAGACCGAAACCTTGCGTTTGCCAGCTTCCCGGCAGGAATGCCGGGACCGACTGGTCGCGCTGCAGGGTGAAATTGCCTCCATCCGTATCCAGATCGCCACGACGGATATTCGTCGCCAGGCGGACAAGAAAGGCCTGGACCCTGCCTGGTACCACCGGGCAAAAACAGCACTCCGCCTCAAACAGCAGGAAATGGCCCAGCTGACCGCGCACGTTGCGACGCTAAACCCGGGTGATCATCGCGACCGCTTTAAGGACACCCTGATTGAAGTTCTGCGTGGCGAATGCACCGATGAACAGTGGGCCGGTCTGGTCAGCCATGCCAAACAACTTCATGAAGCCCAGGGGAAGCAGGATGGCTGAGCTACCCGCCATCTCCTGCCCGACCCGGGACGCCATCTTCGCCGCTTACGAAGCGGATGCCGGCGACGGCTTCCGCAGTCACCTGGGTGCATCGCTCATCGGCAAGGACTGCGAACGTGCACTCTGGTATGACTTCCGCTGGGTCACACGCAGTGATCACCCCGGTCGCCTGTTGCGCTTGTTCGAAACCGGCCAGCTTGAAGAATCCCGGCTGGTTGTCAATCTGCGCCGCACCGGCGCAACGGTGCTGGAAGTGGATCCGGAGACTGGGCGGCAGCTTCAGGTGAAGGCCCACGGCGGCCACTTCGGCGGGTCACTCGATGGCGTCGCCATCAACCTGCTGGAAGCGCCAAAGACCTGGCATGTACTCGAGTTCAAGACCCACTCGAACAAGAGTTTCGGTGACCTCGTGGCCAAGAGGGTGCGGGACAGCAAGCCGCAGCACTTCGCCCAGATGCAAATCTACATGCACCTGACCGGCATCGCCCGGGCCATGTACCTGGCCGTCAATAAGGATACCGACGACCTGTACGTGGAGCGCATTGAAGTTGACCAGGCCTTTGCCGAGCGCCTGATCGACAAGGCCGGACGAATCATATTCTCGATGGCGCCGCCGCCGCGCATGACGGACGACCCGAGCTGGTACCAGTGCCGGTTCTGCAACCACGCAGCGCTGTGCCATGGCGACCGTGATGGCACGGTTGCCGCCCAGGTCAATTGCCGTACCTGCCTGCACTCCACGCCGGTCGAGAGTGGCTGGCAGTGCAACCGGCATCAACGATTCCTCACAGAGGCAGATCAGCGCAGCGCGTGCGAATTCCACCTCTATTTGCCGCAGTTGGTACCAGCGCAGCAAGTCGATGCTGGAGAGGATTGGGTTGAGTACCTGTTTCCCGCCGGCTACCGCTGGCGGGATACCGGATTCAACAAATACACGAACACCTACACAGGAGCATCCGCATGAGTCTCACCTTACGTACCTACCAAAGTGGTGCCATCCAGGGCATCTACAACTACTTCCATGCCGACACCGGCAATCCGCTGGTGGTCATTCCGACGGCGGGCGGCAAGTCGCTGGTCATGGCGACGTTCGTGGAAGGCGTGCTGAAAGCCTACCCGGACCAGCGCATCCTGATCGTCACCCACGTTCGGGAACTGATCGAACAGAACCACGCCGAACTCAAGCGTCTCTGGCCCGAGGCCCCGGCTGGCATCTATTCTGCCGGGCTCAAGCAGCGCGACATCGGCGCTCAGATCCTGTTTGCCGGTATCCAGTCCATTCACAAGCGGATCTACGACGTACAGCAATGCGACCTCGTGCTGATCGACGAAGCCCACCTGATTCCGCGCTCGTCGAACACCATGTACCGCGGCTTCCTGGATGGACTGAAGCGCATCAACCCGCTGTTGAAGGTAATCGGCCTGACGGCGACGCCGTATCGGCTTGATTCCGGCATGCTGCACGAAGGGGATGATTCGATCTTCACCGATATTGCTTATGAGGTCTCGGTGCGCGAACTGATCGATGCCGGCTACCTGTCACCGCTGATTTCGAAGCGTATGGTCACCGAACTCGATGTCACCGGCGTGGGCACCCGGGGTGGCGAGTTCATAGCCAGGGACCTCGAAGCGGCCATCGACAAAGACACCATCACTCAAAGCGCCGTTGAGGAAATCTTCTCGTATGCCAAGGACCGCAAAAGCTGGCTGATCTTCTGCGCCGGGGTCGATCACGCCTATCACGTGCGCGATGCCGTCCGTGCCCGTAGCGTCACGTGCGAAACCATCGTCGGTGACACGCCCAGCGCGCAGCGCGAAGCCATCATCACCGCGTTCAAGCAGGGCAAGATCCAGTGCCTGACCAACGCCAACGTACTGACCACCGGCTTCAATGCACCGGCCGTCGATCTGCTCGCGATGTTGCGGCCAACCAAGTCGGCCGGCCTGTATGTGCAGATCGTGGGGCGCGGCTGCCGCCTGGCGCCGGGTAAAACGGACTGCCTGGTACTCGACTTTGCCGGCAACATCGAACGCCATGGACCGATCGACGCCATCAAACCCAAGCGCCCCAAGGGCGGTGAAGACGGCGTGGCCCCCACCAAAGCCTGCCCGGATTGCAACAGTATCGTGCATGCCGCCACCCGCCAGTGCCCGGACTGCGGACACATGTTTCCGCCGCCTGAAATCAAGCTCGACGCCAACGCCAGTCATCTGGACGTGGTGTCTTCGGGTAAATCACAGTGGGTACCGGTCACGCGCGTCAGCTATGCGCGCCACGACAAGCCCGGCAAGCCGCCCTCACTGCGGGTCGACTACTGGAGCGGCCTGACCAGCCACAGCGAGTGGGTTTGCATCGAGCACCAGGGATACCCGCGTCAGAAGGCCGCCAGCTGGTGGGCAAACCGCGCACCGGGTGTGCCTCTGCCCACCGATGTGGAAGAAGCGCTTGCCTGCACCGCTCAACTGAAGTGCCCGGCCGAGATCGCGGTCCGCCCCAGCGGCCGCTTCACTGAAATCGTCGCGGCCCGTTTCTGATGGTCTGTGACATCTGCCGGCGCGAAACCCGGGGCTTCGGGTTTTCGCCGCGCATCATCCGCAGGAGAGGTCACGATCTATGGCTGTGCTCCATGAGCTGTCTCAACATTACTACGAGGCTTGAAGGAATGATTGATCCCAATGAACACGAAGAAGCGGCACTGCGTCACGCTGGTGCTGCCGCTGGCGAATACGTCGAATCACTGGGCCGGACAGATCTGGCGCAGTGGTCTGAACAGGAATGGGCATTGCTGGTTGATATCGTGGTGACCGCATTTCAGGATCATCTGCGTGATGCCTATCAGCACCAGCCTGTACCGTTCTAAGGCGGGCCTGTGACAGCTTCAAGTTATATGGCGCAACTGGGCGCCAAGCTCGTCGATGCAGGTTTTCCCATCCTGCCGATTCAGCCCAACACCAAGAAGCCAGGGATCTTCCGCCGTGGCCAATGGCAGGATTACCCAAAGTGGAGCCGCCACTGCGAACGTGACACCACAGACAATGAAGTCGATATCTGGGGCGACTGGCCGGATTCCGGGATCGGCGTCGCCGCCGGCAAGGTCATCGGTATCGATATCGACGTGCTGCAATCAAAGGCGGTTGCCGAGAAAATCGAAGGTCTGGCCAAGCGCATGCTGGGCGACACTCCGGCGGTACGCATTGGCCATGCCCCCAAACGCCTGCTTGTCTATCGGGCCGTTCAGCCTTTTGGTGGCTTCAAGTATCCGCCAATTGAAGTGCTCGGCGTCGGCCAGCAGTTCATTGCCTACGGCATCCACCCGGATACCGGCAAGCCATATGAATGGCCAGTGTCGACGCTGGCCGAGCTGGCCATGGACGAATTACCGGCAATCACGGAAGCGCAGGCCCGGGAGTTTGCCAAAGAGGCCTATCTGTTGATTCCGGCAGAACTTCGGCCAAAGAGCCTTGGTACGGGACTACGCACGCCAAAGGAATGCGCCAACCTGCCTGAACAGCGCGGCACGTTGGAGGCGGTCGAAGATGCGTTGAGCTTCATCATCAACGACGACCTCGACTACGACAGCTGGGTGCGGGTCGGCATGGCCATGAAGGGCGCACTGGGTGACGACGGCTGGCCACTCTTCGAGGCCTGGTCAGCGACCTCACAAAAGAACGAGATCAAGACCACGGCAAAAAGCTGGCGCAGCTTTGCACCACAACGTATCGGTGCCGGCACTGTGTACAAGCTGGCGCTCGACAATGGGTGGGTACCGGCGGCCGATCTGCAACTCAACGGTCAGATCGTCGTGAATGGCCACCACCCGGCGCGTGAACTGCTGGAAGCGCTGCAGGCGGGAAACCGGATCAGCCCGGAGCCAGTGTCGGAAGATTCGTTACCGCCGCCTAAGCCCTTGCCAATAGGGTGGGACCAGGTGGGTGGCGTGATCGCGGACATGATGGCGTTGATGGGGGCATCCGCCAAACGACCCCAGCCCGTCCTGGCTCTGGGCGCCAGCCTCTGTGCCATCGGCGCCCTCATGGGTCGAAAGTACCGCACCGAAAGCAATACCCGTTCGAACCTTTACGTCGTAGGGATCGCGGAGAGCGGTGCCGGCAAGAACCATAGCCGGGTCGTTATCAATGAGCTATTCCGCACAGCCAATCTGCTTCAATACCTGGGAGGCAACAAGATCGCCTCGGGTTCAGGTTTGCTGACTGCAATTCAGCGGCAGCCCGCCATCCTGTTTCAGCTGGACGAGTTTGGGATGTTTCTGTCGGCAGCCGCAGATCGCAAGCGGTCGCCACGCTATGTGTGCGAAATCCTGGACCTGATGACGGAGTTGTACACCACCGCCGGCACTACCTACTTCGGCGTGGAATACGCCAGCACTCAGCACAACAATGCCCACCGTGCCATCCACCAGCCGTGTGCATGCATTTACGGCACCACGACACCCCTGCATTTCTGGCAGGCGCTACAGGCATCCAACGTGGCCGACGGATCGCTTGCTCGCTTCCTGATCATGGAAAGCGAAAACGACTTCCCGGACAGTAACGAAGCCTTCGGCGTCATCGACCCACCTACGGATCTGATTGACCGGCTCATCCTCATTCACCAGGGTGGTGGAAAGCTGAGCGGCAATCTGGCCGATATAGGGGCGGTTGATGAAGTGCTTGTGGATCCCCGTGTGGTGGCGATGACGCCCCAGGCCAAAGCGGCGTTCAAGCAGCTTGATCAGGAACTGCTGGGACAGTTACGCACCTCGCGTGGCACGGGCTACTCGTCAATCCTGGCACGTATCGAGGAGAACGCGACCAAGCTGGCGTTGATCCGTGCGGTGTCACGCGACCCTGTCGATCCCCAGATCGAAGGTCACGATGCGGACTGGGGGATCATGCTTTCGCGCCATTGCGCCGAGTTGACCATCCGCGAGGCTACTGCGCGCGTGTCAGAGAACCAGGTTGAGTCGCACCACAAGCGGGCCATGCAGATATTGCGCGATGCGGGCCAGGCCGGTATGTCCCGGAGCGAGTTCACCCGACGCACCCAGTTCATGGATCACCGGCAGCGTGATGGCGTCCTGCGGACCCTTGCCGAGGCCCGCCTGATAGACACGGTCATGCTTCAAAGCAAAGGTCGTCCGGCTCAGTGGATCAAGGTTCTGTAAATCATGGGCTTAGCAAGATGACAGACAGTTGCTTCACTTTTGACCTTCTTTCAACGCCACACCCTATAGTTACAAAAATATATGGATGGAGCCCCATACCCAGAACAGACGTCGACAGGGAGGGAGAGAGAGCAACAGATATATAGATAGAAAAAAGTAAGTATTGAAATATCTATCTACCTCTCTTGCCGAGGGTACCTAGACTGACTGAATGAAGTAATGACGAAACTGCCGTAGCCGAATTTTTTCTGACCCGACCCCGATCTTGATCGGGCATGAGGGAGCCGCGCAGACCCTGACCCGGTCGCGCCAGTGCTCCTCCAGGCCGCCAACAGCCCTTGGAGGACCACCGCCATGTCACACCGTTCGACAACCTCAGCAGCGGCCTGCAATGCCGCCACACCAACGCACTCCGGGGCCATCCTTTCCCTCGATCTCGGCCAGCATACCGGCTGGGCGCTGGCTTACCCACGCGGCGCCGTAACCTCCGGCACCGAACTTTTCAAAGCCGGGCGCTTCGAAGGTGGCGGCATGCCGCTGCTGCGCTTCGCGGCGTGGCTCAGTGAGCTGCACATCAAGGCCGGTCCGCTCACACGGGTCGTGTTCGAGGAGGTGCGGGCGCACAAGGGCACGGCCGCTGCCCATACCTACGGTGCCTTCCTCGGACAACTCACGGCATGGTGCGAACTCCATCACGTTCCTTATCAGGGCGTGCCGGTGGCCACCATCAAGAAGCATGCGACTGGCAAAGGCAATGCCGGCAAGGGTGAGGTCATCGCTGCCATGCGCGCCAAAGGTCATGCGCCGTGTGACGACAACGAGGCCGACGCACTGGCGATCATGCATTGGGCACTCCAGGGAGGCCAGTGATGCGTAGCCCGACCTGTGCCCTGGCGCGACTGCTACCAATCACACCCGCCTCCGAAGACGATCTGCGTTCCATGCGTGCAGCGGCCTGGCACAAGCAAGGCGTCCTGGTGGTGGTGCTCGATACCGTCACCGACAGTTGGGAGCGAAAGTTTCTCGAAGGCATTGGCAACCGGATCTACGGTCGCCGTCAGCCTGTTGTCGGAGGGTTGCGCGATGGCCGCTAAACCAAAACCCGAACCCTTACGTCCGGGCGACATCATCCCGCTTGCCGGCGGTCGTAAGGCTGAGTGGGTGCACGAAGACTCCGGCGAACACGTGGGTAACGTTCATTTCCGCACGATCGATTCGCTGAGCCTGATGCTGAAGAACGGTACGATCACAAGCCAGATGCATGACGCCGGGCAGGACTTCTCGACGACCTTCGTCCTGGCTCAGTTGGGTGGTCCCAGCGTCCCCGCCTTCAACCGCATACCCGGTGGCCAATGGCGCGACAGCATGACCGAGCGCGTGGCCTTTGCCCGCAAGCGAGTCGGTGAAGCGCTTGATGCCGTAGGCGGTGTAGGGAGTCCGGGCGGGTCAGCGGTGTGGCACGTCGCTGGCCTCGGACAGAGCATCAAGGAGTGGTCAGTGCAGGAAGGCTGGAACGGACGGCCCCTGTCGCAGCCTGAGGCACGGGGGATTCTGGTGGCTGCGCTGGGTATGCTCGCAATGCATTATGGATACTTGAAAACTAATTGCATAAACCGTATTGACCGGTGAACATCGAAGGACTAACATTTCGCCAAGATGTGAAAAAAGCGCCTGCAGGCAGTCCCTGCGGGCGTTTTCGTTTGGATTCCTTAATCCGCATCAGGATCCACCAGGTCATTGGGTATAACTTCCCGGCTCAGGTACTGTTCGCTGGAGCGGGCCAGAAGGGCATCATTTGCACCCTTGAGTGGCGACATGGTTCTGGTCGTCGCCCCTGAATCGTTTATCTGGAAAACAATCGTTTCATGATCACGTCGCCAGATCACCTGATCTTGATGAACGGCCAACCACCAGGTTTGCGTTGATGGGTGATGCTTCTTGCTGGAGAAGGCGGCTGGCGTCAGTATTGCTGCACACCACCCTGCGTCGGGGTCACGCACCGATTGATAAACAATTGCGCCGATATCAGCTTCGCGAGCAATCCGTGCAAAAGCTTGTGTCGGAGAGTAATCGCTTGGATGCAGCCAAAGCACTGCATCGCGGTTGAAGGGTGAAGTACGTAGATCCACTGACGTTGTATGAACATCGGCGCGGAAGGCCGTATGGGCGACCGGTTCGATCCTGTCTAAATCTTCCGCCTCGATGAGGAACTTCCACCGCCAGTAGCCGAGTTCGGCACAAGCAGTAGGAATATTCGCTGCACCATAGAAAACTCCGGGGTCGGAAACACCGCGAAATCTAGAGCCTGGTCGTATGGGATCGTATCGAAACGGGGTGGCCAGAAGGTAATCCAGTTCCCTGGCGTCGTCCGGCAACGGCGGTTTGCTGGTTTCGAGCAATGATTCGAGAAGATCTTGCTCAGCGGCATTGTCGACGAGTTTCATCGTGGAGGCCACATGCTGTGCCTCCACGATGCGCCAAATTGAAGCGCGCCAGTCGCTGGCCTCAGACGAGACCGCGAGAGGCGTCCAGGTACTGGACGACACGAACCAACCCTTCAGTGTTGCCAATCAGTTCAACAGGACGACCGTTGAGGCCTCGGTTCTTGCTGGAAAGCCATTTGCGCGCTGTGTTCTCATCTCCGACGATGGAATCCAGCGAACGGAAAGCCCGAACGAATAGTAGAGCGAACTCCCATTCCTTACGCTTCTGATCCAGTTGATACTCGCCCGAGTACAGTCGGGAGATGGTGGAAGCGCTTACGCCAAGAACCTTGGCCAGTAGATTGTGCTTAATATCAAGACGTTCGGCCGCACGGGTAACGGCTTTGGTCAGGACGGCAGCGGGCTCAAGAGCGCTCGTCGTATGAATTGCTGTTTTGGGCATATACTTTCTCCTTTCTGTAGAAAGTATATGCCTTCTATTTTTCTCGTGGAAAGTATTTAATGAGCTGCATAGAGGTTAATTCATGCCAATCAGCCCACTATTGACGGGTCCTTCCTGGCCAAAAACCCATGCGGGAGGGAACAGCCCGGCATTTCGATAGCGTCAGACCGCGAAACCAGGTTACCGGGGTTACCAGTTACCACCCCGGTTACCACCTGATCCGAGTTACCAATCAATCTAGGACCCGCCCATGTGGCGGGTTTTTGCATTCCATGACCCCAACCTTGAACGTCGAATACCGGAAGGTCGAGACGCTGATCCCGTTCGCGCGCAATCCGCGCACGCACTCCGATGCCCAGGTGGCCAAACTGGCCGCCAGCATCGTCGAGTTTGGCTGGACCAACCCGGTCCTGGTCGATGGCAGCCACGGCATTATTGCTGGGCACGGTCGTCTGGCAGCTGCACGCAAGCTCGGGCTGACGGAAGTGCCGGTCATCGAACTTGGTCACCTCAGCACTGCACAGAAACGCGCCTACGTGATCGCTGACAATCGCCTGGCGCTTGACGCCGGGTGGGACGAGGAAATGCTCGCCGCCGAATTGGCCGAACTGTCCGAGGCAGGATACGACCTGGACCTCACCGGTTTTGATGCCGACGAGTTAGCCGACATCATGGCCGGTGAGGAAACCATCACTGATGGAGATACTGACGAAGATGCCGTACCGGAGTCTGGTGGCCCCCTGAAATCCAAAGCAGGCGACGTCTGGGTCTGCGGCGAGCACCGGGTGATCTGCGGGGATTCCACGGACGCCGATACCTACGCCTCTGTTCTCGGTGAGGACATAGCCGACATGGTGTTCACGGATCCACCGTACAACGTCAACTACGCCAACTCGGCCAAGGACAAAATGCGCGGCAAGAACCGCGCAATCATGAATGACAACCTCGGCGAAGGTTTCTACGACTTCTTGCTGGCCGCCCTGACACCGACGCTGGCTCACTGCCGGGGCGGTATCTACGTGGCCATGTCCTCGAGCGAACTCGACACCCTGCAGTCTGCCTTCAGGGCCGCCGGGGGTCACTGGTCGACCTTTGTCATCTGGGCCAAGAATACTTTCACCCTTGGCCGCGCCGATTATCAGCGCCAGTACGAACCGATCCTGTACGGCTGGACCGAAGGCGGTGAGCGCTATTGGTGCGGTGACCGAAACCAGGGCGATGTCTGGCAGATCAAGAAGCCAGCCAAGAACGATCTACATCCGACCATGAAGCCGGTTGAACTGGTGGAGCGAGCGATTCGGAATTCCAGCCGCCCGGGGGATGTGGTGATGGATCCCTTTGGTGGGTCCGGTACCACGATGATCGCGGCGCACAAGTCAGGCCGCAAGGCGCGGCTGATCGAACTGGATCCGAAGTACGTTGATGTGATTGTGCGGCGCTGGCAGGACTTCGCTGGCGCCAAAGCCGTTCGTCAGTCGGATGACGTGGCCTTTGATCAGGCTGCGAAGGATTCGTCGGTCACTTCGCAGTGAATCACGAAGCCGGTGAGGTAAGGCAGGCCCTTGGGGATGCCGTACTGCTTGCTGGTCTGGCGGCCAATCGTCCAGCCCATCCAACGGATGACTGCGGCCTCGAGGGCTTGCTTGATGTTGTGACCCCGTAGCATCTCGTTGAGGACGTCATCCGCAAAGTGGCGGCCATGGCGGCTGTCGAGGAACAGCCTGACCGATTCGAGGGGCTGGCAAGTGGCATCCGAAATCGCGGTCATCGCGATCGGCCAGGCCGCTTCGGCCTGTTCGTTCATTGTGCCAAAGAAGCCCCAGGCGTCGTTCTGGGTGGCGTGTATGGTTTGCTTGGTGGTCATCGTTGCCTCCTGCGTTAATCGTTGCGATGACCGTATGAACGCTCTGTTTGATTGAGAAGACAAGTCATTTATCAAAAATAGTTGAATCATTTTTCGGCGGCGATCTGGTCGAGGATTTTCATGGCCTGACGGTCACCGGAGAGTGCAACTCTCAAGCTGCGCAGCGCCTGGTCAGTGTTGATTTCCACTCGGCGGTTTTCGAGCAGCCAGCGAATTGCGTTGGCCTGATCGTTGCCGTTTTCCGGTGCTTGGACGGCGACTCCGACGTAACGTCCGTAGTTGCCACCCGAGGGATCAACGTACAGCGTGGTGCGACCCGGGGCACTGACCTCAACCACCCGCCGGTGTCCGTCCGCATGACCGCCGCGTCCGGCGAGCCACTCGCGATCCTCCAGCAGAGTGCCGGCGAAGGCGTCGTATTCTGCGGTGGTCATTTCCTTGCGAAACTCGATCGTGATCGATTCGGGCGGTGCGCTGGGGTCGCTGTTGTGCAGCACCTCGTCGAGGGTGCATGGCTTGCGGGTAAATCTGGCGCGGATGGTGGTGGTCATGGCGGTCTCCGTTCAGTGGATTGTTGTGACAACCGCATGAACGCTTCGATTCCGAATGATTGCAAGTCCATTCTGCGAAAAGATTGATTGGTGTCAGAATCGCCCTTTTCCAAACGAAAGGGAGCCCACGAATATGAACAAATCCGAACTGATTGAAGCGCTGGCAGCCAAGACCGAGGTCTCCAAAGCAGCCGCTGGCAAGTCCATCGATGCACTGCTCGGAATCATTACTGCGTCTGTTGCCAAGGGAAATGATGTCGCGCTGATTGGCTTCGGCACGTTCAAGGCTTCCAAGCGCGCCGCACGTACTGGCAAGAATCCGAAGACCGGCGAGGCGCTGAAGATTGCCGCCACCACCGTTCCGACCTTCAAGGCTGGCGCCAGTTTCAAGGCCGCTGTCGCCCCGAAGAAAAAAGCCAAGAAATAATCCCGTCTCTATTGGGATAGACCAGGGTGGCTTCGGGTGACCGGGCCGCCCTGATCATTTCCGGATCACGCGATCCGGTAGATACGCTCCCCACCGTCGGGCTTGTCCGAGGTGAGGTTGAGCCCGAGTTTCTTTTTGAAGGCACCGGCGAAGGTACCGCGCACCGTGTGCGCCTGCCAGCCGGTCGCCGAGCAGATCTGCGTGATGGTTGCCCCCTCGGGGCGCTGCAGCATCTGGATCACTGTGGCTTGCTTGCTGTTCTCGCGCGTGCGGGGCCTGACCGGCGCTACGGCGGCTTCCACCTCTGGGTCGGGGTGAAGGGCCGCAGGCGCTGGCATGTCGCGACCCAGGGCGACGTAGCCCTCGGCGGTGACGCAGTAGCTGTCGTTGTCGTCACGGGTAATCAGCGCCTTGTTGAGCAGGCCCTGGTGTTGCCGGCGGCATGAATCCGTAGAAATCTGGCGGCGGTAAATGGCGGCGTAATTTGGCGGCGAGAAGTGGGGACGGAGTAGACGAAATGGGGGCCACGCGGGCCCCCGAGAGATACAGAATCTGAAGCAGGTCAGAA
>CAJBYR010000235.1 GCA_903959855.1 uncultured beta proteobacterium
CTCCAGGCGATGATGTTTGGCGTACCAGGCGCCCTGGTTCATCGGCTCTTCCTGACACCAGATCAGTTCCTTGAGGTTGGGGTACTTCTCCATCTCCTCGAACAGGCGGCGGTCGTCGAAGGGATACAACTGCTCGACGCGCACCAGCGCGACGTTGCCGATTTTCTTCTCGCGACGTGCGGCGAGCAGGTCGAAGTAGATCTTGCCGGCACAGGCCACCAGACGCGTGACCTTCTTGGCATCGAGCTTGTCGGTTTCGCCGATGATGGTCTGGAAGGTACCGTTGGCAAGCTCCTCCAGCGAACTCGTGGCGTCCTTGTGGCGCAGCAACGACTTCGGCGTCATGACGATCAGCGGCTTGCGCTGCTTCCTCAGCATCTGCCGGCGCAGCATGTGGTAGACCTGCGCCGCGTTGGACGGCACGCAGACTTCCCAGTTGAATTCGGCCGAGAGCTGCATGTAGCGCTCGAGGCGGGCCGAGGAATGCTCCGGACCCTGCCCTTCGTAGCCGTGCGGCAGCAGCATCACCAGGCCGCAGCCGCGACCCCACTTGGCTTCGCCCGACGACAGGAACTGGTCGATCACCACCTGCGCGCCGTTGGCGAAGTCGCCGAACTGCGCTTCCCAGACCACCAGTTCGTTCGGCGCCGCCGTGGCGAAGCCGTATTCGAAAGCCAGCACGGCCTCCTCGGACAAGACCGAGTCGAAGCACATGAAGCGGCCCTGGTTTTCCTGGATGTTCTGCAGCGGCCAGTAGGTGCCCTCGTCCCATTTCTCGCGGTTCTGGTCGTGCAGGGCGGCGTGGCGATGGAAGAACGTGCCGCGGCCGACGTCCTCGCCCGAGACGCGGATGTTGTAGCCGGCGGCCACCAGCGAGGCATAGGCCAGGTTCTCGGCCATGCCCCAATCGACCGGCAGTTTGCCTTCGCCCATCTGCTTGCGGTCGTCGATGATCTTCTGCACGCGGGAGTGCAAGGTGAAATTGGGCGGGATCGTGGTGAGCTGCCTGGACAGGCGCTGCATCTCGGTCATCGATACCGTGGTATCGCATTTCTCGGTGTAGGGGACGTTGATGTACGGCGTCCAGTCAATCGAGAACTTGCTGTTGTAGTCGCTGATCACGGGGTCGATCAGATGGCGGCCCTCGTCGAGTGCCGCGCGGTAGTCCTTGATCATCTGCTCGGCGTCGCCATCGGCGATCACGCCCTGCGCAGCGAGCTTGTCGGCGTAGAGCTTGCGCGTACCGGGATGCTGTGCAATCTTCTTGTACATCAAAGGCTGCGTCACCATCGGCTCGTCCTGCTCGTTGTGGCCGAGCTTGCGGAAGCAGACGATGTCGATCACCACGTCCTTCTTGAACTCCTGGCGGTACTCCATGGCGATCTGCGTCACCAGCGCCACGGCTTCCGGATCGTCGCCATTGACGTGGAAGATCGGTGCTTCGATCATCTTGAAGATGTCGGTGCAATACAGCGAAGAACGGTAGTCGCGCAGGTCGGAGGTGGTGAAGCCGATCTGGTTGTTCACCACGATGTGCACCGTGCCGCCCGTGCCGTAGCCGCGCGTGTTGGAGAAATTGAGCATCTCCTGGTTCACGCCCTGGCCGGCCACCGCCGCGTCGCCGTGGATCAGCACCGGCAGCGCCTGCTTCTTGCCGTCGGCGCCACGACGGACCTGGCGGGCATAGACCGAGCCGGCCACCACGGGATTGACGATTTCCAGATGCGAAGGATTGAAGGCCAGCGTCAGGTGCACCGGACCGCCCGGCGTACCGACGTCGGACGAGTAGCCCATGTGGTATTTGACGTCACCCGCCGACAAGGCCTGCTTCTTCTTGCCCTCGAACTCGTCGAACAGCATCGACGGCAGCTTGCCCAGCGTATTCACCAGGACATTGAGGCGGCCGCGGTGGGCCATGCCGATGACCATTTCCTGCACACCGATGGTGCCGGCGGTGCGGATCAACTGGTCCATGGCCAGGATCAGGGCTTCGCCGCCTTCAAGCGAAAAACGCTTCTGGCCGACATACTTGGTGTGCAGATAGCGCTCAAGGGTCTCGGCGTGGGTAAGTTGCACCAGGAAGCGCTTCTTGTCCTCGGCGCTGTAGGCCGGGGTGCCGCGAATCGGTTCCAGCTTGCCCTGCAGCCAGCGCTTCTGGCCGACATCGGACAGGTACATGAACTCGGCGCCGATGGTGCCGCAGAAGGTCTGCCGGCAGGCCTCCAGAATCTCCCGCAGCGTCGCTGATTCAGGGACGGCGGCAAACGATCCGGTCTGGAACACCTGGCCGAGATCGGCTTCGGTAAAGCCGTAGTGCGAGGGCTCCAGTTCGGCCACTGCCGGACGTTCGGCGCGCTTCAGGGGATCCAGCTGCGCCCAGCGGTTGCCGAGGAAGCGGTAGGCATTGATCATCTGCAATACTTTGATCTGCTTGCCGTCCGACTGCGCCGTCGTGCGCCCCGCCTGGAGCGTTCCATCCTTGGCGCGCTGCGCGAAGGAGGTGATCACCGGGTAGTGGGCCACATCCGGGCCGGTGTAATTGCCGGCGCCGGGCAAGGTGCCTAGCTTGTCAAAATAATCGCGCCAGGCCGGCTCGACGGAGGCCGGGTTGGCGAGGTAGGCGTCGTACAGCGCCTCGATGTACGGCGTATTGGTGCCGAACAGATACGAGTTGGACAGCATCTGCTTCATCATTGCGTCACCTGCTCATGAATTGGGGAAAAAATCGGGGGGCGTCAGCCGCCCCCCGTCTTGGCCGAAAACGGATCAGCGCTGCGCCAGCGCCTTCACGTCGCGCCGGGCTGCGCCGGTGTAGAGCTGGCGAGGACGGCCGATCTTGTATTCCGGGTCGGTGATCATCTCCTCCCACTGTGTCATCCAGCCGACGGTGCGCGCCAGCGCGAAAATGCAGGTGAACATCGAGGTCGGAATGCCGAGCGCCTTCTGCACGATGCCCGAATAGAAGTCGACGTTCGGATACAGCTTCTTCTCGACGAAGTACTGATCTTCCAGGGCGATCTTTTCCAGTTCCTTGGCCAGCTTGAACAGGCGATCGTTCTCCAGCCCCAGTTCCGCCAGGACATCGGCGCAGACCTTGCTCATCAGCTTGGCGCGCGGGTCGAAGTTCTTGTACACGCGGTGACCGAAACCCATCAGCTTGAAGCTGTCGTTCTTGTCCTTGGCGCGCTTGATGTACTCGCCGACGCGCGACACGTCGCCGATTTCCTCAAGCATTTCGAGGCAGGCCTCGTTGGCGCCGCCGTGGGCCGGACCCCAGAGGCAGGCGATGCCGGCCGACATGCAGGCGAAGGGGTTGGCGCCGGAGGAACCGGCCAGGCGCACGGTCGAGGTAGATGCGTTCTGTTCGTGATCGGCATGCAGCGTGAAAATGGTGTCCAGTGCGTGGGTCAACACCTTGTTCGGCTGGTATTCCTCGCAGGGCGTGCCGAACATCATGTGCATGAAGTTGGCGGTGTAATCGAGGTCGTTGCGCGGATACATGAAGGGCTGGCCGGTGTTGTACTTATAGGCCATGGCGACGATGGTCGGCAGTTTTGCGACCAGGCGATTGAACGAAATCGCACGGTGCTCCGGATTGGAAAAATCGACGGCATCGTGATAGAAGGCCGACAGCGCGCCGACCACGCCGACCATGACGGCCATCGGGTGCGCATCGCGACGGAAGCCCTGGTAGAACTTCACCAGTTGCTCGTGCACCATGGTGTGCTTCTTGATCGTGTTCTCGAAATCGATTTTTTCCTTCGAGTTGGGCAATTCGCCGTTCTTCAGCAACCAGGCGACTTCGAGAAAGTTGCAATTTTCCGCAAGCTGCTCGATCGGGTAGCCGCGATACAGCAACTCGCCCTTGTCGCCGTCGATGAAGGTAACCTTGGATTGGCAACTGGCGGTCGACAGGAAGCCGGAGTCATAGGTGAAGAGGCCGGTCTTGGCGCCGAGGCTGCGGATATCGATCACGTCCTGGCCGTGGGTGCCCACCATTACGGGGAATTCCACGGTCTTGCCGTCGATGGTCAGGGTTGCGGTGCGATTCGTGCTCATGTTCAGATCCTTTTCAAGGTCCGTGATTGCGATACCACTCAGAAATTGGCTGTGGGAGAAACCTCCCGCAACCGCTCAATCATTGCCGCCTGCCGTTGATCATCGGCGGTTTCCCGTCCGTTGACCAGGGCCCACAAATCATGGTCTTCCAGTTCCAGCAGGCTTTCAAGTGCTGCTTCGCCCTGTTCGTCGAGACTATCCTCGTAACGCTCCCAGAAGCGATCAAAAACCAGGTCCAGCTCCAGCAGCGCACGCCGGCAATGCCATTTCAGGCGATTGATGCGCGCCCTGCGATCTTCCTTCACGGTCAGACGGCCCGACGGACCATCATTTCCTTGATTTTTCCGATCGCCTTGGTGGGGTTCAGGCCCTTCGGGCAGACGTCAACACAGTTCATGATGGTGTGGCAACGGAACAGGCGGTAAGGGTCTTCGAGGTTATCGAGACGCTCGTTGGTCGCCTGGTCACGGGTGTCGGCAATGAAGCGATAGGCCGCCAAGAGGCCGGCCGGGCCGACGAACTTGTCCGGGTTCCACCAGAAGGACGGGCATGCAGTAGAGCAGCAGGCACACAGGATGCACTCGTAGAGGCCGTTGAGTTCCTCGCGATCCTCCGGGGACTGCAGGCGCTCGCGCTCCGGCGGCGGATCATTGTTGATCAGGTAGGGTTTGATCGAGTGGTACTGCTTGAAGAACTGCGTCATGTCCACGATCAGGTCGCGGATCACCGGCAGGCCCGGCAACGGGCGCAGGACGATGGGCTTGCCTTCGGGAAAGCTGTCCATCGCGGTGAGGCAGGCCAGGCCATTCTTGCCGTTGATGTTCATCGCGTCGGAGCCACATACGCCCTCGCGGCAGGATCGGCGAAAGGCGATCGAGTCGTCCTTGGCCTTGAGCCTGACCATGGCGTCGAGCAGTTTGCGATCGGTCGAGTCAAGTTCGACCGAGATGTCCTGCATGTAGGGCTTGGCGTCCCGGTCCGGATCGTAGCGATAGATCTTGAACTGGACGGTACGGGTGGCGTTCGTCATCGTCATTCCTTGTCAGTAGGCGCGCTTCTTGAGCTCGATGGTGTCGACGCTCATCGGCTTCATCTGCACCGGCTTGTAGTCGAGACGGCTGCCTTCGCGATACCACAGCGTGTGTTTCAGCCAGTTCTTGTCGTCGCGTCCATCCGGCGTCTCGGGACAATCGACCGCATCGTCGCGCACGTGGGCGCCGCGGGATTCGGTGCGGGCGTTGGCCGAAACGATGGTCGCCTTGGCGACTTCGATCAGGTTGTCGAGTTCCAGCGCCTCGATGCGGGCGGTGTTGAACACCATCGACTTGTCCTTGATCTGCGTCTGCGCCACCTGCCCGGCAATCTCGTCGATGCGCGCAACGCCTTCGGCCAGCATGTCCTTGAAGCGGAACACGCCGGCGTGCTTCTGCATGGTGCGTTGCATGGCGAGACGGGTTTCATGCACGTCGGCGCCGTCCTTCTGGTGGTTGAGGCGGTCGACGCGGGCCAGCGTACGGTCGATGGCTTCCTGCGCCAGCGGCTTGTGCGCCTTGACGTTGTTCTTCAGGTCGCTCACGGCCGTCTCGCCGGCCGACTTGCCGAACACCAGCAGGTCGAGCAGCGAATTGGTGCCGAGGCGATTGGCGCCATGCACCGAGGCGCAGGCGCATTCGCCGGCGGCGTAGAAGCCATGCACCGGTTCGCTCGGGTTGCCGTTTTTCGGCACCACGACCTGACCCAGATAGTTGGTCGGAATGCCGCCCATCTGGTAATGACAGGTCGGTACTACCGGCAAGGGCTCTTTCAGGCAATCGACACCGGCAAACTGGATGCCGATCTCGTGGATGCCCGGCAGGCGTTTCATGATGGTCTCGGGCGGCAAGTGGGTGATGTCGAGCAGCACGTAATCCTTGTTCGGCCCGCAGCCGCGGCCTTCGTTGATCTCGGTGGTCATGGCGCGCGACACCACGTCGCGCGAGGCCAGGTCCTTGGCGTTGGGGGCATAGCGCTCCATGAAGCGCTCGCCGGCCGAGTTGCGCAGGATGCCGCCTTCGCCGCGCACGCCCTCGGTGATCAGCACGCCGGCACCGGCGACGCCGGTCGGGTGGAACTGCCAGAACTCCATGTCTTCGAGCGGGATGCCGGCCCGCGCCGCCATGCCGACGCCGTCGCCGGTATTGATGAAGGCATTGGTCGAGGAGTAGTAGATGCGCCCTGCTCCGCCGGTGGCAAAAATGGTGGCCTTGGCGTGGAAAACGACGATCTCGCCGGTTTCCATGTCCATCGCGGTGACGCCCACGACGTCGCCGTCGGCATCACGCACCAGGTCGAGCGCCTGCCATTCAACGAAGAACTGGGTATTGACCTTGATGTTGCGCTGGTACATCGCATGCAGCATGGCGTGGCCGGTACGGTCGGCGGCAGCGCAGGAGCGACGCACCGGCTTCTCGCCGAAGTTCGACATGTGTCCGCCGAAGGGGCGCTGGTAGATTTTGCCGTTGTCGAGGCGGTCGAAGGGCATGCCGTAGTGCTCGAGTTCGACCACGACTTCATTGGCCTTGCGACACATGAATTCGATTGCGTCCTGGTCGCCGAGCCAGTCGGAGCCCTTGACGGTGTCGTACATGTGCCAGTGCCAGTGATCTTCCTCGGAGTTGCCCAGGCTGGCAGCAACGCCGCCCTGCGCCGCGACGGTGTGCGAGCGGGTCGGGAACACCTTGGTCAGCACGGCGGTCTTGTAGCCGGCTTCGGACAACTGAATCGCGGCACGCAGGCCGGCGCCGCCGGCGCCGACGATGACCGCGTCGAATTTGCGAATGGAATATTGCACGGTCAGAGTCTCCAGATGATCTGTATGGCCCAGCCGGCGTAACCGACCAGTGCAAGCAGCGTCATCACATGCAGGAACAGACGAAGCGCTGCGGAATTTAGATAGTCCATCCAGATGTCGCGCACGCCGACCCAGGCGTGGTAACACAGGCTGACAATGAACAGGAAGCTGAGGAAGCGGATGAAACCGTTGCCCATGAATGCCTGCCAGGCTTCGCGCGATGCCATCGCACCGCCTAGCGCGGCGGCAAACATGATCAGCGTGAAGGCCGCCATGACGACGCCGGTGATGCGCTGCGCCAGCCAGTCCTTGAGGCCGTAACCGGCCCCGACGACGAGTCTTTGCATTTCAGTAGGCTCCCAGGAGTTTGAGTCCGAAGATCGCGGTCAGCGCCAGGCTGACCACCATCACCGCGACCGCCGAGTTGTGTGCCTGCTGCTTTTCAACGCCGACGTGAATGTCGATCAGCAGGATGCGGATGCCCATGCAAAAGTGATGCAAGAAGGCCCACAGCAGGCCCAGCAGAATCAGTTTGACCAGCCAGTTGCCGGTCACGGCGGCAAACATTTCTGTACTGGCCTGGGTTGAACCCAGGGAAAGTTGCAGCAGCCAGATCAGGAGCGGCAGCAGCAGGAATAGACCGGCGCCGCTGACGCGATGCAATATCGACGCGAAGCCGGCCAGAGGCAGTCGGATTTCGTTGAGCGCCAGATGTTTTGGACGCTGCTTGGTCATCTCGGGCATATCGGGACTTCTCCTATTTTGACGCGCCGCACTATAAATCAAAACACACTAGCGTTAAACAATTCTTATGGCAACTCAGCCCAACTCGTTGAAGTAGCAGTGCTCGCTGGTCAGGTACAGCCCCCGCCGCCACTCGACCGGCTTGTCGGCATAGGAAAAACTTACCCGTTCGACCGACAGCAGCGGGCTGCCCTCTGTCACTTTCAGCAGTTCCGCGCTGGCGCGATCCGCCGGCACGGCCCGCAAGCGCTCCTCGGCTCTAATCATGCGCACACCGAAGCGGTTCTCGAAAAAGCTATACAGAGAGCCTTCGAAATCACGCAGCATATCCAGGGTGAGTGTGCCGAATATGCTGCCAGGCAGGTAAATCTCGTCGACCACCACGGGTTTCCCGGCAAACTGCAGCAGGCGGCGGACGATGTTGATCGGGTCACCGATATTTAGCTCGAGCATGCGGGCTACTTCGGGCCCCGCCTTGGCGCGCCAGCACTCAAGCGGTACGCTTTGCGCCTGCTCGATACCTCCGGCCAGCGGTACCAGCCGCAGAAATCGGAAGAATGCACGCGGGTCATCGTGCGATGCAACGAAAGTGCCCTTGCCTTGGCGGCGCAGGAGCAGGTTTTCCGCGGCAAGTTCGTCGATCGCCTTGCGAACCGTTCCCTGGCTTACGTTGAATCGAACCGCAAGTTCGGATTCGCTGGGAATTGCTTCCCCCGGCCTCCATTCGCCGGATTCGAGACGCTGCATCAGCAGGCTCTTTATCTGGCGATAAAGAGGGCTGAAAGTCGGCGATGGTGAGACGCTGGATTCAGGCATGATTCGCATTTGAGCACTTTTTTTTGAGCATGTCCACCCCTTGTCTTATGTCTTATATAAGATAAAACATAGATATTGACACAGCGCAACATAGGATTTAACATCCTGCCGCTGCCTGACGTATCATCGCAGTCAGGAATGTTGGAATACGCAAGGCCCACGCATCATTCTGATATGCAGTCTCGACCAATCGATTCAAACTGATACAGGAGTTTTAAAAATGGCAAAAGCCCCCGTTCGTGTCGCAGTGACCGGCGCCGCCGGCCAAATCGGTTATGCCGCAATCTTCCGCATTGCTGCCGGTGACATGCTCGGCAAGGATCAACCGGTGATCCTGCAACTGCTTGAGCACCCCTCCGAGAAGCCGCAGGCAGCGCTCAAGGGCGTGATGATGGAACTTGATGACTGCGCCTTCCCGCTTTTGGCCGGAATTGTCGGCACAGGAGATGCCAAGGTCGCTTTCAAGGATGCCGACTACGCGCTGCTGATCGGCGCCAAGCCGCGCGGCCCGGGAATGGAGCGCAAGGACCTGCTGATGGACAACGCCAAGATTTTCATCGAGCAGGGCGGCGCCCTGAACGAAGTGGCATCGCGCAATGTCAGAGTGCTGGTGGTCGGCAATCCGGCCAATACCAACGCCTACATCGCCATGAAATCGGCTCCCAGCCTGCCGGCCAAGAACTTCACCGCGATGCTGCGCCTCGACCACAACCGCGCCGTGTCGCAACTCGCCACCCGCACCGCCAAATCGGTCAATGACATCGAGAAGATGATCGTCTGGGGCAACCACTCGCCCACCATGTATCCGGACCTGCGCTTTTGCACCGTCGCCGGCCAGGCCGCTCCGGCCGCTGTCAATGACGACGCCTGGTACAAGAACGAGTACATCCCCACCGTCGGCAAGCGTGGCGCCGCCATCATCGCCGCCCGCGGCGCATCGTCGGCCGCGTCAGCAGCCAACGCCGCCATCGACCATATGCGCGACTGGGCCCTGGGCACCAACGGCAAATGGGTCACGATGGGTGTTCCCTCGGATGGCTCCTACGGCATCCCCAAGGACATCATCTATGGCGTACCGGTCACCTGCGAAGGCGGCGAATATATGCGCGTAGAAGGCCTGTCGGTCGACGAGTACTCGCGCACGATGATGGACAAGACCCTGGCCGAGCTGCAGGAAGAGCAAGCCGGCGTCGCCAGCCTCCTCGGCTGATGAAGCGCTGCAGGATGAAGCTGTGCAAAGGACTCCCGACAACGTGAGCCCGACGCTTCATCCTGCCGAAGTGCTGTATCGCGGGGAGAGGGCGTTCCCAGCGCTTCCCGCCTGCGAGCACTACGCCGGCTCCGAAAAAAACCTGCGCAAGGCCCTGCAACTGCAGGTCGAGCTCGCGATCGACGAGCGCTCGGTGTTCGACGTCACGGGCGATTGCGAAGACGGTGCCCCCGCCGGTCGCGAGACCGAGCACGCGGAAATGGTCGCCAGCCTGATCCTCGATCCGGCCAATCGCTATCAACGTTTCGGTGCGCGCATCCATGACGTGAGCCACGCCCATTGGCGCGCCGATCTTGACATCATCGTCGGCCGCACTGGCGGCAAGGTGGCATACATCGTGTTGCCCAAGGTCGCCAGTGCCGATGACGCCCTGACGCAAATCGAAGCACTCGACGACGCCCGCGCCCGTCATGGCATCGAGCGTACGATTCCCGTGCATGTGCTGATCGAGACGCCCGGTGCACTTCACGAAGCCTGGAAGATTGCCGCGCTGCCGCACGTCGAGACCATTGATTTCGGCCTGATGGATTTCGTCAGCGCGCACCACGGTGCAATTCCTGGCAGTGCAATGCGCTCGCCCGGTCAATTCGAGCACCCTCTGGTCGTCCGCGCCAAGTGCGAAATTGCCTCGGCTGCACTCGGTAATGGTGTTGTTCCGGCGCACAACGTCACTACCGAGTTGAATGATCCGGACGTCGCCCGCGAAGATGCACGGCGGGCCCGCAACGAGTTCGGTTTCCTGCGCATGTGGAGCATCCATCCGCGCCAGATTCAGCCCATTGTCGAAGCCATGCGGCCCAACTTTGCCGAAGTCACCGAGGCTTCCGGCATCCTGCTCGCCGCTCAAAATGCCCACTGGGGGCCGATCGCCTGGGAAGGCAAGCTGCACGATCGGGCTTCCTACCGGTACTACTGGGAGCTGTTGCGCCGTGCCCATGCTACCGGTGCGCCCTTGCCTTCCGAGGCACGCAACCGTTTCTTCAATTTCGGGGTCGAAGGCAAGCACTAGCCCCGCCCACTGTCAAATCCGATTCCAACGAGAGGACCTCACCATGCTTGAAGCCTATCGCGCCCATGTCGCCGAACGCGCCACCCTCGGCATCCCCCCCCTGCCCCTGAGCAAGCAACAGGCCACCGACCTGGTCGCCCTGCTGAAGAACCCGCCCAAGGGCGAGGAGACCTTCCTGGTAGACCTGATCACCCACCGCGTGCCAGCGGGTGTCGATGACGCCGCCAAGGTCAAGGCCGAGTTCCTGGCCGGCGTGGCAAAGGGCGAGGAAGCCTGCGCGCTGATCTCGCGCGAGAAGGCCACTGAGCTGCTCGGCACCATGGTCGGCGGCTACAACGTCAAGCCCCTGATCGATGTGCTCGACGATGCCGTGGTCGGCGCCGTCGCCGCCAAGGCGCTCAAATCCACGCTGCTGATGTTCGACTTCTTCCACGATGTCGCCGAAAAGGCCAAGGCGGGCAGCGCCAATGCCAAGGCCGTGATGCAGTCCTGGGCCGATGCCGAATGGTTCACCCAGCGCCCCGACGTGCCGAAGAAGATCTCCGTCACCGTGTTCAAGGTCACCGGCGAAACCAACACCGACGACCTCTCGCCCGCGCCCGACGCCTGGAGCCGCCCCGACATCCCGCTGCACGCGCTGGCGATGCTGAAGAACGCGCGCGACGGCATCACGCCGGAGAAGCCCGGCGAACGCGGGCCGATGACGCTGATCGAGGACCTGAAGAAGAAGGGCCACGCGGTTGCCTACGTCGGCGACGTGGTCGGCACCGGTTCTTCGCGCAAGTCGGCCACGAATTCCGTCTTGTGGTGGACCGGGGACGACATTCCCTTCGTCCCCAACAAGCGCTTCGGCGGTTTTTGCCTGGGCAACAAGATCGCCCCGATCTTCTTCAATACCCAGGAAGATGCCGGCGCCTTTCCCATCGAGTGCGATGTCGCGCAGATGAACATGGGCGATGTGATCGAGATCTACCCCTATGACAAGAAGGTCGAGAAGAACGGCGCCACGATTTCGACCTTCGACTACAAGTCGGAAGTGCTGCTCGACGAAGTGCGCGCCGGCGGCCGCATCAATCTGATCATCGGCCGCGCCCTGACCGGCAAGGCCCGCGAATTCCTCGGCCTGCCCGCCTCGACGCTGTTCCGCCTGCCGCAGCCGCCGGTCGATTCCGGCAAGGGCTTCAGCCTGGCGCAGAAGATGGTCGGCCGCGCCTGCGGCTTCCCTGAGGGCAAAGGCGTTCGTCCCGGCACCTACTGCGAGCCGAAGATGACCTCGGTCGGCAGCCAGGACACCACCGGCCCGATGACCCGCGACGAACTGAAAGACCTCGCCTGCCTCGGCTTCTCCGCCGACCTGGTGATGCAGTCCTTCTGCCACACCGCCGCCTATCCGAAGCTGGTCGATGTCAAGACCCATCGCACCCTGCCGAGTTTCATCACGGCGCGCGGCGGCATCTCGCTGCGCCCCGGCGACGGCGTGATCCACTCCTGGCTCAATCGCCTGCTGCTGCCGGATACCGTCGGCACAGGCGGCGACAGCCACACCCGTTTCCCGATCGGCATTTCCTTCCCGGCCGGCTCCGGCCTGGTGGCCTTCGCCGCGGCCACCGGCGTCATGCCGCTGGACATGCCCGAATCCGTGCTGGTGCGTTTCAAGGGCAAGCTGCAGCCCGGCATCACGCTGCGCGACCTGGTCAATGCGATTCCGCTCTACGCCATCAAGGCGGGTCTGCTGACCGTTGCCAAGCAGGGCAAGAAGAACATTTTCTCCGGCCGCATCCTCGAAATCGAAGGCCTGCCCGACCTCAAGGTGGAACAGGCTTTCGAGCTCACTGACGCTTCCGCCGAGCGCTCCGCCGCCGGCTGCGCGGTGCGCCTGAACAAGGAGCCGATCGTCGAGTACATGCGCTCCAACATCACGCTGATGAAGTGGATGATCGCCGAAGGCTACGACGACAAGCGCGCCCTCGGCCGCCGCGTCAAGGCCATGGAAGCCTGGATCGCCAACGGCACCCTGCTCCAGCCTGACGCCGATGCCGAGTACGCCGCCGTGATCGAGATCGACCTCGCCGACGTCAAGGAACCGATCCTGGCCTGCCCGAACGATCCGGACGACGTCAAAATCCTCTCCGAAGTCGCCGGCGAGAAAATCGACGAAGTTTTCATCGGCTCGTGCATGACCAACATCGGCCACTTCCGTGCCGCCGGCAAGGTGCTCGAGGGCAAGACCGACATCCCGACCCGCCTGTGGATCGCGCCGCCGACCAAGATGGACGCCATGATCCTCAACGAAGAGGGTTACTACGCCATCCTCGGCAAATCCGGCGCGCGCATGGAAATGCCGGGCTGCAGCCTGTGCATGGGCAACCAGGCACAGATCAAGAAGGGCAGCACGGCCGTGTCGACCTCGACCCGCAACTTCCCCAACCGCCTCGGCATCGACACCCGCGTTTTCCTGAGCTCCGCCGAACTCGCGGCCGTGACGGCGTTGATGGGCAAGATCCCGACCGTGGCCGAATACATGGAGCAGGTCAAGTCGCTGGAAGCCAAGTCGGCCGATGTGTATCGCTACATGAACTTCGACCAGATCGCAGAGTTCAAGGAGCAGGCGGATACGGTGACGGTGTAAGCCGCGCGCGTCGGCGAGAAATCGCCGTCGCGCCAGCACCGACTTTCAATGTGAAAC
>CAJBYR010000236.1 GCA_903959855.1 uncultured beta proteobacterium
CGGCGTTTCGACTTCGAGGAAGCCGTGGTGCATCATGTAATTGCGGATCGACTGGATCATCCGGCTGCGGGCGACGAAGGTGAAGCGCGTCTGCTCGTTGGTGATCAGGTCGAGTTCGCGGCTGCGGTACTTCTGTTCGACGTCGCTCAGGCCGTGGAATTTTTCCGGCAGCGGCCGCAGCGATTTGGTCAGCAGGCGGATGTTGTGGCACTGGACGGTGAGTTCGCCGGTTTTGGTCTTGAACAGCGAGCCCTCGCAGCCGACGATGTCGCCCAGGTCCCAGCCCTTGAATTCCTTGTGCGTGGCCTCGCCCGTGATGTCGTTGCTGACAAAGATCTGGATGCGTCCGGAGACGTCCTGGATGCTGGCGAAACTGGCCTTGCCCATGACCCGCTTCAGCATGATCCGGCCGGCGACCTTGACTTCGATCGGCGTGGCCTCCAGTTCTTCGCGCGTTTTCGCGCTGTAGAGCTCGTCGAGGCGGCCGGCGATGTTTTCGCGCGAGAAATCATTGGGGAAGGCCTTGCCCGTGGCGCGCCAGGCGGCGAGCTTTTCACGGCGCTCGGCGATCAGGCGGTTTTCGTCGACGGGTGGGGTTTGGCTGGTGTCGGTCATGATGTTTGACTTAGTAGAAACGATGAACGGTAAAACCGAGCGCGGCGGCGGCGTCGGCCTGGGTCTTGTTGGCGGTGGCGAAGGCGCTTGCATCGAGCTGCTCGGCGGCGGCCAGGTGCAAGGCATCGAGAGATCGTAACGGAAGGTCGGCGAGGCGGCCGATCAAGTGGTAGGCAGCCGTGAAGTCAGCATCGCCGACACTGCTCAGCTGCAACACGCCGCCTTGGATGTCGGATCCGAGTTCCGCGTTGATACGGGTCTCACGCAGGGTATCAATCTCGCGATTGCGGCGCCGCCGCGCTAGCGCGCAGCGCAGTTCAACGATAGTCAGTCGGCTGATCGCCATCGCCCCCTGCTGGAGCAGCGTGTCGAACTCCGTGCTGAACGGTTCTTCCAGATAACGCTTTACCAGCGCGCTGGTATCGGCATAGATCATCAGCAGCGATCTTCCCGATCTTCGGCGATGGACTGGGAAAGCGGTGGAT
Organism: uncultured beta proteobacterium; assembly: GCA_903959855.1. GTDB lineage: Bacteria > Pseudomonadota > Gammaproteobacteria > Burkholderiales > Rhodocyclaceae > Sulfuritalea. The sequence goes on from CAJBYR010000236.1 coordinate 1,101, forward strand.
CGAGTGGCACCTGGCTGGCGCGAAACGCCGCCAACGAGCGGAATTTCGGCTTACCCGGCTTGATCGGCAGGATGCGCGCCACCGGCTCGCCGCGTTTGGTCACGATGACCTCGTCGTCACCGGCGAACAGTTGTTCCGGGTGGGAGAGGCCTTCTCTGGCTTCGCGGATGGTCACGGTACGCATGCTTGTGCCTTGATGTGTCACAAAGCTGTGTATTGTGGCACATCAAGTGCCGTCCCGCCATCCGCAGCGGCGAGAACAGCGCCGCCGGCGCGCTGTGGCCTTGCGCCGAGACGCGGTAAGTGCGGTCGTCGCCGTCCCACAGCAGCAGTCCGAATTCGGTCAGGCGCTTGACGATTGTCTCGAGTTTGGTGGCGTCGAGAAACGCGAAATGGGCGTCGATCTCGCGCCGGCTCCAGCGCGGCGCATCGGCACGGCCGCCAATTTCGCGCAGCACCAGGAGCCGGATCTGGACCGCGGCTTCGCTCCCGTGAAACAGGGCGCTGAAGGCGGCGATCAGTTCTCGTGCTGCGAGTAAGGGAAACAGCGCTGGCAGGTCTTCGGCGACGATCTGCGGCGCGAGGAAGGCAGTAAGGCGCTCGCCGGAGTCGCTGACGCTTGCGGGGTTGGCGTTGCTCACCACAAAGCGTTGGGACAGTGCTGGCGGATGGTGCGATCTTTGGTGACGAGGACTGCGTTATCGCAGATGGACTGGGCGGCTATCAGGCGGTCGAAGGGATCGCGGGTCCAGTTGATAGTGGTAGCTGCCTGAACAACGAGGGAAAAATCAGTATGCGCTTCGTCGATGCCAAACTGACTGAGCATGATGTCAAGCACCGTGGCGGCATCGGAATCGTTACGACCAATCTCGAACATGTATTGCAGTTCGAGGCGGACCATCGGCGAAAACTGGCAGGGCTGGTTTTCGATGATTTCGATGGCTGGGGGCGACAGCTTTTCCTTCTTGCCCTCGTATAGCCAGATCGCAACACAAGTATCAATCTGAACCAAGAAGAATCTCCGGTTCGCGCCATTCGGAGATGTCCCAGACCTTGAATTCCGCGAGATCATCGTCGCTGCCATTGAACAGGTTGCGCTTGGGCAGATTGTCCAGGCTGCGCAATTTCTTCGGGAGAGCCTCGGGCGCGACGGGTTCGGCTATCAGCGCGAGACGGCGGCCGTTGCGCTCGATGATCACGGGCTCGCCAGTGGCGAGGACTTGATCGGCAAGCTGAAAGAGGTTTTTGCGCAGAGTGGTAAGCGTCAGGTTTTGCATGAGGCGCTCCTCAAGGATATGTACATGTACCAAGCATAGCATGTACATGCTTCATTTACACTCCCTGCTTGAGGCTGGCCTCGATGAAGGCATCGAGGTCGCCGTCGAGTACCTTTTGCGTAGCGGAGATTTCAACGTTGGTGCGCAAATCCTTGATACGCGAGTTGTCGAGTACGTAGCTGCGGATCTGGTGGCCCCAGCCGACGTCGGTCTTGCCGGCTTCGAGTTTGTCGGCCTCGGCTTGGCGCTTGCGCAGTTCGAGTTCGTAGAGGCGCGACTTCAGCATTGCCATGGCTTCCGCGCGGTTGCGGTGTTGCGAGCGGTCGTTCTGGCACTGCACCACGATGCCGGTCGGGACGTGGGTGATGCGGATCGCCGAGTCGGTCTTGTTGATATGCTGGCCGCCGGCGCCGGAGGCGCGGAAAGTGTCGGTGCGCAGGTCGGCGGGATTGATCTCGACCTCGATCGAGTCATCTATTTCGGGATAGACGTAGAGGCTGGCAAAGCTGGTGTGACGGCCGCCCGAGGAATCGAAGGGAGATTTTCTCACCAGGCGATGTACGCCGGTCTCGGTGCGCAGAAAGCCGTAGGCATAATCGCCTTCGACCTTGATCGAGGCGCTGCGGATGCCGGCGACGTCACCGTCGGTCTGCTCCAGCAGTTCGGTTTTCCAGCCCTTGCGCTCGCAGTATTTCAGGTACTGGCGCAGCAGCATGCTGGCCCAGTCGCAGGCTTCGGTGCCGCCGGCGCCGGCCTGGATGTCGATGAAGCAGTTGTTGGGGTCGGCCGGGTTGTTGAACATGCGGCGGAACTCGAGGTCGGCGACCAGCTTTTCCGCCGCATCGAGGTCGGCTTCCACCGCTGCCATGGTGTCTTCGTCGTTCTCGTCGCGCGCCAACTCGAATAGTTCGCGCGCTTCCGCGAGTCCGGTGCCGACGCCGGAGAGGGTGCCGACCACGGCTTCGAGAGACTTCTTTTCACGCCCCAGCGTCTGTGCGCGCTCGGCGTCGTCCCAGAGCTTGGGATCCTCGAGGATCTGGTTCAGTTCGGCGAGTTTTTCCGCTTTGCCATCGTAGTCAAAGATACCTCCGCAGTTGCTCGCCGCGCCCGTTGAGGTCGGCGATACGGTTGGCGACGGCATTGATGCGTTCGGCTTCCATGAAGATTCCTGCGGCGAAAGATGTAAATTATACGCGCAGCGGTGGTGGTGCCGGCCTCAGGAACTCATCGCAAAGCATTGTGCCCGGATGTGTTAACCTCCGGCATCCCCATGATCGAGGCTAAAAAATGGCTGAAATGATGTTCTACGAGCGGGTGGTTGCCTTGAGCGACCAGACTCACGCCGGTTTGAAGGTACGCCCGGCGGCGAGTTTTGCCTATGCCGCCGCGACCAATTCGGTGCCACTGGTGGCCAGCGAGTCTTTCGAGTGTGCCCGCGAATATCCGATCGTGTTTGCCCGCGGCGAATCCGGCCTCCTGCCGGCAGTACTCCTGGGCTTGCGTGAGAATGAAAACCTGTTTGTCGATGCTGCCGGAAAATGGGACGCACGTTACATTCCTGCCTTCGTTCGGCGCTATCCGTTTGTTCCCGCCAACGGTCAGGGAGGCGACTTGCTGGTTTGCATCGATGAGGCCTCGCCATGCTTCAGTTCCACAGAAGGCGAAGCGCTATTTGCCGATGGCAAGCCGACGCCGCAGCTGGACCACGCGATCAAGTTTTTGCGCGAGTTTCACCAGGCGGCAGCGGCCACCGAGGTGCTAGGCCGGCGCCTCGACGAACTCGGGTTGCTGCGGCCGGCGGATTCGCTGGCGAAACTGAACGACGGGACAGAGTACCGTCTCAACGGGCTGAACGTGGTCGACGAGGGCAAGTTGCGCGCGCTGAACAAAAAGGCAATACAGGAATTGTTCGCCAATGGCAGCCTGGGCGTGATTTATGCGCATCTCATTTCATTGGGGAATCTTTCCGGCCTGGTTGACCGCTTGAGTCGGCGCGGGAAAGACGGAACCCCGGCCTGAGGAAAGCACGACCGCGCCGGATCGCCCATCCGGCACGGGGTTTCAAGCCGCCGGGATTTTTCCGCTATGATTGGAATTTCCCGCAGCAGCCGCAGTGGCTGCGTACTTCATGGCCAAATACGTCTTCGTCACCGGTGGTGTCGTGTCCAGTCTGGGCAAGGGCATCGCCGCCGCCAGCCTCGGGGCGATCCTCGAATCTCGCGGCATCAAGGTTACCCACCTCAAGCTCGATCCTTACATCAACGTCGATCCCGGCACCATGTCGCCGTTCCAGCATGGCGAGGTGTTCGTCACCGACGACGGCGCCGAGACCGATCTCGATCTCGGCCATTACGAGCGTTTCACCAGCGCCAAGATGGGCAAGCGCAACAACTTCACCACCGGCCAGATCTACGAGTCGGTGATCAAGAAGGAGCGGCGCGGCGAGTATCTCGGCAAGACCGTGCAGGTGATCCCGCACATCACCGACGAGATCAAGCTGTACATCAAGCGCGGTGCCGAAGGCGCCGACGTTGCCATCGTTGAAGTCGGTGGCACGGTGGGCGACATCGAGTCGCTGCCTTTCCTCGAAGCCATCCGCCAGATGGGCATTCAGGAGGGCCGCAACAATGCCTGCTACATCCATCTCACCCTGGTTCCCTGGATCGCCTCGGCAGGCGAACTGAAAACCAAGCCGACCCAGCATTCGGTCAAGGATTTGCGCGAGATCGGCATTCAGCCCGACATCCTGCTGTGCCGCGCCGACCGCCCGATTCCCGAGGACGAAAGGCGCAAGATCGCGCTATTCACCAACGTCCAGGCCGAGGCCGTGATCGCTGCGCTCGACGCGGATTCGATCTACAAGATTCCGGCCATGCTGCACGACCAGATGATCGACGAGATCGTCTGCCACAAGCTCGGCATCCTGGCCAAGGCGGCCAACCTCTCGGTGTGGAAGAACCTGGTCGATGCACTCGAGCATCCGCAGCATGAGGTCAATGTCGCCTTCGTCGGCAAGTATGTCGATCTGACCGAGTCCTACAAGTCGCTGACCGAGGCCCTGGGGCATGCCGGCATCCATACCCGGAGCAAGGTTCACATTCATTACATCGATTCCGAGGGGATCGAGACCGGCGGCATCGCCGCCCTTGAAAAGATGGACGCCATCCTGGTTCCCGGCGGCTTCGGCAAGCGCGGCACGGAGGGCAAGATCGCGGCGATTCGCTTCGCCCGCGAGCACAAGGTACCCTACCTCGGCATCTGCCTCGGCATGCAGCTTGCCACGATCGAATTCTCGCGCCATGTCGCCGGCCTTGATGGTGCCAACAGCACCGAGTTCGATGCTGATACGCCGCACCCGGTGGTGGCCCTGATCACCGAGTGGCAGGATCGCGAAGGTCGCGTCGAGAAGCGTGATGCGACGTCCAACCTCGGCGGTACCATGCGCCTTGGCGCTCAACGTTGCCCGATCAAGGCCGGCACCCTTGCGGCGAAGATCTACGGTGCCGAAGTCAATGAGCGCCATCGTCATCGCTACGAGGTCAACAACATCTATGCACCCAAGCTCGAAGCCGCCGGCATGGTGATCTCCGCCCGCACCCCAAGCGAGGATCTGCCGGAAATGATGGAGCTTCCTGCCGCGATGCATCCCTGGTTTGTCGGCGTCCAGTTCCACCCGGAATTCACCTCCAATCCGCGTACCGGCCATCCGCTGTTCATCGCCTACATCAGGGCGGCGCTGGCCCACAAGGGTGTTGCCCAGTGAAGCTATGCGGCTTTGAGGTCGGGCTCGATCAGCCGCTGTTCCTGATCGCAGGCCCTTGCGTCATCGAATCGCGCGAACTGGCCTTTGACACGGCAGGCAAGTTGCAGGAAATCTGCCGTGGGCTCGGCCTCAACTTCATTTACAAGTCGTCCTACGACAAGGCCAACCGCAGTTCCGGCAAGTCTTTCCGTGGCCTGGGCATGGAGCAGGGCCTGGCCATTCTCGCGGATATCCGCAAACAGTTGGGTGTCCCGGTATTGACCGATGTCCACGCCGAACATGAAGTCGCGGAGGTCGCGTCGGTGGTGGATGTGCTGCAGACGCCGGCCTTCCTCTGTCGCCAGACCGATTTCATTCACGCCTGCGCCGCCTCGGGCAAGCCGGTAAATATCAAGAAGGGCCAGTTCATGGCGCCGGGCGACATGAAGCAGGTGGTGCTCAAGGCAAAAGAAGCCAATCACGGGGCGGACAGCATCATGGTCTGTGAGCGCGGTGCTTCCTTCGGCTACAACAACCTCGTATCCGACATGCGCAGCCTCGCCATCATGCGCGAGACCGGCTGCCCGGTGGTGTTCGATGCCACGCATTCGGTGCAGTTGCCGGGCGGACAGGGCGACAGGAGCGGCGGTCAGCGCGAGTTCGTCCCGGTGCTGGCTCGTGCGTCCGTCGCCGTTGGCGTTGCCGGCCTGTTCATGGAAACCCATCCCGATCCGGACAAAGCCATGTCCGATGGCCCCAACGCCTGGCCGTTGCCGAAAATGGCGGGCCTTTTGGAGCATCTGCTGGAACTGGACACGCTGATCAAACAGAAGGGCATGAGCTCATGACCAAACACGCTTACATGGTGGTCGATGCGCGCTCCACCGATCCTGAACGCATGGCCGACTACCGGCGCCTGGCTCAGATCGCCGTCGAGAAGCATGGCGGCCGCTACCTGGTACGTGGTGCCCCCTACGATACGCTCGAAGGTACCTGGCAGCCCCAACGCCTGGTGGTGCTGGAGTTCCCCAGCATGGACGCCGCACGAGGCTTTTACAATTCTCCCGACTACCTTGCCGCACGCGAGGCCAGGGCAGGCGTGTCGGATTTCGACATGCTGCTCGCCGAAGCCTATTGAATTCTCTGAAAGGAAACCATCATGAGTGCAATCGTTGATGTCGTCGCCCGCGAAATCCTTGACTCGCGTGGCAATCCCACCGTCGAAGCCGACGTCCTTCTCGAATCCGGGGTCATGGGCCGTGCCGCGGTGCCATCCGGCGCTTCCACCGGTTCGCGCGAAGCCATCGAACTGCGCGATGGCGATGCCGGTCGTTACCTGGGCAAGGGAGTGATCCAGGCGGTCGAGAACGTCAATACCGAAATTTCGGAAGCCATCATCGGCCTTGATGCGGAAGAGCAGGCCTTCGTCGACAAGGCGATGCTCGAACTCGACGGCACGGACAACAAGTCGCGCCTTGGCGCCAATGCCATCCTCGCCGTTTCGATGGCCGTGGCCAAGGCGGCGGCGGA
>CAJBYR010000237.1 GCA_903959855.1 uncultured beta proteobacterium
CAGCTGGCGGCAGGTTTCGTTATTGACATACAGGAAGCGCCCGCTGTCGATGTCGTTCCAGGCCACGCCGATGCCGACCCGGTCCATGGCGAACTGGGTTTGCGCGAGTTGCGCATTGCGTTCCTCCAGCGCCGCGGTGCGCTCGCGGACGATCGACTCGAGCATTTGCTGGTGTTTGGTGAGTTCGGCCTCGGCCAGCTTGCGGACGAAGAGCTCGCGGTCAAGTTCTTCCTGCAGTTTCTGTGCCGCCAGGAGCACGAAGAGCGCGGTCGAGACGATGCAAAAAATGAGTGACGTCACCAGGAACTGGACGAACGCGGCATTCGGTTCGAGCAGCGAGGTATTGCCCTGCTGCAGTATGCTGATGGTCTTCCAGGCGTTCGAGGCCGCCAAAATCGCCAGGGCGGTACCGAGGATGCGCAGGGTGCCAAGGCGGTATCCGGCTTTCCGGCCGAAGCAGGCCTGCATCGCGTAGAGATCGAAAATGATCGTCGCCAGCGACGTGGCCACGGTGCGGGCCCCGTAGTGCCCGGTGCCTTCGCCGTACCAGGCGAGGGCACCGATCGAGACAGTGCAGACGGCGATCCCTGCGCGCCAGGGCACGCGCCGACCGGCCGCGGTGAGGATGCCGGCATCGATCAGCATCCAACCCGGGATCGTCATCAGGTGGGCGAGCAGGATCGAGATCACTGGCGGTGCGATGTCGCGCAGCCCGGTCAGCATGACACCGACGGCGACCAGGATCGATCCCAGGGTCCAGTACCTGATCGGTGGATAGGTTCGCTCCACATGCCAGACGTAGGCAAGGACCATCGCGCGGCTCACCAGTACCAGCGTGATGATGAGCAGAAGCGTGCGAATGTCGAAGATGTTCACGGAAGGCGTGCTTCAATTGCCGGATTTGCGCTGGTGCTGGCGCGCTCCGGGTGTTTCACGTCGATCGGACTTTCATCGGGCGCCGAAGGAGAGCTCCGCCGCCCCAGGTCGTTGGGGCACCCAGAATCGGTATATTAGGATACACCGAAATGCTGACGCCTGATGCCCGACAGCGCTGGCTGCGACAAGGCAGCAGCGTGCTCTGCGCTGCATCCGGTGCCCGATTTCCGGCATTTGCCGCACAATGGCCGGATCTTGCTGCCTTGCGAAAGTTTGCCATGCATATTGACCTGCGGAACGTATTCCGGCGCCTGTGCCTGCCAGTGGCAATCGCGCTGCCACTGCTTTGCTGGTTTGCGCCGCTTGGCGCAGAGCCGACACAGAAAGTCGCCCCCGTTTACTCGATGAGTCCGGTCGGCTGGGTGCGCAAGGCGGGTGGCAAGACCTTCATCGAAATCGACCCCAAGTATCAGGCGGCGCTGCTTGGCGTTGACGAACTTTCCTCGCTTTGGGTTCTGTACTGGTTCGACCGCAACGACAGCCCGGAAAAGCGTGCCGTGCTCCAGGTGCATCCGCGCGGCAATCCCGAGAACCCCCTGCGCGGCGTGTTCGCCACGCGCTCGCCGTTTCGCCCCAACCTGATCGCGCTGACCCAGGTGAAGGTGGTGGCGGTGCGTGGCAATGTGATCGAGATCGGCGATATCGACGCCTTTGCCGACACGCCGGTGCTCGATCTCAAACCTTACTGAGCCTACTCGGCGATCACCTTGTCGGCCCACTCGATGCCGGCTACCAGGGTGGCGGGGCTGCCGATGGTGGCGCTGAAGCCGGCGAGGTCGTCATCGCTGATGCCGCGTGCGATGCGGCAGGCATCGCAGACTTCGATCGCCACGCCCAGGTCGACGCAGCTTTGCCATTGTTCGGCGAGTGCCGGCCAGCCGACCGGGAACAGCTGGTCGCGGATCGATTTGCGCGCCAGCACCGAAGCTTCGCCCAGCAGGAAGATGCGGATTTCGTGGCCGGCCCTGGCCAGGGCGGCGCTGTGGCCGAAGACCATCGCGGCGCGGGTGGGGTCATCGCTGCCCCAGGAGGACTTCATGAAAATTTTTGACATTGTTGTTTTGCTCCCTTGCAGGCCCTGCGCGCCGGGAACGCTGCCCCGGCGCGGCGCGGGCGTCAGTAGGTCTTGTAGGGCAGGAATTTGCCCGACATGACGATGTTGACGCGATCCCCGTTGGGATTCGGCTCACGCTTCATGTCCATCTTGAAGTCGATGGCGGACATGATGCCGTCGCCGAATTCTTCGTGGATCAGTTCCTTGAAGGTGGTGCCGTAAACGCTGATCAGTTCGTAGAAGCGGTAGATCAGCGGATCGGTCGGCACGGAGGTCGGCAGCGAACCCTTGTAGGGCACCACCTGCAGCAGCGCCACGGCATCGGGCGGCAGGCCGAAGACCTTGCCCAGTATCGTTGCCTGCTTCTTGTCGAAGGTCATCTGGCCGAGGCAGCCGGCGGTAACCCATTCCTTGGCCAGCCCGATCTTCTTGGCCACGTCTTCCCACTTGAGGCCCTTCTTGATCTTGGCGGCAATGATCATCTCGGTAACGTCGTTGCGATTCATGGTTTCTCCTTTGCTTTGGTTCAGGGTTATTGATTGACGACCTGCTTGAGTTGCTGCACGGGTTTGTCTGCCGGCATTGCGACCACGGCCGCCAGATCACCCTCCAGGCCGGGACGCACCACGGGCGGGTTCTTCGCATCATGGAACATCTCGGCCTCGGCCCCGGCATAGGTCTTGGAGCGATTGACGAGGAAGTCCACCAGGTGGTTGCGGATCTTGTAGTACTGCGGGTCGTGATGGATGCCCTGGCGCGTGCGGTTGCGCGGCATGGTGATCTCGACGATCTCGGCGATCTTGGCGTGCGGGCCGTTGCTCATCAAGAGGATCTTGTCGGCAAGCAGGATCGCCTCATCGACGTCGTGCGTGATCATGAACACGGTCTGGTGTGTGGCCTGCACGATCTTCAGCAACTCGTCCTGGATGGTGCCGCGCGTGAGCGCGTCGAGTGCGCCGAAGGGTTCGTCGAGCAGCAGCATCTTGGGCTGGATGGCGAAGGCGCGGGCGATGCCGACGCGCTGCTTCATGCCGCCGGAAAGCTCGGCCGGCTTCTTGTGGATGGCGTGGCCCAGGCCGACCATTTCCAGGTAGCCGGTGCAGTGTTCGGCGATCTTCTGTTTCGACCAGTCCGGCCACTTCGATTTCACGGCGAAGGCGACGTTGCCGAGCACGCTCATCCAGGGCATCAGGGCGTGGCTCTGGAACACCACGCCCCGGTCGAGGCTGGGGCCGCGGACTTCGCGGCCGTCCATGAAGGCTTCCCCGGCGGAGGCCTCGTCGAGCCCGGCCAGCACGTTGAGGATGGTGGTCTTGCCGCAGCCGGAGTGGCCGACGATGCAGACGAACTCGCCCTTGTCGATGTGGAAGTTGATGTCATCGAACACCGGCAGGTTGGCGACGCCGTTGGTCGCCGGGAAAACCTTCTTGAGGCTCTCCACAGTGAGGAAGTGCGTGCTCATGGTGTGCTCATTCGCGGTAGGTGACCAGCTTCTGCAGCCAGCCGAAGAAAAGGTCGAGGAACATGCCGACCACGCCGATCATCGCCACGGCGAAGATCACGTTGGGCAGGGCCAGGTTGTTCCACTCGTTCCAGACGAAGTAGCCGATGCCGGTGCCGCCCACCAGCATCTCGGCGGCGACGATCACCAGCCAGGCGATGCCCATCGAGATGCGCATGCCGGTGAGGATGGTCGGTGCTGCCGCCGGCAGGATCACCAGGAAGGCCTTGCGCAGCGGATTCACTTCCAGCGTACGGGCGACGTTGATCCAGTCGCGCCGCACCGAGGAAACGCCGAAGGCGGTGTTGATCAGCATCGGCCAGATGGAACAGATGAAGATGACGAAGATGCCCGAGATGTCCGAGTCCTTCAGGCTATACAGCGCGAGCGGCATCCACGCCAGCGGCGAGATGGGTTTCAGCACCTGGATGAAGGGGTCGAAGGCCTTGTACAGCAGCGGCGACATGCCGATCATGAAGCCGACCGGCAGGGCAATTATGGTCGCCAGCAAAAAGCCGAGCGCGACGCGACCCAGCGAGTAGGCGATCTGGATGCCGATGCCCTTGTCGTTGGGGCCCTTGTCGTAGAACGGATCGGACAGGTAGGTGACAAACGACTTGCCGACCATGCCCGGTGTCGGGAAGCCGGACTGCTCCTTGCCCTTGCCCATCATCGCCGCATACTCGCTGTCGGCGCTCGCCTGCACCACGGACTCCTTCGGCTGCGTGGCGAGTTGCCACGCGCCGAGGAAGACCGCCAGCATCATCAGCGAGATGAAGGCCGCCTTGAGCGTGAGCTTGCTGTTCATCGTCGGCCCCTAGATCCCCGCCCCCCGGCCCCCGCCCAGGCGGGGGTGACGGGTGTTCGCCGCTTCGCGGCTCCGTTGGCTGACTTCGCCATGCTTGAGTCGGCTCGGCACATGGCTAGGCCTTCTTGATGGCGAAGCTGTCGACGTAGGCGTCGGCCTTCAGCGGGTCGAACTCCTTGCCCATGACCTTGAACTTCTTCATGGTCTCCTTGGGCGGCGTCTGTCCCACTTCGAGCATGTACTTCTTGGCATCCGTCAGGAGGTACACCTTCTCGGCAATCGCCTTGTAGTTGACGTCGCCCTTGACGTAGCCCCAGCGCTTCATTTGCGAGAGGATCCAGTAGGCCATCGAGTACCAGGGGAAGGGGTCGTAGTCGACGCGCTCGGGTACGTTCCTCACGTTGCCCAGGCCGTCGGCGAACTTGCCGGTCAGCACTTGCTCGAGCACGGCCTTGGGCTGGTTGAGGTAATTGGCGGGCGCGAGCACCTCGGCCATCACCGGGCGATTCTTCGGGTCGCGCGCCATGGCCGAGGCCTTGAGGATGGCGCGGTAGAGCGCGGCGAAGCTGTTCGGGTTCTGCTTGACGAACTCGGACGGTACGGCGAAGGAGCAGCAGGGGTGGCCGTCCCAGATTTCGCGCGAGAGGATGTGGATGAAACCGATCTCGTCGAACACGGCGCGCTGATTGACCGGATCGGGGCCGAGGAAGCCGTCGATGTTGCCGGCACGCAGGTTGGCCACCATCTCGGGCGGCGGCACCACGCGCAGCTGCACGTCGGTATCGGGGTTGATGCCGTGCTCGGCAAGGTAGTAGCGCAGCAGCAGGTTGTGGATCGAGAATTCAAACGGGATGGCGAACTTGAAGCCCTTCCAGTTTTTCGCGTCGCGGTTGGTCTTGTGCTTGTTGGCGAGCACGATGGCCTGGCCGTTGATGTTCTGGATGGTCATCACGTTGGTCGGCGATACGTTCGAACCCACGCCCATCGAGATCGCGATCGGCATCGGCGCCAGCATGTGGCTGGCGTCGTATTCCTTGTTCAGCACCTTGTCGCGGATCAGTGCCCAGCCGGCCGTCTTCATCATGCTGACGTTGAGCCCTTCCTTC
>CAJBYR010000238.1 GCA_903959855.1 uncultured beta proteobacterium
GGAAAAACATTTCGCCGTGGTCGACGCGGCGATGAACGACCTGATGCGTCCGGCCCTGTATGACGCCTGGCACGACATCGTCCCGGTGGCAAGAGTCGGCGCTGACGACACGGCGGCTGGCGCTCCGATGCCGTATGAAATCGTCGGTCCGGTCTGCGAGTCAGGCGATTTCCTCGGTCACGACCGCGAACTGGCATTGCGGGAAGGCGACCTGCTGGCGGTACTTTCGGCCGGCGCCTACGGCATGGCCATGGCGTCGAACTACAACAGCCGCCCGCGCGCCGCCGAGGTGATGGTGGACGGCGCGCACGCGCACCTGATCCGCCGCCGCGAAAGCATCGCGGAACTCTTCGCCCTCGAATCGGTCCTGCCATGATGCAAAAGACATTCGCCGCAGGTCTCGCCCTCGTGCTGCTCACCGCTTGCGGCCAGAAGGCCGAGGAAAAGAAGGCCGGTCCGCCCCCAGCGCTGATCACCGTGACCCAGGTCGGCAGCGGCGAATTCGAAGTAGTCGAGGAGACACTCGGCACCCTGGAAGTGCTGGCCGATCCCAAAGTGGGCGCCGAAGTCCCCGGGCGCGTAGTGCAGGTCCTGGCCCGCACCGGGCAGCGCGTGAAGAAAGGGGAATTGCTGGCCGTGATCGACGCCGGCGACACCACGCTGGCCAATCGCGCCGACGAAGCCGACGCGCGCCGGCTCGAAGCCCTGGCGACACAACAGGACCGCCTGCTGGAACGCCAGCAGGCCTTGGTGGCCAAGGGCTTCCTGTCGAAAAACGCCGGCGAGGACATCGCCGCGCAACGCACCGCCGTCAATGAGCAATTGGCCGCCGCCCGCGCCCGCGCCGAGAACAGCCGGCGCTCGATGGGAAAGACCCGCGTCACCTCCCCGCTCGATGCGGTGGTCGAAGTCCAGATCGTCGCCCCCGGCGATTACGTCAAGGTCGGCGACCCGATGTTCCAGCTGGTCGCGCCGTACAAGCTGCGCGCCCACCTGCCCTTCCCCGAAGTCGCGGCCGTACGCCTCGCCCGCGGCCAGGCGGTGAGCATGACCTCGCCGCTGGCGCCGGGCAAGGTGTTCGAAAGCCGCATCCACGAGATCCGTCCCGGCATCGTCGAAGGCAGCCGCACGCTCGACGTGCTGGCCGACATCGACAACCGCGAAGGTTTGCTGCGCGGCGGCGGCACGGTGAATGCCACGGTGCGCATCGCGGCCAAGGCCACCGCCCTGACGGTGCCCGAACAGAGCGTGGTGCTGCGCCCGGCGGGCAAGGTGGTGTATGTCATCGCCGAGGTCGAGGGTCAAAAACGCGCGCAGCAGAAAGTCGTCAAGGCCGGCGCCAAGCGTGGCGGCCGCGTCGAGATCCTCGAAGGCCTCACCGGCGGCGAGACAGTCGCGCTCGACGGCGCCGGATTCCTCACCAACAATGCCGTGGTGGGAATCAAGGAGCCGGCCAAGCCGGGCGGTAAGACCGCAGGGGCGAAAGGCATGGCGGCAGAAACGAAAGTCGGCGCTGACGCCACGGCGAAAAAGCCCGAAACAGCCGCCAGCAAATGACCCTGCCCGAACTATCAGTCAAGCGCCACGTCCTGGCGTGGATGCTGAACGCCGTGCTGGTGTTGTTCGGCGTGATTTCCTTCAGCCGCATCGGCATGGACCGGCTGCCGTACATCGAGTTTCCGGTGGTCTCGGTCACCACCACGCTGAAGGGCGCCAACCCCGACATCGTCGATGCCAGCGTCACCAACCTGATCGAAGGCTCGGTGAATTCCGTACCCGGCATCGAGCACATCCAGTCCACGTCATCGCCCGGCGTCTCGGTGATCAACATCACCTTCGGCCTGGAAAAGAACGTCGACGTCGCCTACAACGAGGTGCAGTCCAAGGTTAACCAGGTGCTGCGCCGCCTGCCCAAGGACGTCGATCCGCCGATCGTGGCCAAGGTCGAAACCAACGCCTCGCCGATGTTCTGGATGGCGCTGCAGGGCGACCGCACCCAGCAGCAACTCAACCAGTACGCGCTCAACGTGGTCAAGAAGAAGCTGGAGACCATCGACGGCGTCGGCGAAGTGCGCCTCGGCGGCCGCCGCGACCGCACCATCCGGGTGAACCTGATTCCCGAGCGCATGACCGCGCTGGCGATCTCGGCGCAGGATGTCGCCAGCGCCTTCGCCAGCGAGCACGTGCAACTCGCCGGCGGCTTCGTCGTTGGCCAGACCACCGAACACCTGGTCAAGCTCGACCTCGAATTCCACACGCTCGATGCCCTGGCCGGCCTGGTCGTCGCCCAGCGCAGCGGAGTCGCCGTGCACCTGCGCGAGATCGCCGAACTGGAAGACGGCCTCACCGACAACCGCCAGCTGGCGCGCTTCAACGGCGAGATAACGGTGGGCCTCGGTGTGGTCAAGGTCGCCAATGCCAACACCGTGGCGATCGCCGAGCGCATCAAGGCCAAGCTGGCGAACGAGATCGAGCCGCAGTTGCCGCCCGGGATGACGATCAACATTGTCTCCAACGACGCCGTGTTCATTCTCGAAATCGTCAATTCGCTGAAGGAACACATCATCGAGGGCACCCTGCTGGCGGCGATGGTGGTGTGGTTCTTCCTGCGCTCGCTGCGCTCGACCCTGATCGTGGCGGTGGCGATCCCGGTCTCGCTGATGGGCGCTATCGCGGTGATCTACTTCTTCGGCTACACGCTGAACTCGCTGACCATGCTGGCGCTGCTGCTGCTGATCGGCGTGGTGGTCGACGATGCCATCGTGGTACTGGAGAACATCTTCCGCCATCGCGAGGACCTCGATCCCGATCCGGTATCCGCCGCGATCAACGGCAGCCGCGAAGTCGTGTTCGCGGTGATCGCGGCGACGCTCTCGCTGGTCTCCATCTTCGCCCCGGTGATCTTCCTGCAGGGCGTGCTTGGCCAGTTCTTCCGCTCCTTCGCGGTGGTGGTCACCTTCGGCGTGCTGGTGTCGCTGTTCGTCTCGCTGACGCTGACGCCCATGCTCTGCTCGCGCTACCTCAAGGTCGAAAAGCAGCACGGGCGCATCTACCACCTGCTCGACGGCATCCTCGGCGGCATGGACCGCATCTACATCCGCCTGCTCGAAGCCGCGCTGACCCATCGCTGGTGGGTGGTGGCGCTGACCACGCTGATCGTCGCCGCCAGCAGCTTCTTCTTCATCAACATCGGCAAGACCTTCACGCCCGACGAAGACGAGGGCCGCTTCCGCGTCTCACTGCGCACGCCGCTGGGTTCCAGCATCGACTACACCGACGGCAAGCTGCGCGAAGTCGAGGCGGTGCTCAACAATTACCCCGAGGTGCGCACCGAGTTCGCCCTGATCGGCCTGGGCACCGCCGGTCAGGTCAACCAGGGTACGGTGGTGGTGCGCATGGCGCCGCGCGAAGAACGCAAGCGCAGCCAGCAGCAGGTGATTGCCGACGTGCGGCGCGACCTCGCCGCCATCCCCGGCGCGCGCGCCTTCGCCGCGCCCTTCGCCATCGTCGGCGGCGGCCAGCGCGGCGAGCCGCTGCAATTCGTCCTCACCGGCGAGAACATCGACGAGATCGGCCGCCTGTCGCGCGAACTGCAGCAGAAGCTGGCCGCCCTGCCCGGCATCGGCCGGGTCGACAGCGACATCCAGCTCGACCTGCCGCAACTGGTGTTCCGCCCCGACCGGCAGCGCATTG
This sequence comes from uncultured beta proteobacterium, assembly GCA_903959855.1. Lineage (GTDB taxonomy): Bacteria > Pseudomonadota > Gammaproteobacteria > Burkholderiales > Rhodocyclaceae > Sulfuritalea. The sequence goes on from CAJBYR010000238.1 coordinate 3,694, forward strand.
CCAACGCCAACCTGTCCACCGCCGACGTCGCGCTGGCGGTGAACATGCTGACCGGCGGCGTGGACATCGCCAAGTTCAACGACGAACCGGGCGACGGCCAGCGCTATGACATCCGCGTCAAGGCCAAGGAAGGCAGCTTCACCCAGCCCAGCGACCTCTCGCGCATCTTCCTGCGCAACCGCGACGGCAAGATGGTGCGCCTCGACTCCGTCGCGCGCTTCGAGGAAAAACTCGGCCCGGCGGTGATCGGCCGCTTCGACCTGCAATACGCGGCGACCTTCTACGGCACGCCCTCGATCCCGCTCGGCGACGCCGTGGTGCAGGTGCGCCAGGCCGCCGCGGAACTGCTGCCCGCCGGCTACCAGGTCAAGATGATCGGCCAGGCCGAGGAGTTCGGCAAAACCCAGAAGTACATGAGCTTCGCCTTCGGCCTGGCCCTGGTGCTGCTCTACATGGTGCTGGCGAGCCAGTTCAACAGCTTCCTGCAACCCGCCATCGTCATGCTGGCGCAGCCGCTGGCCGTGGTCGGCGGCATCGCCGCGCTGTGGCTGTTCGGCCACACGCTGAACATCTACTCGATGATCGGCCTCACGCTGCTGATCGGCCTGGTTGCCAAGAACTCGATCCTGCTGGTGGACCTCACCAACCAGCGCCGCGAGCAGGGCATGGCGGTGGACGCCGCGCTGCGCAATGCCTGCCCGATCCGCATGCGTCCGGTGATGATGACCTCGGCCACTGTGATCCTCGCCCTCTTCCCCGCCGCTCTGGGGCTGGGTGCCGGCGCCGAGACCAACCAGCCGCTGTCGATCGCGGTGATCGGCGGCATGATTTCCTCGACGCTGCTCACGCTGGTGGTAGTGCCCGCCGTGTATTCGCTGATCGAAGGGCGGCGCGGCGCAAGGTAAGAGTTATGCCTCCGGCGGAGACGGAGGCGGTATCCCTGTGGGACGGCGCTGGCGGGACGGCGGTTAAGGCCCAAACCTGCCGCCGGCCGAAATCGGAAGCTGCCGTTCGCGGCTACCCCTGAAAAATGGGAAGCAGCCATTTGCTATGCTTTGATGATATTGCCGCCTGGAAGGCGGCATAAGCAGCGCCAACCGACATTGGCGATATATTGCGCGCGTGCCGAACAACTTCCAACGAATTCTGTGCTTACTTTTGGTGGCCTTCGTAGATGGGGGGTGCTCCTTTGCGCCAGTTTCGATGGCAGGGGCCTGCCGAAGCAATGACATGCCATGCGTGACGAAGGCGCGCCTAGCAAGCCCTGTTACAAAGGTTGGGTACTGGAAAGCCGCACTGGAAATGCCACTGGAGCAGCGAATCGGTCCTGCGCCAGAAGAGTTGGTGACATATCTCGTCCTTGACAACATCACACAGGGAATCGAAAACACGCCTCGGTCTATGGCCGTTTCCGATGACCTGCTGGGCGACGTGAGAGCCGCACTGGCTGAATTGCCTCTCCCGGTCAGGCACCTTCTGTCAGAAAATCTAGTGGGGATATATTTTGTCCAGGATCTGGGCGGCACCGCCTATACGGACTATGTTGCTGGCGACAGTATCCGTCTCGCGGCAGGGTTCGTGATACTGGACATGGACGTGCTTGGAACGCGCATCGCAAATGAATGGGCAACCTGGAAGGAAAGCTCGCCGTTCATGGCTAATCCAATGTACCGACTTGAAGCAGAGATTGAACGTGATGGAGGCAATACCCGAAGGAACGCCATTCAGTACATCCTGCTTCACGAGCTTGGGCATGTTCTGGCGATAGGAAAGGATTTGCACCCGCCATGGGAGCTTCCAGTGTCGCCGGATCGGTCCCCGGACAAGTACGCCTTCTCCCGGCTGTCGTGGAAGGCGGGAGAAGTGGGGAAGAAATCCACCAGCCTGTTTGAGCATGAATTCTCGAATCGCAAGGACGTGGTGTATTACTTTGGGGCCGGCTTGCCAGCCAGCCAGATGGTCCGCACCTACGAGCAGCTAGAGCAAACCAATTTCCCAACCTTGTATGCGGCAACGAAGCCCGAAGAGGACTTCGCCGAATCATTCGTTGGCTATGTACATACTATGCTTTTGGGGAGGCCCTTTGAAATACGCATTTTTGAAAATGACAAGCTCTTGAAGACCTATCGATCTTGTTGGAACGAAATGCGTTGCGCCGAGAAGCGAAAGGTTATCGAACAATTTCTGCAACTGAGCACGAACGATTAGCACGCCAGACAATCGTCTGCCTACTATTATTGGGGCTGTGATAGATATAAGAATTGTGACCAACCAATGAGAATCTCTGCCATATCCGCGTCAATTTTGACGTTATCGAGCCTTGCTGTATCCCTGTTGGCTGTCAGTAGCTTATCGCTTGCAGCGTCGGCGGATTCATCAAGCGCGACCGCTGCCGCAACTCCAAGTATTGCGACTGCTTTCAAGGGCAGGTATCCGGCGGCGAACTCGCTGGGACCAATGAGTGCTGCGTGCCCAGAAGAGCCAGTGGGGAAGACCGGAAGCAGTCATTCATGGCACCCCCCTGGAAAATGAGAAGCAGCCTTTCATCATGCCCAACAGATATTGCGGTCTGGCGGTCGTAATCAACCC
>CAJBYR010000239.1 GCA_903959855.1 uncultured beta proteobacterium
ACTTCCTTGTAAAGCAGGGTGGAAAAGCCGCCGCGCATCTCAGGCTGGCCCTTGCGGCGAAGCTTGCATGACGCGGACAAAAACCTCTTCGAGGTCGGGCTTGCCGATTTCAAGATCAGTGATCCGGCAACCCGCCCCGCGCAGCCGTGTCAGGATCGGCTCGACTTCGCCGAAAGCATCAAAGGGCAGCGACCACCAGCCACCGCTTGCAGTAGCGCCCTGCAACAAATCGGCCGGAATGCTGCCCTCGGCACGCAAACGCAGGGTGTGTGTGGAAAACCGCCGCAACAGGTTTTGTGTCGTGTCCAGCGCAACAATACGGCCGGCCTTCAGCATGGCGATGCGGGTACAGAGCATCTCCGCCTCTTCGAGGTAATGCGTGGTCAGCACGATGGTATGTCCGGCTTCGTTCAGGCGCCGGATGAAGGACCAGAGTGTCTGCCGCAGCTCGACGTCAACGCCGGCCGTCGGCTCGTCGAGCACGATCACTGGCGGACGATGCACCAGGGCCTGGGCGACCAGGACCCGTCGCTTCATACCGCCCGAAAGCATGCGCATGTTGGCATCGGCCTTCGAGGTCAAGCCCAGATTTTCCAGGATCTCGTCGATCCAGGCGTCGTTGTCGGCAATACCGAAATAACCGGACTGGATCTGAAGTGATTCGCGCACTGAAAAAAAGGGGTCGAATACCAGTTCCTGCGGGACCACACCGAGTTGGCGCCTGGCGGCACGGTAGTCGGTCTGTACATCGTGGTTCATCACCCGGAGCCTGCCCGCATCGGGTCGAACCAATCCAGCGAGCGCCGAAATCAGTGTTGTCTTGCCGGCACCGTTGGGGCCGAGCAGGCCAAAAAATTCACCCGGCTGAACCTCAAGGTCGACCGCATCCAGCGCAAGGACGCTACCAAAGCGCTTGGAGACCTGCTCGATGCGGATCGCGGGGGACATTCGGAAAGACCTGGCGGCAAGCCGCGGTCAGTGCTGCGGCAGCAGATCGGAAACGCCGTAAACCTCGGCGAGACTCAACAGGTTCTGCGGAGGATTGAGAAGTTTGACGGTCTTGCCCGCATCGCGGGCGGCACGCATCCAACCGAATACAACCGCAAGGCACGACGAATCCAGGTCGGTGACGGCGGCCAGATCGAAAACCGCAGCGCTATTGGTGATCGCAGCCTCGCCTTCGGCAAGCAGAACGGCTGCGCCCGCCATGGTCATGGGGCCGGAGACTACGACGCGCTCGCCCGAGACCTCAATCATTTCTTGACCGAAGTTGCCTCGCCCGATTTGTTCTTCGCCTGCAAGGATTTCACCAGGCCGTCGATGCCGTTGTTACGAATTTCGGCGGCAAAGGAGTCACGATAGTTGGTAACCAGGCTGATACCCCCAACCTCGATGTCATAGACCTTCCAGCCGCCGGGCGTCTTTTCCAGGTAGTAGTCGAGTTCGATGTTCTTGCCGGCGCCGGATTGCTTGATTTCAGTGCGAACACGCGCATCGGTCTCGCCGGCCTTGCCGGTATAGGGCTTGAAATCGATGGACTGGTTTTTGTACTCGGTCAGCGCCTTGGAGTAGGTACGAACCATGAGCATGCGGAATTCGTCGGTCAGCACTTTCTGCTGCACCGCGTTGGCCTGCCGCCAGTCGCGGGCAAGCGCAAGTTGGGTCATGCGCGTGAAACTGAAGTGCGGCAACACTTTGCCTTCGATCAATTCGATCGCCTTTTTGGTATTCCCGGACTGGATTTCCTTGTCCTTGCGAACGATATCAAGTACTTCGTTGGTGACCGTCTTGATCAGTGCATCGGGAGACGTCTCCTGGGCAGCGGCCGGCAAGGCAAGCAGCAGGGAACTGAACAGGGCGAAAAGGTATTTCATGTGGCTTTCCTGGAAAGGCCGGAGCCGGAGACATCCGGTCCGGCACAAATTACTGGCTGGCAGCTACAGGCTCGGTCCGGGCAAGGTGAAGCGCTACCGGGCCGCCGGCGGGAGCCTCAATCGAGGCCCGCGGCTCGACACCGGCATCATGCGGCGCGGCAAGAGGCGCCATGTCGCCATCGATGCTGGCCTCGGCCTCGCGCGGCGGATTACCGTCGTGTATCAGGTTGCGGCGACGCTGCAGGTAGGCGTCTCGCATATAGGAGTATTTGTCGAGCGCAGCCTCCTCGACCACCTTGTCGGCGGCAAGAAAATTGGCCCGCTTGTTCACCAGGCGCAAGACGACCGCGGCGTCGCGGGTTCCCCTCGGCTTGTGTTCGCGCACCGGATCAACCGCAGAATCAAGTATCAGACCCACCGTGTCACGCGCGGTGCGGGGGCCGAACAATGGAAGGACGACATAAGCGCCGTTGCCGACACCCCAGCGGCCAAACGTCTGACCGAAATCTTCGTCGTGTTTTTCAAGGCCGGCATCAGAAGCGATGTCAATCACGCCGAGAAGACCAATAGTAGTGTTGATCGCCACCCGGCCGAAATCGTTGAAAGCTTGCGGAATTTTGCCCTGCAGCAGGTTGTTCACCCCGATGAAGACGTCCTCGATATTGCTGAAGAAATTGGTAACACCGGTACGTACCGGCGATGGCAGAACCGCGTCATAGCCTTGTGCGACAGGCTTGAGGATCGCCGTATCCAAACCCTCGTTGAAGGCAAAGACCGCGCGATTGAAACCCTCGATCGGATCCTTGGGATTCCCCGATGTGGCACATCCGGCGAGCAATCCAGCCACCATTCCGGCCAGGGCAAGTGACTTGAGTTGGGCTGACAGCTTTGTTTTCATTTTTGTTCGGGCACCTATGAACTACTTTTTGCCGCCATCCTCGGCAGCCTTGTTGAACATGAACTGACTTATCAGCTTTTCCAGCACCACGGCCGACTGCGTCTTCTTGATGGTGTCACCAGCCTTGAGCATTGCCGTATCGCCCCCGACTTCGAATCCTATGTACTGCTCACCCAGCAATCCCGAGGTGTTGATGGTCGCAAACGTGTCGCGGGGAAACTTGTAGCGGGCGTCGAGATTGAGCGTCACGACGGCAACGTACGCTTCCGGATCAAACCGGATTTCCGCCACCCGCCCGACCACCACCCCGGCGCTTTTTACGGCACCACGTACCTTCAGGCCGCCGATGTTATCAAATTTGGCCTGAATTGCATAAGTATCACCGCTACTCGCCGAGGCCATATTGCCCACCTTGAGGGCAAGAAACAACAGTGCGCCCAATCCGACAGCGACGAAAAATCCAACCCAGAGATCCAGTGTAGTGCGGCTCATGTCATAACCCTGTAAACATGAAAGCGGTGAGAACGAAATCGGCGGCCAGAATGGCCAGCGAGGATGTTACAACGGTACGGGTAGTGGCTCCGGAAACCCCCTCCGCTGTCGGCTCGGCATCGTAGCCCTCGAAAACAGCTACCCAACTGACGATGACGCCAAACACGAAGCTCTTGATCACGCCGTTGAGGATATCTTCGCGGAAATCCACCGAGGCCTGCATCTGCGACCAGAACGACCCCTCGTCGACGCCGATCAACTGAACGCCGACCAGATAGCCCCCGAAGATGCCCATCGCCGAGAACAAAGCCGCAAGCAGCGGCATTGAAATGACGCCGCCCCAAAAACGGGGGGCTACCACCCGGGCAATCGGATCCACCGCCATCATTTCCATCGCGGACAGTTGTTCCGTGGCCTTCATCATGCCGATTTCCGCAGTGATCGCCGAGCCGGCGCGGCTGGCAAACAGCAACGCGGCGACCACCGGCCCGAGTTCGCGTACCAAGGAGAGCGAGACCAGAACCCCGAGTGCCTCGGTCGAACCGTAGCGCTGCAGTGTGTCGTAACCCTGCAATCCCAGCACCATGCCGACGAACATTCCCGACACCAGAATGATGATCAGGCTGAGAACGCCGGTGAAATAGATCTCGCGAATGGTCAGGTTGATCCGGCGCAGCGAGGTGCCGGAATGGAGAATTATCGCGAGGAAAAAGCGGCTGGCGTAGCCCAGGCGCCAGACGCGGGAAGTGACCTTCTCGCCAAGCCCGCGCAATGTGCGCACTATCGCGTTATCCACGTCGCCCCGCCCTTTCCATCAATTCTTCGCCGTATGGCCGCGCAGGATACTGGAAGGGCACCGGACCGTCAGCCTCGCCCCAGACAAACTGATGCACATAGGGCACTTTGGAGCGCTTTATCTCCTCGGCCGTGCCTTCCGCAACGATCTTTCCCGCGGAGACAAAGTAGACATAGTCGACGATTTTCAGCGACTCCTGCACATCATGGGTAACAACAACAGAACTGGCTCCGAGAACGTCATTCAGTTTGCGGATCAACTCACCGATAATCGACAGTGAAATCGGATCAAGGCCGGCAAACGGTTCGTCGTACATGATCAACATTGGATCGAGCGCAACCGCTCGCGCCAAGGCGACCCGCCGCGCCATGCCACCCGACAGTTCGGCCGGCATCAAGTCATGGGCACCGCGAAGACCGACTGCGTGCAGCTTCATCATCACCAGGTCGCGGATCACTTTCTCCGGGAGATCAGTGTGTTCGCGCATCTGGAACGCAATATTGTCGTACACCGACATGTCGGTGAACAGCGCGCCGAACTGGAACAACATGCCCATCCGCCGGCGCAATGCGTAAAGCCCGTCGCCACTCAGTTCATGCACCATCTGGCCGCCGACCTTCACCGAACCGGACGTCGGTTTCAGTTGGCCACCTATCAGGCGAAGTGTTGTAGTTTTGCCACAGCCCGAACTTCCCATTACAGCGACAACCTTACCTCGAGGAATCGTCATGTTGATCCCGGTAAGGACAGGCCGGCTGTCGTAGGTGAAATTCAGGTCGCGGATTTCTACGAGGGGTTCCTGGGACATGTTTGCACCGGGGAGGACCGGCTCGATTCCTGAGCCTCGATTCTAACAGAACCCCCCTGCGACCAACGGCGACAAGCGGTGAAGTGCGGGGTAAACGCCTTGCAGAAACCGCAATGCAAGGATACGGGAATGGGCTAGCATCGCCCGATCGAACAAGCACCGCGGAATCTGACTTGAGCGCTACGGACAGCAAGATCGAATTGCTGATCGTCGACGATGACCCACTGATCGCCGACGCTCTAGGCTTTTTTCTCGGCAGAGAGTACGCGGTACGTACCGCATCGACTCGCGCCGAAGCGGTGAGCAGCCTGCGCGACAACAAGCAGACGCCCGCTCTGGCACTGATCGACCTCGGGCTGCCCCCGACCCCCCACCGGCCTGACGAAGGCTTTGCCCTGATCGCCGACATCCTTGCTCATGCCCCGGGAACCCACATTGTGGTGCTCTCCGGGCAGAGTGACGAATTGAACGCACGGCACGCCCGCGCACTGGGCGCTACGGAGTTCGTCGCCAAACCGGCGGATCCAGAGTATCTGCGCAAGCTGATCAGGAGAGTGTTGTCTTTTAGAGACACCTCAACCGGAATTGAAGATGGTTTGATCGGGGCCAGCGCGGCGCTGCAAAAACTTCGCGCACAACTCCGGCAGTTCGCCGATTCGCCTTTTCCCGTCCTGATCGAGGGTGAATCCGGCAGCGGCAAAGAACTGGCGGCCGGCGCTTTGCATAAATTGTCGGATCGGGCCGCGAGACCCTATCTGGCATTGAATTGTGCGGCGATCTCACCCAATCTGGTCGAAGCCACCCTGTTCGGACATGCCAAGGGCGCCTTTACCGGTGCCAGCGGCCAACGCGCCGGATATTTTGAGGAAGCCTCCGACGGGACTCTGTTCCTCGACGAGATCGGTGAGCTTCCGCTGGACCTCCAGCCAAAGCTCTTGCGTGTGCTCGAGAACGGGGAATTCCAGCGGATTGGTGAAACCACGGCACGGCGATCATCGGCCCGCATCGTCGCCGCCACCAACCGCGACCTGAAAAAGGAAGTGCGTGAAGGGCGCTTTCGTGCGGATTTGTATCACCGCCTGTCAGTTTTCACGGTTGCGATCCCGCCGCTGCGCGATCTAGGCGATGACCGCATGGTTCTGCTGGAACATTTTCGCGGCGTCTACGCGGCCCAGGCTGATCTTCCGCAGTTTCGCCTTAGCCGAGGGGCGGTGCAGCGGGTGCTGACCTATCCGTTTCCGGGAAACGTTCGCGAACTACGCAATATCGCCATCCGCCTGACCACCAAGTTCGCCGGAATTGAAGTCAGTGTTGAAGATCTTGAGGCGGAACTTGATCCCGGGAGCGAGTCCGCGACCGGCAGCACAATCGCCGCTCCTGCCATGGCCAGCCGGGCTGAACTGATCGCCATCGCACTGAACGACATCCAGAGCCGGCACGATTTCAATCTGGATGCGACGCTCCATCTCTGGGAAGAAGCCTACATCGAGGCCGCGCAGCGACTTGCGCACAACAACATGAGTCAGGCTGCCCGTTTGCTCGGCGTCAATCGCACCACGCTTTACAATCGCATCGAAACTCTGGCAAGGGAAAAGCGAACTCCCGCGCAATAGGACCTGGCACCAGACTGACGGAACCGCCCATGTATCTGGAACACTTCGGACTCAACGAACCCCCCTTCCGCATTACGCCCCACACCGATTTTTTCTTCGACGGGGCAAACCGCGGCGCCACGCTCGACGCCCTGATCTACGCCATCACCCATGACGAAGGCATCGTCAAGGTGAGCGGCGAAGTAGGCAGCGGCAAGACCATGCTTTGCCGTGTGCTGATGGAACGGCTGCCAGACACCGTAACCATCGTCTATCTGGCGAATCCGTCACTCTCGCGCGACGACATCCTTTACGCCATTGCCGACGAGCTGCAACTCGAAGTTGCAGAAAACTCGCGCACCTCGGTGGTCATGCGCGCGCTTCAGGACCAATTGATCAAGGCCTATGGAGAGGGGCGCCAGGTTGTCGTCCTGATCGACGAAGCCCACGCCATGCCGGCCGACACCCTGGAAGAAATCCGGCTTCTGTCGAACCTTGAATCCAACCACAGCAAGCTGCTGCAACTGGTTCTCTTCGGCCAGCCGGAACTGAACGATATCCTGGCGCGCCCGGACATGCGCCAGCTCAAGGAACGCATCACCCACAATTTCGGACTTGAGCCCTTGGTTCGCGACGACATCGCGAACTATCTCGACTTCCGCATGCGTGCGGCCGGGTATCGCGGTCCCAGCATTTTTTCCCAGCCTGCGCTGAAACTGATCACACAAAGTTCGCTGGGACTTACCCGACGCATCAACATCATCGCCGACAAGTCGCTGCTCGCGGCCTTTTCAGCCGGTGCGCATTCGATCGGAGCCAAGGAAGCGCAGGCCGCGATCCGCGATTGCGAATTCAGCGATGCCACCTATCGATCCCGGGGAAGCAAAAAGCGGCGGCTTGCCTGGCTGGGTGCGGCCTTTGCCGCAGCAGCAGTTGCGGCCCTGGCAGTCATTGCATCATCGCAAAACGACAGGCCGCCGCCGGCCGCCACCGAGAAGCCACCGGCACCGACGTCCGAATCAGGGACAAACCCGGTTCCGGGCGCGACACCACCGCGGGACCCCACACTACCCGGCGTTCCGGCAACTCCAGCCGCGGGGGTTGCTGCGACAACTGCCGCGGTAGCGCCCATCGCTTCGCCGCCGGACGTTCAATCACCTGCTGCCGCGTCCGCAATGCCACCCCCGACGTCGGCTCCAGGCAATGCCCCGTCCGACGCCGACAAGGCAAAACCGCAAGCGCAGCCCACCAATGACAAGCCCAAAGTCGGGCGCCTGACCCGGGATCTGTTGGAAACCAGCAGACCATGGTTGGAGCAACTACCGAACGACCGGTGGTTCATTCAGGTGTTTGCCACGGACGCCAGTCGTCATGCGGAAGTGGAAAGTCTGTTGCGTCGCCTTCCGGCAATCGGGGAAGACGCTGAAAAGGTTCGGGTTTACTACTCCGAGCTCAGCGGCGCCCCACGTTACGGAGTAATCTACGGCGACTTTTCCAGCCGCGAGGCCGCCTCGGCCGCGATTCGAACCCTGCCCAAGCAGTTGCGCAGCAGCAAGCCCTATCCACGGCAAGCGATCCGCTTGCGTTAGACAAAAACGACACCGGCACCACAGCATTGGAGTCAATTAAATCATTGGGTTGTATCTAAAATATAATGTGTTATGCTAAGAATGGCTATTTTTCTTAATCGGGGATTCGTTTGCGCACTTTCGTGATTTCGCCGCTCCCTGTAGGCCTTGCTACCTGTCTGGCCCTGACGGCCTGCGGTGGCATGCAGCAGCAGCCCTCGTCGACCGGGCACATCAACGCCGAAGTGCAGGTAGCGGCGAACACGGACATCCCGACGCCGGTCGCCGCGACGCCGCTGTTGCCACGCCCCCGTGCCGCCGCCAAGACTGAGTCGTATTCCGTATCGGTGCGCAATATCCCGGTTCAGGATCTGCTGTTTGCGCTGGCGCGGGATGCAAAACTCAATGTCGATGTGCACCCCGGCATTAATGGCATCGTTACTATCAATGCCATCGACCAGACCCTGCAGCAGATTCTCACGCGCATCGCTAAGCAAGTAGAAATGCGTTGGGAAATGGATGGACCAAACCTATTGGTCACCCCAGACTCCCCCTATCTATATGTCTACAAAATCGACTATGTAAATATTGCACGGACTGTAAAAGGTAACGTTTCTGTTTCGACATCAGTTTCTGGTACAGGTGGTGCAGGTGGCAAAGCTTCGACCACCATGACTTCAGACTCAGTGAATCAGCTGATGGCGTCAATTGTCCAAAACATCACTGATATTTTGAACGAACAAGATATTTTTGTACCGATTAGCGCGCAATTTGCTAGCTCATCCGCAAGCAGCTCCGGCAGGGTCACCGCGGCAGGAAGCGGGGCAGCATCAGTACCAACTCCTTCAGCAGCCGGAGGGCAGCAGTCCGCTAGAGGACAGAATATCAATCAGACGGGAAATGCTGGTGCCATTTCTGGCGCAGGCAACCAATCAGTAGCTGGCGAATCTGCCTCAAAAGCCGATAACGAGAGGGGTGCCTCCTTTTTTCGTGAGAAGGTATCGGTGATTCCGAATTATGAAACCGGAGTGTTATCGGTTCGAGCAAAAAAGAAACAGCACGAACGAATTCAGGAATTTCTCGATGGAATAATGTCGTCAGCAAAACGCCAAGTGCTCATAGAGGCGACAATTGCAGAAGTAACATTGAGTGATTCCTATCAGCAAGGCATAAATTGGCAAACCTTGCGAACTCTTAGGCCGGGAAATCCCCAAGCAGGCTTCTCGGCTGCCCAGAATCCGAGCTTTACTACAACCACGAACGTAGTGCCGAACCCATTTGGAACAGCAGGTTCATTTTCGGCACCACCTGGTGCCTTTGCATTCCTATTGAACTATGTTGCACCGGGACTGGGTTTATCAACCACACTCAGTCTGCTAGAAACCTTTGGCAAAGTGAAAGTACTTTCAAGCCCAAAAATCAGCGTCCTAAACAATCAGACAGCGATGCTTCAGGTTGTGGACAACGTCGTCTATTTCGAAATTAAGAATGATTCGACGACAACTACAACAGGCACTACAAACAATTTCACTGCAACCCCAAGATCAATAGCAGTTGGGTTAGTTATGAGCTTAACGCCGCAAATCAGCGAGAACGGATCAATTGTCCTAAGCGTAAGGCCGACGATTACGAGTCTCAAAGGCAATGGAAAACAAGATCCGACTCCGGGACTCGCTGTGCCCAATATTGTCCCAGAAACTCAACAACGAGAAATGGAGTCAATGCTAAGGTTGTCTGATGGCGAAATCGCTGTTATGGGCGGCCTCATGGAAGATCGAGTCAATACGAGCACTAATCAAGTTCCTGGCCTTGGAGACATCCCCGGTGTTGGGAATTTCTTTCGCAACCGGAATGACACTAGCACGAAGACCGAACTTGTCATTTTCCTCAAGCCGACAATCATAAAAGATCCGAGCATCAATGCGGACTACCAATTGTTCCGGGACTGGTTGCCAACAAACGGGCGTTTCACCGATTCAGCGCCTACCAAACTGAAACAACCAAATCAGACCGGGGCCGGGGCTCAATGAGTCTCTTAATGGACGCACTGAAAAAGGCGGAACTGGCCAAGCGCCAGGGTGCCGAGGGCGGTGCGGACGGAAACCAGGAAGCTGAAGACTTCGGCGGTCTGACCCTGGAACCGCTGCCGGCCGGTTCCATATTGCCGCCCGAGGAAATCGACAGGGGCACTGATCGCGCCGAACCCACGATGTCCCTGGCATCTCATCTCGAAGAACTGGATGCACAGTTTCTTGAAGAGGCTGCGGCTGCCGCTCGTCAGGTACCGCCGCCATCGATCGCCGCGACAAAAATGGAGCCCGCCGCGCCACCTCCACCTGCGCCAATGCCCGTGGAACCTGTTTCGCGCCCGATACCAACAGCACCAGTGGAAAGCCCTCGACGGCCGGCCCCGGAAGTCGACGATGCCCAAGTGAAGGCTGCTGCGCAGAACCTCTTCGCCGCAAAGCAACCGGAAAAGCAGGAAAACCGCAAGGCTTTCACTATCGCCATCGGCGTGCTGACAGTGTTGTCAGTCGCCGGCATCGGCGGATACTTCTGGTGGCAGCTGCAACCCAAGGGCAGCATGATCGCGAAGCCGATGCCGCCGCCTGCGGCGCCGGCCGCGCCAACGGCAGCACCCACGCTAGCCGCCGTAACGCCAGCGCCGACTGTTCCGGCTCCGGGAGCGTCAGCTGCCGCTCCCGGCCTTGCTGCCGGCGCCCCGCGTCCCAGGACGGCGGCGACAAGTGACGACGACGACGAACCGGTTGCCAGACCGCAAGCGCGCCAACGCGGTACCCCGGCGCGGGGTGCCGAAATTCCCGACGAGGAAAGCGCGATTCGCGTCACCCGTCAGCCTCTCAGGATTGACCCGGCATTGAATCGTGGCTTCGAGGCTTTCAACCGTGGCGAACTGACATTGGCTCAGATCGAGTACGAGCGGGCACGCAAGAATGATCCGCGCAATACCGATGTCCTTCATGGGCTTGCCGCGATCGCCATGCGGCAGGGGCGCCATGATCAGGCCGAAGTCCTGTATCGCCAGATCATCGAGTCCGATCCGCAGGATTCCGTGGCGATATCGGCGCTGTTGAATCAACGCGGACAAGTGGATCCCGGGATGACGGAAAGCCGGTTGAAATCCCTTGCTGCGGCGCAGCCGGAGCTGGCGGCCCCGCACTTCGCGCTGGGGAACCTCTACGCCCGCGCGGGCCGCTGGAGCGATGCACAGCCGGCTTACTTCCGTGCCTACAATGCCGAGCCGGACAATCCCGACATCCTCTACAACCTGGCCATCAGTCTTGAGCATTTGCGGCAGAACAAGCTTGCCGCGCAGTACTATGCCCAGGCCGTCGCTGCAGCCGCCACCCGCCCCGCCAGCTTCGACCGGGATCAGGTCGCTGCACGACTGAAAAAGCTGCAACCCTGACTTGCCCTTGCCGGGGCTTGCCCTCACCGGCAGATGCGGGATAATCACGCCAGTATGAACTCGCCCAGCCCCCGCCGACCCATAGGCCAGATCCTCATCACGCAAGGCGTGATCAGCGAGGATCAGCTGCGTATTGCCCTGCTGGAGCAGATGAAGTCCAACCAGCCGGTCGGCAAGCTGCTGGTCGCTCTGGGTTTCGTCTCTGAAGCAACCCTGCGCGACGCGCTCGGCGAGTCCCTCGGACACAAGGCCGTCGACCTCTCCAAGTCGATCATCGACCCGGACGCCTTGCGCCTCGTTCCGCGCGACCTGGCCAAGCGTCACCTGTTCCTCGCCCTCAGCTATTCCAGACGCGACCAGCGCCTCAAGATAGCGATTGCCGACCCGAACGACATCGTCGCCCTCGACAAGCTGCGCACGCTGATCCATCCCGACCTGCTGATCGAAACACTGATCGCCGGCGAGTCCGAGATCGCGCGCGCCATCGACCAGTACTATGGCCACGAACTGTCGATCGACGGCATCCTGCATGAAATCGAAACCGGCGAAATCGATTACCGAAGTCTTGCCGCCTCGCTCGATGAATACAGCCAGCCGGTGGTGCGCCTGGTGGATGCCCTGCTCACCGATGCCGTCAAGCATGATGCCTCTGACGTCCACTTTGAGCCCGAGGCCAGTTTCCTGCGCATCCGCTACCGCATCGACGGCATCCTGCGGCAGATCCGCGCGCTGCACAAAACCTACTGGGCAGCCATGGCCGTGCGCATGAAGGTGATGAGCGGCATGAACATCGCCGAGACCCGCGCCCCGCAGGATGGTCGCATCTCGATCAATATCAGCGGTCGCGCGGTCGACTTCCGCGTCGCCTCTCAGCCGACGATCCACGGCGAGAACATCGTGTTGCGCATCCTCGACCGCCAGAAGGGCATTGTCCCGCTCGACAAACTCGGTCTCGACGAACAGCAGATGAGCCTGATGAAGCTCATGGTGGCCCGCCCCGAAGGCATCATCCTGGTAACCGGTCCGACCGGCAGCGGCAAGACCACCACGCTCTACTCGGTGCTCAACCACATCAACGAAGAGGGCGTGAACATCATGACCCTGGAGGATCCGGTCGAGTATCCGATGGCCATGATCCGCCAGACCTCGGTGGCCGAGTCCGCGAAACTCGATTTCGCCAACGGCATCCGCTCGATGATGCGGCAGGATCCGGACATCATCCTGGTCGGCGAAATCCGCGATGCCGACACCGCGGAAATGGCCTTCCGCGCCGCCATGACGGGTCATCAGGTGTATTCGACGCTGCACACCAATTCGGCACTGGGTGCGGTTCCCCGGCTGCTTGATATCGGTGTGCTGCCCGACATCATGGCTGGCAACATCATCGGCATCATCGCCCAGCGTCTGTTGCGACGCCTGTGCACCCATTGCCGCAAACCCTACCCTGCCGAATCGCACGAATGCAAGCTGATCGGCGTTGCCAGCGGCCAGCCGGCGCCGATCATCTATCGCGCCGCCGGCTGCGACCATTGCGAATACCAGGGCTACCGGGGCCGTATCGCCATCATGGAAATGCTGCGTCTCGACCACGATCTCGACGACCTCATCGGACGCCGCGCCCCCTTGCGCGAGATCCGCGCTGCGGCGCTGGCGAAGGGATTCCGCACCCTGGCGGATGATGGCCTGCGACGCGTGCTCGACGGATCGACCTCGATCGAGGAAGTCGGCCGCGTCATCGACCTGACCGAGCGCATGTAGGCGCCCCGGATCCTGATCGACAATGGCACTTTATGCCTACAAGGCAATGAACGACCAGGGACGCATGGTTCTCGGACGGCTCGAGGCCATCAATCTGATCGATCTCGAAATGCGCCTCAAGCGCATGGATCTGGACTTCATCAATGGCGATCCGGTAAAGCAGGGTGGCATGATGAACCGGGGCAAGATCACCCGTCAGGAACTGATCAATTTCTGTTTTCATCTCGAGCAGCTCGCCCGTGCCGGAGTCTCTCTGCTCGAGAGCCTGACCGACCTGCGCGATACGGTCGAGAATCCGCGTTTTCGCGAAGTCATGGCCGGCATGATCGAAAGCATCGAGGGCGGAAAAACCTTGTCTCAGGCCATGGCCGAGCACCCGCAAACCTTCGACGATGTGGTGATCAGCCTGATCCGCTCCGGCGAGGAAACCGGCGCCCTGCCCCAGGTACTGGCAAACCTGCTCGAATCGCTCAAGTGGCAGGACGAGCTTGCGGCCCATACCAAGAAACTGATCATGTACCCGGCGTTCCTCGGCACCGTCGTAGTCGCCATCACCCTGTTCATGATGATCTACCTGGTGCCCAAGATGGCCGGGTTCATCCGCAGCATGGGCCAGGACATGCCGACGCAGACCAAGGTGCTGATCGCCACCTCGTCGTTCTTTGTCAATTACTGGTACATCGTGCTGGGCACGCCCATCCTTGTCGCCGGCATCGTCACCTTCCTCGTCAAGACCAATCACAAAGCACGCTACCGTTTCGACCAGTTCAAGCTCAAAATTCCCTATATCGGCGAAATCCTGAACAAGATCATCCTTTCGCGCTTTGCATCGGTGTTCGCCATGATGTATTCATCGGGCATCACCATTCTGGACTCGATCAAGGCCACCGAGGATGTCGTCGGCAACCTGGTCATCAAGGAAGGACTGCAACGTGTCGGAGCCTTGATTGCGGAAGGCCAGAACGTGACCGTAGCCTTCCAGAATGTGGGCATCTTCCCGCCCCTGGTATTGCGCATGCTGCGCGTGGGCGAAAACACCGGCGCCCTGGACACCGCACTGACGAATGTCAGTTATTTTTACAACCGTGACGTGCGCGAATCCATCGAACGTGTCCAGGCCATGATCGAGCCCGTCATGACGGTGACCATCGGCTTGATACTTGGCTGGATCATGATGGCTGTGCTCGGCCCGATCTACGACATCATCACCAAGATGAAAACCTGATGGCGGCCAAGCGCATACTCCTGGCCGACGGCTCCGGCCTTGTTGCCCACTACTGGAGGGCGGGGCGCATCACGATCGAAGCCGAGTTCAGCAATGAACCGGCGGGGCTCGAAGCGCTGGCGGGCTACATCAAGAAGCATCACTCCAGCCTGTTCTACCTGCTCGCGGATATCGCCGAGGAAGGGTTCCAGCTTGAGGATCTGCCCTACGTCCAGGGTGGTGACCGCAATGCCCTGCTGCAAAGGCGCCTGAGCCAGTACTTTTACAACACGCCGCTGTCCCTTGCGATCTCGCTGGGTCGCGCCAAGGACGGGCGGCGCGACGAAAAGGTGCTCTTTGCCGCGCTGACGCGAGCTGAGGCGTTTGCTCCCTGGCTGGATACCTTGCGTGAAAACGAAGCGATCCTGGCCGGGGTTTATTCGGTTCCACTGGTGCTGGCCCAGCTCGGCCCGCTAATTCTCGGCACCAACGATCCCGTCCTTCTGCTGACGCTCAGCCGCGGAGGAGTTCGCCAAACCTTTTTCGATCAGGGCAAGCTCCACTTCTCGCGTCTTTCACAGCTCGCCACTCGCAGCGCTGACGAAGTCGGACGTGTCTGCGCCAGCGACTCGGCCAAGATATTCCAGTATCTCGTCGCCCAGCGGCAGATACCCCGGGGCAGCGCGCTGCGCACGGTGATACTGGCGGATGCCGCGCAAACCCCCAGCTTGCAGGACTACTGCCAAAGCTCGACAGAAATCCGCTTCGAGTTCGCCGACCTGGGTGCGGCGGCACGCAAGTTCAAGCTGAAGGACTCCGCCGGCGACAGCAACGCTGACAAGCTGCTGATGCATCGCCTGGCAACCCGGGCGCCGGACCAGCAGTTCGCACAAGCCAGCGAAACCCGCTTCCATCGCCTGTGGAAAATCCGGTCCGCACTCACCAGCGTGGCATGGGTCGTGTTTGTTGCGTGCCTGATATTCGCCGGGAAAACCGGTCTCAAGGTCGCCGAACTGCGGGACCAGACCGACCTCACCCGGATTGCCACCGGCGAAGATACCCGACGCTATAACGCCATTCTCGAAGGCTTGCCCAAGGTAAATCTCACGCCGGACAATCTGCGCGCCTTGACCAGCCGCTACGAGGCATTGCAAAAGCGTCTTCCGGGCATGGAACCCATGCTGACGCATCTCAGCCAGGCACTCAACGAGAATCCAAGAATCGAACTGGGCAAGCTGACCTGGCGCATGGCGGACCGCCCCGATGCCGCCGCAAACTCCGCCCCCGGGCCGAGGCCGAACGTGCCGGGAAGTGCGAATGCGGCCGCGGGCTGGATCATCATCGAAATCGAAGCGCAACTTCCGCTGGTCCTGGCGAGCGATCAGCGCGCGCAGCTGGCCTTGATAGACAGCTTTGCCGCCCGGCTGCGAAACCCGCAAATCGACGTGCGCATTCTCAGCCGTCCGTTCGACATTGAATCCGACAAAGCCCTGCGCAGTTCCGGCGACGCAAGGGCACTGGGCGGCGACGTTCCCAAGTTCTCCCTGCGTCTGGCACGCGCCTTGTGAGCCACACATGAAATCCGACGCCTCAGACCTGGGTCGCTTGAAATGGGCAATCGCCTTCCTGATCATCCTGTCCGCCTGCGGCGGCGGCGCGGTCTGGAGTACCCTCCAGTTGCAGAAATCAAGCGAGAAAGCCATCAAGCAGGTCACCGCGGAACGCAACGACATCCGCACCAAGCTGGCCCGTGCCCGCGACGAGCAGGCTGAACTGCGTGACAAGATCAATCGCTTCCAGGCACTCAAGGACCGTGGCTACATCGGCCCGGAACAGCGTCTGGACTGGGTTGAGGCCATTGCCCGCGTCAAGACGGCGCGACGCATCTACAAGCTGGAGTACGACTTCGCACCGCAGCGCCCGGTCGACCCGTCGATCCTTCCCGGCGGACCGACCGCGGGCGGATTCGATGTTCTGGCCAGCCAGATGCGCATGCAGGTGCAATTCCTCCACGAAGGCGAACTGCTTGCCCTGATCAACGACATTCGCAGTTCCGTGCAGGCAGTCATCCAGTTGCGCTCATGCAGCGTGGAACGCGCCCCGGCAGGCACCGGCGACCGCAACAACCCGGCCCCGCTCAAAGGCGAATGCACGCTCGAATGGATCACGTTGAGGGAACGCAAATGAACAGACTCCCGGTTCTCGCCGCGGTCATGATCGCGCTGCTGGGAGCAATTCCCGCCCGGGCCGCCGAACCCGCTGCGCTGGGGAGACTGTTTTTTACTCCGGAACGACGGCTGGCCCTGGAACGCCAGCGCACCCACAACGTGCAGCAGGCCCAGGCTCTGCAGGGAACCACCATGAGCCTTGATGGCGTGGTTTACCGGTCGAGCGGAAAAACCACGGTCTGGATCAACCAGCATCCACAGAACGAGACCGACGCCAAGCGCACCGGTGTCAAGGCAACCCTGTCGCCAAGGAACCCCGGCCGCGCCCTGATCGCCCCGGGCGAAGACACGCCGGCGGAGCTCAAGGTGGGCGAAGCGGTGAACCGGGCCACCGGTGAACGCAATACTCGCTTGGGCGGCGGACAGGTGGCAACACCTTCGCGCAGCGAAAGAAGGTCTCCCTGACCCGGGCGTGGCGTTGCATGTCCGCCAGGATCCGATTTTGGACATTCCCCGCGTGCCTCCGCGCGATTTCGCATGCCTTTTTGCATAGAACGCGATTTTCCGCGGTAGCAGGGAACGAAGCCATGATCGGGCTCGGTCACGCCTTCCGGCGCCCACGACGCAGGGAGAGCGGTTTCGTCCTCATTGCGTTGCTGGCGATGCTGGCCATCGGCGGCCTGTACTTCTTCATCAGCAATCTTTCGCCGGAATTCCTTCGCGAACGGGCGCAGCAAACGACCGGAGACGCATTGGCACAGGCGCGAGAAGCGCTGGTAGGCTATGCGGTACGCTTTCGCGACGACCAGCTCAAGACCGGAACCTCCGGGCTAGTCTATGGTTACCTGCCGATGCCGGATCTTGGGACGTCGCGCAACAACAATGCCGGCTGCACCGAAGAAGGCTGCG
This sequence comes from uncultured beta proteobacterium, assembly GCA_903959855.1. Lineage (GTDB taxonomy): Bacteria > Pseudomonadota > Gammaproteobacteria > Burkholderiales > Rhodocyclaceae > Sulfuritalea. The sequence continues at coordinate 17,498 of CAJBYR010000239.1, forward strand.
AAGCGGCGAATTTCGCTGGCAACGCGTCAAACATTACCATCATCGGCCGCTTCCCCTGGCGCACACTCGGTACCGGACCACTTCGCGACAGCAACGGCGAATGTCTCTGGTATGCCGTGTCCGGCAGCCATCAGCGGGTGCAACGCGCCAGCCCGATGAACTGGGACACGCTGAGCCAGATCGACGTGGTGGTCGCCAACGGCACGGCGGCGATGGCCAGCGCCATTGCATCGGCTCACGATCGGCCGATCGCTGTAATCTTTTCTCCGGGCCCGCCCCTGCCTGGCCAGAATCGTGGCGCCGCCGCCGACAGCGTGCCCGAATGCGGCGGCAACTACGACGTGGTGAATTACCTCGATCCCGTGACCAGCACCCAGCTCGCGGGAATCACCAATTACCTCGCGGGCAGTACCCACAGCGCCAGCGGCGATACCTCGGCGGCAACGAAATCGCTGACCGCCGGGGGACTGGTCAATCGCCGCGGCGACGGAAACCTGTGGGCGGGCGCCTGTCCCGCCGGCAGTTCCGACACCTGCAGCGTGGCATCCAACGACGGCGGCATCACCCTGACCAGCACCCAACTGTTCCAGACCCTGCGCGGATCGAGTTATTTCCGCGCCGACATCAACTCCATGCTCGAGCGGATGACGGAATGCCTGCGGGACCAGATCGCCGCGGGCGGCAGCTTCACGCCCACCGCCTTGACGGGCTTTTCCTCGCCCACCGACAAATCCGTCGGCCGCGTCCCAACCAGCACCTGCTATGACGACACGACGAATCCCCTGGGCTATTTCAGCCACTACGTCGACCAGCTGTTCATCCTCAAACCAACGGCGGGAAGCCTCAGTATCTCCCTCGATGGCGCAGCAGCCCAAAGTTGCGCCGCGGGACTGGTTTTCGCCGGCCAGCGCGGCACCAAGAGCCCGGTCCCGTCGGATGGCGGCGAATCACTGGTCCAGCTCCGTACCTCCGCCCAGGTATCGGCCACCAATTCGATCCTGAATACCAACTGGCCGGCCAACTACCTCGAGGACAACAACCTCTCCGCCTTCACCACCACCGGCGCCCTCGCTCTCGCCGGACAGAGCCAGCTCAAGCAGGTGTCGACCAGCCAGATTGCCGGCCAGGACATCGTCCGCTGCATTCCGCCGGGCGCCAGCCTCACGCTGGTCGCGCCCACCGTTTCGGCCGATGCCGGCGACATCACCCTGGCGCGCTATGCGCCAGGTACCGGCGTGCTCACCCTCGGCAGTTCCGACATCAACTCCAATTACGGCGCCAACGCATCCGACTTGTACGCCTGTGCGTGGACCCCGGAGGCCCATACCGCAGGGACCGGCGTGCGCAGTTACTTCCGTTTCCGCATCAAACGGGTCGGAGAGGGCTTTACTTTTGCCGTGGTCGACGGCGACCGCAACGCCGCCAATGCCTGCGGCGCGTCACGGCAGCAACTAGGCTACTCGGGCGACAACGGCAATGCCCTGATCCCCGAGATCGCCTGGCCCAAGCTGGCCATCGAATTCGATACCGTACGCAACTGCAATTCTCCTTTCATTGACGGAAGCGGCGTTCCCTCCTGCGTGTTCACCGAGTCGGGAAGCAGTCTGTCCAATGGCCGGAACGACCCCTGTTACACCTCGAGTTGCTGGTCAGGCAGCATCCTTTATCCCGGCGGCTCCAACCAGGGTTTGGACAACAGCAGCCACGTCGCGATCGTGTATTGGGGCCACGGTGCGGCCAATGCCGGTGCCGGGGTCACCCTGCCCCTGCTCGACGACAATTATCATGGGCTCCCGACTCCGCCCGACAGTTCCGCGCGGCCGGCACCCCGCAACCCGGCGCCGGTGCTTCCCTATCCTTCACCCGCGCCCAGTCCGCCCGGCGGCGTCGCTCCGCTGGATCGCATGGGCGGTACCACGGTCGCCTTTCGCGAATTCCATGCCCGCCTCGAAATGACCCGGACCTTCACCGCCCCCACCGATGCCAAGGATGGCGTAACGACGGTGTTGCTGAAATTCTTCATTGAAGCCCAGCCGGCGGCCAACATCTCGGCCATGACCTACAACTCGGGAAGCCCGCCGACTTTGAGCGTGACCACGGCGTCCGCCCACAGCCTGACCACCGGTGACACCGTGGTCATCAAGGACGCCGTGCCGAGCGGCTACAACGGCGAGTTCACCGTCACCGTCACCGACACGACGCACTTCACGGCGACGCTGCCCGGCGGTACGGCCAATCCGGGAAGATTCATTTCCGCCATCACTTGGGCAGACAACGGTAGCGGCACCGACCGTGCCACGGTGACGTCGGTGAGCCATGGTCTGAACACCGGCAATAGTGTCACCATTTCCGGCTCCTTCCCCCCCGAATACAACGGCACCCGAACCATCACCAAGATCGACAACGATTCATACCGTTTTGGTCTCGAACTCGACTATGAACCCGGCGACATGAACAAGGCCGTGGCCACCCCCAAGGCGCTGACGCCTCGCGCCACCGCCCTGGCGAACACCACGCGGCCGATAAGCGAACTCGACGCCACGGCGAAACCCTTCGTGCAGGACACGGCGCTGATTTACGATGAGCAGATGAGCGCCTGCGCCGGCACCGCCCCGCTGTGCCCCAACGGCCAGACCTGCGGCTCCGACAACATGTGCTACAAGCCTTCCTTCCGCAACCTGCGCCTGGGCTTTACTGTTTCCGAGCGACCGACGACAAACACCACCACGGCGCGCGGGCAACTGGTCGAGATCAGCAATCGTTCGACTACCTGGCTGCAGTGAGGCGCGCCGTGGCGCCAGCGCCGACTTTCGAGCACAATACTTGCCTTGAGGTAGTCTTTGTGTATCGATTGCATCGCTCTGGAGCAAGTCAAAATGAATGACACCAATCGGATAAGCCTTGAGCCCGGCAAACGCGGAGGTCGCCCATGCATACGTGGCCTCCGGATAAGCGTTTACGACATCTTGTCAATGCTCGCCGAGGGCATGACCGAAAGCGAGATACTTGAAGACTTTCCAGAACTGGAGGTGGCGGATATACGCGCCAGCCTCGCCTACGCAGCGACTCGGGAGCACTCGGTGCGGCAGGTACCCGCTTGATGAAGCTGCGACTTGACGAGAATCTTTCTCGTCGACTGGTACCGTTCCTGCAAACCGAATTCCCCGATAGCAGTCAGGTTGCACTGATCGGACTGGAACGCGCCACCGAACTTGAGATTTGGGACTACGCCAGGCAGCACGGCTATGTAATCGTCACCAGGGATGCGGATTTTGAAGAGCTGTCAACAGTTCATGATTGCCCGCCTCACGTCATCTGGATCAGGGGCGAGAATATGTCGAAGGCGACAGTTCTGAATCTGCTTCTGGCAAACCGTGGCGTGATTGAGGATGCGTTAAGCGAAGACGGCGTGGCGTGTATTGAAATGGGAAAGAGTATTGAAATGAGAGAGGGCTCACATACGCCGGAATCCTCGCAACGCGGCTTCACCCTGATCGAGCTCGCCATTGTGATGTTCATCGTCACGCTGCTGCTGGGCGGCATGTTGTTGCCGCTTTCGGCCCAGCAGGATGTCCGCGCGTACGGTGACACGCAAAAAATTCTCTCTGAAGCACGCGACGCCTTGTTGGGCTATGCCATGGCCAACGATCGCCTGCCCTGTCCTGCTTCCAGCACCAGCAATGGCGTCGAAGATCCGGTCGGCGGTGGCGCTTGCGCTCACCCCTACGATGGACTTTTTCCGGCCGCCACCCTGGGGTTGAGCCCCGTCGATTCCCAAGGCTACCTGGTGGACGGATGGGGAAGCGATGCCGACAATCGGATCCGCTTCTCGGTAAGCACGGCCAATACCAGCGCGCTGACCACGTCATCGGGAATGAAGAACACCGGCATCACGGTATTGGCACCAGACCTGCAGGTATGTTCCACCGGCACAGGAATGTCCAATGCCGGCCTCGCCACGGCGGCTTGCGCCTCTGGAACGGCACTGGCGAGCGACGCTGTGGCGGTGATTTATTCACTCGGCAAGAATGCCGGCTCGGCCGGCGCCGGCGCTGAAGAAACCCATAACCCGAATCCGCGATCCACGACCACGGCCGACCGTGTCTTCGTCAGCGCGGCACAGGGCAGCGCCTCCGACGATCAGGTGGTCTGGATGTCCAAGAGCACGCTGTTCAATCGCCTGGTAACTGCCGGACGCCTGCCCTGAGGGCATCCTGAACAAGAGTCGGCGCCGATGGCACGGCGATTTGCTGTCACCAAGACTGGCGCTTATGCCTGTCATCACAAATCCTGAATCAAGGCCGCAGGCCCGCCGGTAGAATCACCCCATACATTTCAGGGAGTTCGCCGTGGCCAGGAATTTCAGGATCGCCCCCAGCATTCTTTCCGCCAACTTCGCCAAACTGGGTGATGAGGTCGACAAAGTCCTGCGCGCGGGCGCCGACATCGTGCACTTCGACGTCATGGACAACCACTATGTGCCGAACCTGACCATCGGCCCGCTGGTTTGCGAGGCGCTGAAGAAGCACGGCGTGACCGCGCCGATCGACGTGCACCTGATGGTGAAGCCGGTGGACCGCATCATCCCCGACTTCGCCAAGGCCGGCGCCACCTACATCACCTTCCACCCCGAGGCCTCGGAACACGTTGACCGCACCATCGCCCTGATCCGCGAATGCGGCTGCAAGCCCGGCCTGGTGTTCAACCCGGCGACACCGCTCGACGTGCTCGAGTACACCCTGGACAAGCTCGTCATGGTGCTGCTGATGTCGGTGAATCCCGGCTTCGGCGGGCAGAAGTTCATCCCCTACGTGCTCGACAAGGCACGCAAGGTGCGACAGATGATCGATGCGCGCGGCCTCGACGTCAGCCTGGAAATCGACGGTGGCGTCGGCCCGGCCAACATTCGCGAAGTCGCCCAGGCCGGTGTCGATACCTTTGTCGCCGGCTCTGCGGTATTCGGTGCGGCCAAGGACAGCGATCCCAACCGCTACGACACGGTGATCGGCGCCTTGCGCGCCGAACTGGCCAAGGCCTGATCAGCCCTTCCTGAGGCGGCGCTGCGCCGCCTGTGCCTTCTTCAGCTGGCTGCGCACCTCGCCCAGTTCGCCCAGCATGGCCTCGATGTGGCGGAGTCGCGTATCGAGCTCGGTCATCGTCGCATCTATGCGGCCGATCAGGTAGTCCAGCTGCTGCGCATGGCCCTCGCCGTGGTCGCCGTAGAGCGACAGGATGTGCTCGATCTCGGCCAGCGACATGCCCACCGCCTTGCCGCGCAGGATCAAGCCCAAGCGCACCCGGTCGCGCCGCGTATAAGCCCTACCGCCGTTGATGCGGCGCGGCGCCAGCAGGCCCTTGTCTTCGTAGAAGCGGATGGCACGAAGCGAGATGCCGTATTCCTTTGCCAGTTCGGTAATGCCGTAAAGCTCGTCGTCGGACGACGGCGCCGTGACTGGAACAGGCTTCCTGCGGGGTGCATTCATGGTGCCATCCTAGCAAGCCGGCATCCCCCTTTCAAGACAAATATCACCATTCAGGCAATCTGTTGACGTTAACGTAAGCACTCGGTAGCATGACCTGATCGACGCCGGCAAGGAGCCCCGCGCATGAACCCATCCCCGCCCTCTGACGAAGCCCCGTTCTCGCGCTACGCCAGCGTGTTGCGCCCCGGCCTGTTCGCCGGCGAAGTGCATTGGGTCACCGGCGGCGGCAGCGGCATCGGCCGCTGCGTCGCCCATGAGCTGGCGGCGCTGGGCGCCACGGTGATCCTCACCGGGCGCACCGAGGAAAAGCTGCAAAAAGTCGCTGCCGAGATCGCCGAGGACGGCGGCCGCGCCGACGTCGTGCCGCTCGACATCCGCGACGAAGATGCCGTGAAGTCCGCGGTGCACGCCGTCGTGGCGCGCTACCCGCACATCCACGGACTGGTGAACAACGCCGGCGGCCAGTTCCCGGCGCCGCTGATGGCGATCGGCAAGAAGGGCTTCGAAACGGTGGTCGCCAACAACCTGACCGGCGGCTTCCTGATGATGCGCGAGCTCTACCTGCAATCCATGCAGGCCCACGGCGGCGCCATCGTGAACATGACGGCCGACATGTGGAACGGCATGCCCGGCATGGGCCACTCGGGCGCCGCGCGTGCCGGCATGGCCAACCTGACCAAGACGGCGGCCGTCGAATGGGCGGCCAGTGGCGTGCGCGTTAATGCCGTGGCCCCGGGCTGGATCGCCTCCTCCGGCATGGACAGCTACAAGGGCCCGGTGCGCGAAATGATCCCGAAACTCAAGCGCCACGTGCCGCTGCGCCGGCTCGGCACCGAGTCCGAAGTCAGCGCCGCGATCTGCTTCCTGCTCTCGCGGGGCGCCGCCTTCATCACCGGCGTGACGCTGGCCATCGACGGCGGCGCGCCGCTGGAAAGCCCGCTGTTCCCGATCGCCGACCACCACCGCTCAATAACCTTCGACGGCTTCCATCGCAGCGTCACGCCCGACGTGCTGAAGGAGGACTGATGCCGGTTCTGACTTCACGGATTGATCCCGCCTCGCCCGCCTTCGCCGCCAACGCCGCGCGCATGGCCGGGCGCCTCGCCGAGGTGCGCGCCCTCGAAGCCAAGGTGCGCGAAGAATCGGCCTCCAAACGCGGGAAGTTCGAAAAGCGTGGCCAGTTGCTGCCGCGCGAACGCGTCGCGCGCCTGATCGACCGCGGCAGCGACTTCATCGAGTTCTGCACGCTGGCCGGGCTGGGCATGCACGATGACGACGGCGACACATCGGTGCTCGGCGGCGGCTCGATCATCGGCATCGGCACGGTGACCGGCAAGCACTGCGTCGTGCTGGCCAGCGACAGCGCGATCAAGGGCGGCACGATTCCGCCAATGGGCCTCAAGAAGAGCCTGCGCGCACAGGAAATGGCGCGCGACAACCGCCTTCCCCTGATCTACCTGGTCGAAAGCGGCGGCGCCAACCTGATCTACCAGGCCGAGATCTTCATCGAGGGCGGGCGCAGCTTTGCCAACCAGGCGCGACTCTCCGCCGCCGGCATCCCGCAGATCGCGGTGGTGCACGGGGCATCGACCGCCGGCGGCGCCTACCTGCCGGGGCTCTCGGATTACGTGATCCTGGTGCGCGGGCGCTCGAGCATTTATCTCGCCGGCCCGCCGCTGGTCAAGGCCGCGATCGGCGAGGACAGCGACGAGGAAACCCTGGGCGGCGCCGAGACCCACGCCAGTGTCACGGGGCTGGGCGAATACCTGTGCGAGAACGACGCGCACGCCATCGCCACCGCGCGCGAGGTGATGGACAAACTCAACTGGAACGCCGTACCGCCAGCGCCGACTTTCAAACAACCGAACTTTGCCGTCGAAGAACTGCTCGGCCTCGTTCCCGCCGACGAGCGCGAGCCGTACGACGTGCGCGAAGTCATCGCCCGTCTGGTCGATGCCTCCGATTTCCTCGAATTCAAGGCCGGCTATGCACCGGATACCGTTTGCGGCCATGCCCGGCTGCACGGCCACGCCGTTGGCATCCTCGGCAACAACGGCCCGATCCAGCCCAATGGCTCGACCAAGGCCGCGCAGTTCATCCAGCTTTGCGATCAGAGCGGCACGCCGCTGATCTTCCTGCAGAACACCACCGGCTACATGGTCGGCGCGGCGGCAGAACGCGCCGGTGCCATCAAGCACGGTTCGAAGATGATTCAGGCCGTGGCCAACGCCCGCGTGCCCAAGCTCACCGTGGTGCTCGGCGGGTCGTTTGGCGCCGGCAACTACGGCATGTGCGGGCGCGGCTTCGACCCGCGCTTCATCTTCGCCTGGCCCTCGGCGCGCACCGCCGTGATGGGTGCTGCGCAAGCCGCCAAGGTCATGGAAATCGTCGGCCGCGCCAAGCTCGAACGCGCCGGCCAGCCGGCCAACGAAGCCGCGCTAGCGGCCATGAGCGAAGGCCTGCGCCGCCGCCTCGAAGCCGAATCCACGGCGCTGTTCGCCACCGCCCGGCTGTGGGACGACGGCATCATCGACCCGCGCGACACCCGCCGCATCCTCGGCCTATGCCTCGACGTCTGCGCCGAGGGCGAGGTGCGCAACCTGCGACCCAATACCTTCGGCGTCGCCAGCATGGAAGGAGCCCCCATGCAATTCACCGCCGAACACCGCCAGCTTGCCGACACCGTGCTGCGCTTCGTGCGCGAGCAGCTCAATCCGCATGTGGCGGAATGGGAAGCCGCCGAACAGTTCCCCTCGCACGAAGTGTTCAAGAAGCTCGGCGACCTCGGCCTGCTCGGCCTCAAGTACGACCCGGCCTACGGCGGGCAGGGCCTCGACTTCTCCTATTCGATGGTGATGGCCGAGGCCCTCGGCGAATGTGCCTGCGGCGGCGTGCCGATGGCCATCGGCGTGCAGACCGACATGTGCACTCCGGCGCTGGCGCGCTTCGGCACTGACGAGCTGAAGCGCGAGTTCCTCGCCCCCGCCATCGCCGGCGATGTCGTCGGTTGCATCGGCGTTTCCGAACCCGGCGGCGGATCCGACGTCGCGGCGGTGAAGACTACGGCGCGCAAGGACGGTGGCGACTACCTGATCAACGGCAGCAAGATGTGGATCACCAACGGCATGCAGGCCGACTGGTGCTGCCTGCTCGCCAACACCTCGGCCGAGGGCGGCCCCCACCGCAACAAGTCGCTGATCATGGTGCCGATGGATTCGCCCGGCATCAGCCGGCAGAAGATCATCAAGATCGGCATGGATGCCTCGGATACCGCGCAGATCTTCTTCGACGACGTGCGCGTGCCGCAGCGCAATGTCATCGGCCAGGAAGGCATGGGCTTCACCTACCAGATGCAGCAGTTCCAGGAGGAACGCCTGTGGGGCGCGGCGAGCAGCCTGCGCATGATGGACAACGTGATCGACCAGACCATCGCCTACACGCGCGAGCGCCAGGCCTTCGGCAAGTCCATCCTCGACAACCAGGTGGTGCATTTCCGCCTGGCCGAGCTGCGCACCGAGGTGGAAGCCCTGCGCGCGCTGACTTACCGCGCCGTAGAGGAATACATCGGCGGCAAGGATGTGACGCGGCTGGCCTCGATGGCCAAGCTGAAGTGCGGCAGGCTCGACCGCGAAGTGGCGGATGCCTGCCTGCAGTACTGGGGCGGCATGGGCTACACCTGGGACAATCCCGTCTCGCGCGCCTGGCGCGACGGACGCCTGGTGTCGATCGGCGGTGGCGCCGACGAGGTGATGCTGGGCATCATCTGCAAGCTGGAAGGCACGCTGCCGCGTCCATGAGTTTTCGCAAAATCCTGGTGGCGAACCGCGGCGAGATCGCCTGCCGCGTGATGCGCACGGCGCGTGATCTGGGCTATCGCACCGTCGCGGTGTATTCGGACGCCGACGCGACGGCGCCGCACGTGGCCATTGCCGACGAGGCGGTGCGCATCGGCCCCGCACCGGCCGCCGAGTCCTATCTGAACATCGCCGCCATCCTTGATGCCGCGCGGCGTACGGGCGCCGATGCGGTCCATCCCGGCTACGGCTTCCTCAGCGAAAACGCCGCCTTTGCCAAAGCCTGCGCCGAAGCGAAGTTGGTGTTCATCGGCCCGCCCGCCGAAGCCATCGCCGCCATGGGCAACAAGGCCGGCGCCAAGCGGCGCATGATCGCCGCCGGGGTGCCGACCGTGCCGGGCTATCTCGGCGACGAGCAGGACGACGAGCGCCTGACGGTCGAAGCCCAGGCACTCGGCTTCCCGCTGCTGGTCAAGGCCGTCGCCGGCGGTGGCGGGCGTGGCATGCGGCTGGCCAATTCCCTCGCCGAATTGCCCGAGGCACTGGCCGGCGCGCGGCGCGAGGCGAAGGCCGCCTTCGGCGATGCCACGCTGATGCTGGAGCGCCTGATAGCGCAGGGACGCCACATCGAGATCCAGGTCTTCGCCGATGCCCATGGCAATGCCGTGCATCTGGGCGAACGCGACTGCACGGCGCAGCGGCGACGGCAGAAAGTCATCGAGGAAGCGCCCTCGCCCATCGTCACGCCGGCCATGCGCGACGCCATGGGACGCGATGCGGTGGCGGCGACGCTGGCGGTCGGCTATCGCGGCGCCGGCACGGTCGAGTTCATCGTCGACGGCGAACTCCGCCACTACTTCCTCGAAATGAATACGCGGCTGCAGGTCGAGCATCCGGTCACCGAAATGATCACCGGGCTCGACCTCGTCGAGTGGCAGTTGCGTATCGCCGCCGGCGAAACCCTGCCGTTGCGTCAGGAGCAGATTCGCTTCGAAGGCCACGCCATCGAGGCGCGCCTGTATGCCGAGGATCCCTACGCCGGCTTTGCGCCGCAGACCGGCACCGTGCTGCATTTCCGCCCCGAGGACGCACTGCGAGCGGGCGTGCGCTTCGACGCCGGGATCGCCGAAGGCGGCAAGGTGAACCCGCACTACGACCCGATGCTGGCGAAACTGATCGCGCACGGCCGCGACCGCAACGACGCCATCCGGCGCCTGATCGCCGCACTGGAAGATGCGCCCCTGCTGGGCGTGGCGAACAATGGCCGCTTCCTGCGCGACCTGCTCGATCACCAACGCTTTAGAGCCGCCACGATGCACACATCGCTGCTTGACGAATGGGCGGCCGAAGGCGAAACCATCCTGCGGCAGCCGCAGCCAACGGATGCCGACTGGCAGTTGGCCGCCGCGCTGTTCGCAGGCCGTCCCGGCTGGCGCTCGGATAGCGTTGCGAGTTTTGATTTAATGCTCGCTTGCAGTGAAGAAAATCGAAAAGTAAAAGTCGGCGCTGGCGCCACGGCGATCGACTGGACGGCCGACGCCCACGGCCACCTGTGCTACACCGAGGACGGCATCACCCGCCACGCGACCATGCATCGCGACGGCGACACGCTTTACCTCGCGCGCGATGCGGCGGTCTTCGTCTTCCGCGAAGCCTCGCCGCTGCCAGCCGCCGGGAACCGCAACGATCCCGCCATCGCCCGCGCCCCAGTGGCCGGCACCGTCGCCCGACTGGAAGTCGGCACTGGCGACACGGTGATTGCGGGCCAGACGCTGGCCGTGATCGAAGCCATGAAGATGGAAATGCGCGTCACCGCCGGTGCGGCCGGGATTGTGGCCGCGGTGCGCGTCCTGGCCGGTGCCCAGGTGGAAGCCGGCGCCATACTGGTGGAACTGAAACTCGAGGAATCGACATGAGCAGCAATGACAAGGCCATCCTCACCTGCGCCCTGACCGGCGTCCTGACCGACCCGCAACAGCATCCGGTACCCGTCACGCCGGAGCAGATGGCCGCCTCGGCACGCGAGGCCTACAACGCCGGCGCCAGCGTCATGCACGTGCATCTGCGCCAGCAGGGCGCTGGCCGTGGCCACCTGCCTTCCTGGGATCCAGAAGTCGCCGCCGCCATCGTCGACGCCATTCGCGCCACCTGCCCCGGCGTCATCATCAATCTCACCACCGGGGTGATCGGCGCCGACATCTCCGGCCCCGCCGCCTGCATCCGCCGCGTGAAACCCGAGATCGCCGCCTGCAACGCCGGCACGCTGAATTACCTCAAGCTGAAGGACGACGGCCGTTGGGCCTGGCCACCGATGGTTTTCGACAATCCGGTGGAAAAGGTTCAGGCCTTCCTCGACGTGATGAATGAAGCCGGCACGCGCCCGGAATTCGAATGC
>CAJBYR010000240.1 GCA_903959855.1 uncultured beta proteobacterium
CGCGGCGCCAATTTTGTGCATCCGAAGTTCGGCCCGGTCTGGGCCACCAGCCATCTCGGCGACGAAACGGTGAGCCTGATCGGCACCGATCCGAAGAAGCACAAGGATCACGCCTGGAAGGTGGTGCAGACAATTAAGGCGCAGGGCGGCGGCTCGCTCTTCATCAAGACCCATCCGAAATCGAAGAACCTCTGGGTCGATACGCCGCTGAATCCGGAAGCCAGTGTCAGCCAGTCGATCGCCGTGTTCGACATCAACAACCTGGAAAAGGGCTTTGAGGTCCTGCCGATCGGGGACTGGGCCGGCATCAAGGATGACGGCGCCAGGCGTATCGTCCAGCCCGAGTACAACAAAGCCGGCGATGAAGTCTGGTTCTCGGTGTGGAGCGCCAAGGACAAGATCTCGGCACTTGTTGTGGTGGACGACAAGACGCGCAAGCTGAAGGCGGTGATCAAGGACCCGAAATTGATTACCCCGACCGGCAAATTCAACGTGCACAATACGCAGCACGACGTGTATTGATGGTCCCAAGCACCGGCGGTGCCGGTATCCGGCCAAGGGAAACCGGCACCGCCTCATCCGATGATTGCGAGGAAACATGAAAGAAGACCTGTCATCCCGGATCACGCGCGGCTTCAGGAAGACCCTGGGCGAGCTTTCGCTTTTCGCCGATCTCGCGCCAGCAACCTTGGACGAGCTTGCGAAAGGAACCTGCAACGTCATCTACCAGAAAGGCCAGGCGATCTTCCGTACCGGCGATGCCGTCAGCCAGTTGCATGTCCTGGTCTCCGGGCAGGTAAAACTATCCTTGTCGTGCCGAAGCGGCAACGAACGGGTACTGGAACTGCTAGGGCCCGGGCAAGCCTTCGGCCAGGCCGAACTCTTCGTTCCCGGTCCCTACCTGATATCTGCATTCGCCATAAAGCCCGCGCATGTGCTGGCGATCCGCCGCGACACGCTGTTCCGCGTCATGGCCAGCGATTCGCGCATCGCGCGCCGCGTCATCGAGGTGCTGGCCCGCCGCCAGTTGGAAACCGAAGCGGACCTCATCGCGCAAAACTCATGGTCACCGGGACAACGACTGCTGGGCTATCTGCTCGAGCTTGCCGGGCCGCATCGGGATAGCGCGGGCGAAACGACGGTGACGCTGGAAACCAGCAAGAAAGTGCTCGCCTCCCGATTCGACATGCAGCCGGAAACGCTCTCACGCAACCTGCGCGACCTCAGCGAAGCCGGTCTCATTGTCGTCAGCAGGAACCGTGTATTGCTGCGCAACGCGGAAATAGACCGTCACCTGCTGACCAATCCGGACCCGCGCCTGATCGACATCGACAACGTCCACCGCGTCTGCTCCGTAACGGAGAGCCGGCATGGGACATGGGACCAGGGTCGCCGCCGGGAATCCTGGTCACAGTGCGGCTGGATCAATGGCGCGGGCCGTCAGAGAGCGCTGTCCCAGCGCATGGCAAAGTCCTGGCTGATGCTGGAACAGGGGCTGCTCGCCCGCCCGTCGCGGCAAATCCTGAGGCAATCGGTGAAACTTTTCGACAGCCGCCTCAAGGAACTTGAGGCGCAGACGGCCGGCACGGAAAACCAGGCCACCTGCGCCGAACTCGCCCGCCTGTGGCCGCGCTACCGGACCCTGCTCGACGTAACGCCCAATCCCGGTGATGCGCTCAAGCTCTTCGCCATCAACGAGGAAGTGCTGGACGCGGCCGACCAACTCGCGCGGGGCTTCGCCCGAACCGAGGGAACGCACAAGGGACAACTGGTGAACCTGGCCGGCCGCGGCAGGATGCTTTCGCAGCGCGCGGCAAAGCATTTCATGTTCCGCCAGATGGGCATTCAGGTCGCCGACTGCCGTTCGCGACTCGACGAGGCCAACGCCGAGTTCTCGGCGGCGCTGGTCGAACTTAAGGCGTCGGCCCGGGATGAGCCTGTCTTCGCCGCCAGGCTGGAGTCGTCCTTCAGGCTATGGACGCTGTTCCGCTCGGCGATGGAGGTTCGCGATCCTGCAGACTTTCCGCAGGTGGCGCGCAAGGTTTTCCGCATCAGCGAGGACCTGCTGAATCGCACCGACGCGATGGTGGAACACTGCGTCGGGCTTCCCGACGACACGGGCCATTCGCCGGCACAACAGGCCGCGACCGCCTAGCCGGGCGCGGACAGGCTCAAACCTCCGGCTGCGCACCCATGGCATAGTCTGCCATCGCAGCCAGCACCGATTCCGCTTCGCCCACGGGAGCGGCAAGCTCGATGACCAGTCCCTCGTGGCGATCCATGGCGTCGGCCGCAAGGCGCGGCAGATCCTTCTTCACATGACTGCCGGCCGCCATGAAGATCGGCACCACGACGATGCGTGTCGCCCCCTGGTCCACGAGGCAGGCCACGCCTTCATCGAAGGTCGGCCGCATCAATTCAAGAAAGCCCGGTTCGACCAGGGCCTTCGGATCGCGGGCCTTGATGGCGTCACGTATGCGATGGAAGGGCTGCGCCCATTCCGGGTTGCGGGCGCCATGGCCGTAGAGCAGGATTGCCTTCACTTTGCCTCCGCTGGGCCGCCCCTAGGAGGCATGCACCAATAAACCGGAAGTCGCGGTTGCGACTGAACCGTGATCGCCCCCTTTCTCGGAAAGGGGGATGGGGGGATTGCTGTCATTTAGTCCAGATGTTTCGGCAGCCGGTTTCCTTGACAAACAAGGTGGCGATCCAGCCGGCAACAGCAGCCAGCACGATCAGCAGCATGCCATTGCGCCAGTCACCTGCCGAGTAAATGCGCACGCCGGACTCGATTCTGCCATCCCAGGTGCGCTCCATGAGCCAGCCGACCACCGGCTGCAGGATCGCCGGCCCGAGAAAAATGCCCACGTTGACCACGCTGGTCGCCATCCCGGAGAGCTGCGGCGGGTTGACTTCCTTGGCGCTGGCCCAGGACAGGGTGAACCCTGCCGTTACCAGCCCCATCAGGGCGCACAGCGCATAGGTTGCCTCCAGCGGCAAGGGTCCGGCTTCACGCCAGGTGGCCCACAGCCACACGCACCAGCCCAGAACGTGCACACCGGAAACCGCAAGGGCTACGGGCTTGCGTTTGCCGAGGCTGTCCGAAACCCGTCCCCACAGGGCAGAGCCGAGGGCAAAGCCGATGAAATAGACGCTGACATGATTGGAGGCGACGTTGCGCGACATGGCGTGCATCTGTGTCAGGTAGGGCACGGCCCACAGGCCGGCAAAGGTAAAGAAGGCGCCGGACAAGCCGGTATTGGCGAAGAAACCCGGCCAGGTAGCGCGATTCTTCAGCACCGACATCAGTCCGGACAGCCAGGCGCCGCGATCGACTTTTCCTGCCGGGGTTTCCAGCACCCAGGCGCGACTGGCGAAGGCCAGGGCGAATGACAGTATCCCGACCACCACAAACACCTGGCGCCAGCCGGCGGCCTGGGTCGCCCAGGCCAGTGGCGCGCCGGCGAGGATGGAACCGAGGTTGCCGATCAGCATGCACAGCCCGGTCAGCGTGGCAAAACGGCGCTCGTCGAAACCCAGCGCCAGCAGCTTGAGCATGGCGATGAAGGTCACCGAGACACCGAGCCCGACCAGCGTTCGGCCGAGGAAGGCCAGCTCGAAGCTGGGCGCGAGGCCGAACAACAGGGAACCGGCACCGGCAATCAGCCCTCCCCACCAGAGGATGCGACGGGGGCCGAGCGTATCCGCCAGTACCCCGGTGGGAATCTGCATCACCGTATAGACATAAAAGTAGGTGGCGGCCAGGGTGCCGAGCTGCGCGCCGCCGATGGCGAAGGTCGCCTGCAGGTCACCGGAGATCGCCGCCGGCGCGACTCGATGAAAAAAGGACAGCAGGTAGGCGGCGATCGCCACACCGAGGCCGAGCAGTACGGCCGGGCGGGTGGAACCTGCACTCATTTCCAGGCGTCAGGATTCAGCAGGTTCGGCGGGCGCTGGCCGGAAAGTGCGGCAATCAGGTTGTCGGCGGCCGTCATCGCCATGGCCATGCGCGTCGCGCGCGAGCTCGATCCGATATGCGGCGTCAGGGTAACGTTGTCGAGTTCGAGGAAGCCTGGATTGAGCTTGGGCTCGCCCTCGAACACGTCGAGCGCCGCACCCGAAAGTCGGCGCTGGCGCAACGCCGATATCAGTGCCGCGTCGTCGACGATGCCGCCGCGGGCGACGTTGATCAGGTGCGCTGTCGGCTTCATCAGCGCCAACTCGGCGGCACCGATGACATGGTGGCTTTCCGCCGAATACGGCAGCAGCAGGACCAGGAAATCAGATTCGCGCAAGAGCGTTTCCTTGTCCACCCAGCGCGCGCGGCAGGCGGCTTCCTTGTCATCCGGCAGGCGGCTGCGGTTGTGGTAGATCACCTGCATGTCGAAACCCAGCGCGCGCCGTGCCACGGCCTGGCCGATGCGCCCCATGCCGAGGATGCCGAGCGTGGCGTGATGCACGTCGGTGCCCAGCCAGTCCATCATGCGGAAGCCCTTCCAGTGACCCGCACGCAGCCAGTGCTCGGAGGTCTGGATATGCCGCGCCGTGGCCATCAACAGCGCCCAGGCGAGGTCGGCCGTGGTGTCGTCGAGCACGCCCGGCGTGTTGGTCGCCACCACGCCGGCGCGATTGCAGGCAGCGAGGTCGATGTTGTTGTAGCCGACGGCGAAATTGCACACCGCCTTGAGGCCGGGCGCCGCGGCGATCACCTCGGCGGTAACCGGATCGCTGACTGCCGTCATCGCACCGGCCTTGTCGGCCAGGCGCAACTTGAGGCCCTCGACGCCGAGGATGACATCGGCCTGATTGTGGTCAACCTCGAAGTGCGGACGCAGGTGCTCGAGAACCTCGGGGAACACCTGGCGCGCGACAAGAATCTTCGGTTTCATCTGCTTTCGCCGCTCAGTTGTAGCTTAATTGCCATACAACACGCGCGGCAGCCACATGCCGATGTCGGGGAAGATGTAGAGCAGCGCCAGGGCGAACACCTGGATGCCCATGAAGGGCATCATGCCGGCGAAGATCTGGTTCAGCGTGACATGCGGCGGCGACACCCCTTTCAAGTAGAAGGCCGCCATCGCCACCGGCGGCGAGAGGAAGGCCGTCTGCAGGTTGAGCGCCACCAGCAGGCCGAAGAACAGCGGGTCGACACCGAAATGCGGCAGCAGCGGAATGAAGATCGGCATGAAGATGACGATGATCTCGGTCCATTCCAAGGGCCAGCCGAGGATGAAGATGATGAACTGGCTGAGCAGCATGAACTGCAGCGGCGTCATGTTCAGCGACAGCACCCATTTCTCGACCAGATCCTGTCCGCCCAGCAACGCAAAGGCCGCAGAGAAGATCGAGGAGCCGACGAACAGCCAGCAGACCATGGCCGAGGTCTTGGCGGTGAGGAAGACCGACTCCTTGACCACGCCGAAATTGAGCTGTTTATAAGCGGCGGCCAGGATGAAGCCGCCCGCCGAACCGAGGGCGGCCGCCTCGGTCGGTGTCGCGAAGCCGAAGACGATGCTACCGAGCACGGCAAGGATCATCAGCGCCAGCGGGAAGAAGGATCCCAGCAGCATCTTGAACACTTCGAGGCGGACGAAGGTGAAGATGCTGTAGAAGCCGATGGCGCTGGCGACGCTGGCAACGAACAGGACCCAGTACCAGACCGGAACGGGGAGGCGCTCGGCTGCCTGAAGAGTCGGCGCCGGCGTCACGGCGACGTTCGCTGCCGGCTTCGCTGGCACCACTGAGGCCTTTGCTGCAGGCGGGTCCTGCATGCCAAGCGACGGCGGTTCCTTGACCCCCTCGGCAGGCGGCTCCTTGAGATCGCCAACTTCCTCCTTGGGTTCGGCAAGGCCTCCTTCTTCTTTGGGCTCCTCCAGACCGCCAGACTCAGCCTCCACCGATTCCTCGGCGATGCCGCCGCCCATCTGCGTCAGTCCGGCAGTTTCTGCCACGGCCGCCGGCTTGGTGGCCATGTGCCAGGTAAAACCGAGGAACAGCACCAAGGTGATCGCCGGCAGCAGGGCAATGATCCCCTGTTTCGCAATCGTGCCGCCGCTGATGCCCAGATTGCGCGAGCCTTTGACTGCGCCGATCAGTCCGGGCAGTACCCGGTGGCTGATCACCTCGCGCATCTTCTCGTTGGCGGGCGGCAAATCGATGTGCCGTTCCTCCATCGGCAGCGGCGGTGCCAGATGGGGATTCAGCTTGGCAATGATGATTACGTAAAGGATGTAGAGACCGGCCAGCATGATGCCGGGAAAGAAAGCGCCGGCATAGAGCTGTACCACCGAGACGCCGGCAGTGGCGCCATAGACGATTAGCATCACCGAGGGCGGAATCAGAATGCCGAGGCAACCGCCGGCGGTGATCACTCCGGCCGACAGGCGGACGTCGTAGCCTGACTTGAGCATGGCCGGCAAAGCCAGCAACCCCATCAGCGTCACCACGGCGCCGACGATGCCGGTGGCCGTGGCGAAAATCGCGCAGGTCACCAATGTGGCAACGGCCAGCGCACCGGGCACCCGCGCCAGCGCCAGTTCCAGCGACCGGAACAGCTTGGAGATCAGGTTGGCACGCTCGACCAGGTAGCCCATGAAAACGAACAGCGGAATCGAAATCAGCACGTCGTTGGACATCACCGAATAGGCGCGCTGCACCATCAGGTCCAGCGTCTGCCTCACCGCAATTTCCGGATTGCCACTGCGATAGGCCAACCAGGCAAAAAACACACCCATGCCCATCAGCGTAAAAGCGGTGGGGAAGCCGAGCATGATGGCGACCACCACCAGCGAAAGCATCAGCAGGCCGATATGGCCGTTCTGCATGGTGGTCCAGGGCATAAAGATCACGGTGACCGCCAGGATCACCGCCATCAGCGTGAAGCCGAAATAAAGCTCTTTCTTGATTTTCATTTGGCCGCTCCTGCGTGCGCCTGATGCTCAAGTTCCTGGGCGACTACGTATTTGTCGAGAGCGGCGATGTCCTCGTCCTTCACGTGCACCATTTCCTTGAGCTTTTCCACGTCAACTTCCTCGACGTCCTGCTCTCGCGAAGGCCACTCGCCGGTCTGCAGGCAGAGGATGCAACGGATGATTTCGACAAAACCCTGAAGCAGCAGGAATGCCCCTGCGAGGGGCAGCACCATCTTGAACGGATAGACAGGCGGGCCGTCGGCGGTGACGTTCGAATGCTCGTTGATGGCCCACGAGTCGCTGGCGAAGTTGTAACCGGCCCAGGCCAGGGCGAACACGCCGGGAATAAAAAACAGGAAGTAAAGCGCGAGATCCAGGCCGGCCTGCCAGCGCGGATCGAAAAAACTGTAAAGCACGTCGCCGCGCACATGCCCGTTCTTGGACAGGGTATAGGCACCGGCCATCATGAACAGGGAACCGTACATCATGATCATGACGTCGAAGGCCCAAGGGTGCGGGTTGTCGAAGGCGTACCGGGAGACCACCTCCCAGGTGATCATGAAGGTCAGCGAGACGATCAGCCACGAAAACGCGTGGCCGACAAAGGTGCTGATCTTGTCGATCGTCAGCAGAACTTTCTGGATTTGCATAGTTTTACCTGCTCAAAAAAATCAACCACCCGGACCGGGCCCGGGTGGTTGATGATTATTGACGGTTTGAAACCCTCAAGCCTTCTTGGGCGCCGCCTTCTTGGCTCCGAAGAAATGGCTGACAGCCATGCGGCGGCTGACATAGACGTCCTGGTCCCATTTCACGGCACGCTCGGCGAAGGCCCGCTGCGAGGCGACGATTTCCTTGAACAGGGGGTTCTCCGCGGACTTCTTCTCGACGATCGCATCCCACAGCGTGAGCTGCTTCTGCAGCAGGGTATCCGGGGTCTTGTAGAACTTGACCTTGTCCTTGACCTGAAGCTCGATGTAGTCCTTGGAATAGCGATCAATCGCCTTCCACGACATGTCGGCCGAGGCGGCCTCCACGGCATTGTTGATGATCGACTTCATCTTCGCCGGCAGCGCGTCGTACTTCGGCTTGTTGAACATGATCTCGAAGGTCTCGGCGCTCTGGTGGTAGCTCTGCAGCATGCAGACTTTGGAGACATCCGGGAAACCGAGGAGGCGATCGGAAGTGGCGTTATTGAACTCGGCGCCGTCAAGCAGGCCGCGGTCCATGGCCGGCACGATCTCGCCGCCGGGCAGCGCATTCACCGCCGCGCCCATGGCCGTAAACAGGTCGATCGCCAGGCCATTGGTGCGGAACTTGAGGCCCTTGAAATCCTCCGGCTTGGTGATCGGCTTCTTGAACCAGCCCAAGGGCTGTGTCGCCATCGGGCCGTAGAGGAAGGACTGCACCGTGGTGATGCCGATGGATGCATACAGCTTGGCCAGCAGTTCGGCACCGCCGCCGTACTTGTGCCACGACAGCAGCATGTTGGCATCCATGCCGAAGGCAGGGCCGGAATTCCACAGTGCCAGCGCATTCTGCTTGCCGTAGTGGTAGCCGAGCACGCCATGACCGCCGTCCAGCGTGCCCTTCGACACCGCTTCGAGCAGGCCGAAAGCCGGCACCACGGAACCCGCCGGCAGTACCTCGATCTTGAGGTCGCCGCCGGTCATGTCATTGACCTTCTTGGCGAAGTCCTGGGCGTACTCGTGGAAGATGTCTTTTGCCGGCCAGGTGCTCTGCCAGCGCATGCTGATCGGGCCGGCCTGGGCCTTGGCGATCATCGGGAACCCGGCAGCAACTGCACCGGCCGTGCCGGTTGCGGCGGCGGCCAGGAATTTGCGGCGGGACGATTGGGGTTGCTTGGTATCGGACATAGGACTCCTCCAGAAAAATTATTGGATTGCCGGCAAGGATCGAGCAGTGCCGTGCGGTTGCAGTCTAGGTGTCCGTCGGCGGACACGGCGATTGACGGACTTACTTTACCAGAAAGGGAATTTGTCTGACAATAGGACAACAATTTTTCCGTCACCATGCCAGCCAAGTTCCCATCCCCCGCAGAGTCCGGCAACGAACTCGCCCGCATTGTCCGCCCCTTGCGTCTTTCCGAGGAGGTCTCGGGCGACCTGCAGCGTCGCGTATCCCGTGGAGAACTGCGCCCGGGCGACCGCCTGCCGACGGAGAAGGCGCTGGGCGAAGCCTTCGGCGTCAGCCGCGCGGTGGTGCGCGAAGCGATTGCCCGGCTCAAGGCAGACGGCCTGATCGAAACCCGGCAGGGCTCGGGCGCCTTTGTCGTCGAGGCACCGAAACCGATCAACCTGCGCTTCTGGAAAGGGGCCGGACCCGATCTCTCCGAACTGCACGATATCTTCGAACTGCGTGTGATGGTCGAAAGCGCGGTCGCGGCACTGGCGGCGCAGCGGCGCAAGAGCGCCGACCTCAAGGCCATGGCGCTGCACCTCGAGGCGATGGAGACGGCTATCCGGACCGACACCGACGGCACCGAAGCCGACGACAATTTCCACATTGCCATGGCGCGCGCCACCCACAATTCCTACATCGGGCGCCTCGTCGAGTTCCTCGGCCGCCACTTTTCCGATTCGCGCAAGCTGGCCTGGCACGGCATGCGGCGCCAGTTGGCCCATCCCGAAGAAGCACAACGCGAACATCACGCGCTGTTCGATGCGATTTCGCGCAGCGATGCCGAGGGCGCGCAGCGTTGTGCCCAGGAGCACCTGCGCGGTACCGCTGCCCGCCTCGGCATCAAGCTGGCGCTTGATCTCGACCGCGCACCGAGCCAAGCCCGAACCTCGCGCAAGCGTTAAACTGCGCGCCCCCGACGCCATTACGACCGCCATGCTCGACATCTCCACTGCCGCCTTCTGGATCGCCGTTGCCCAGATCATCCTGATCGACATCCTGCTCGGCGGCGACAACGCCGTTGTCATCGCCCTGGCCTGCCGCAAGCTGCCGCCGGAACAACGCAACAAGGGCATCTTCTGGGGCGTGGTCGGCGCCATCGCCCTGCGCATCGTCTTGATCTTCTTCGCCCTGCAGTTGCTGGCCGTGCCCTGGCTCAAGATCGTCGGCGCCCTGCTGCTGTTCTGGATCGGTGTCAAATTGCTGGTGCCCGAGGAGGACGCCCACGGCGACGTCGCGGCATCGACCAACCTGGCAGGCGCAATCAAGACCATCATCGTCGCCGATGCCGTGATGAGCCTGGACAACGTCATCGCCGTCGCCGGCGCCGCCAATGGCAGCATGCTGCTGGTTACCTTCGGCATCCTGGTCTCGATCCCCATCGTGGTCTGGGGCAGCCAGCTGGTGCTCAAGCTGATGGACCGCTATCCGGTGGTGATCACCGCCGGCGGCGCCCTGCTGGGCTGGATCGGCGGCGGCATGATTGTCACCGACCCGGCGCTGCCCAAGGACCTGCTGACCGGGATTCCCTACGCCAAGACCATCGCCGCCGTACTTGGCGCAGCCATCGTCGTAGGCATCGGCAAATGGCTCGCCTCGCGTGCGACACCACCTGCCGCCGTCGAACTCACCGATTCCTCGAAAGGCTGAACATGACACAGAAATGGTTGCTGCCGATCGACGGCTCCGACACCTCTCTCAACGCCGCACGCTGGGTCGTCGGCAATGCGAAAGCCCTGCGCGAAGCCCCCGAGCTCCACCTGATCAATGTCCAGGCGGTGCTGCCCAGTGACATCGGCCGCTTCATCAACGCCGACACGATCAAGGAGTTCCATCTCGAAAACGGCATGAAGGCTCTGGCGGCAGCGCGCGACGAACTCGCCGCCGCCGGCCTCACCGCCACCCTGCACGTCCTGATCGGCGACCCGGCAACCGGCATCACCGAATTCGCCGCCAGCCACGGCTGCAGCCAGATCGTGATCGGCACCCGCGGCCACAGCGGCCTGACCGGCACCCTGCTCGGCTCGGTGGCGATGAAACTGGTGCATCTCGCGACCGTGCCGGTGCTGCTGGTGCGCTGAATCGCCGTAGCGCCAGCGCCGTCCGCAAGGGATACCGTCTCCGGCTTCGCCGTAGACATAACTTTTTCTACATGTCTTGATCTGCCGCAGGCAGCCAAATGTCGTCACCCCCTTCCTCGGGAAGGGGGATGGGGGGAAGGCACTTCAGATCTCCACCACCGCTGCGCGGTGGTGGGAAGTCCGCCGATAAGCCGGGTTCTGTCGTGGGCAACCATTCCTCTGGGACCATTGTTGCCAATGGCCTCTAGCAGCCTACCCGGGAGCGACGCGGGCCACGCCATTACTCCCCTATTTGGCCTTGCCCCGAATGAGGTTTGCCATGCCGTACGTGTTACCACGTCCGCGGTGGGCTCTTACCCCACCATTTCACCCTTACCGGCTCTTGCGAGCTTAGGCGGTATCTTTCTGTTGCACTGTCTGTCGCCTTGGGTCCGGCGGCTTGCGCCGCCCGACTTATAGCGCCCGGCCGTTAGCCGGCATTCCGCCCTGTGGGGCCCGGACTTTCCTCCAACCACTTTCGTGATCAGCGGTTGCCTGGCGAACTTCCCGCCCGCATTGTACGCGGCGGGCGGAACTGGCGCGCGTCGTCGTAGTATTCCGGCTGCTCGTTGTCCACCGTGGCGCCGGGGATTCCGAGCAGCGGCAAGGGCTGCCAGTCACGCGGCGCGAAACTGCCCGTCGCAAGTATTTCCGCCAGCCGCGCATCGAGTTGATCGAGCGCTTGCGCCGGCGCCAAGTCCAGCCACGCCGCGTCAAGCTCGACGAACATCGCCTTGCCGCAGAGGCCGACAAAAGGTGCGGCGAGGGCATCGTGGCTGGCATGGCCGAAAACCACGAGACGCGTCGTGCGCAGCAGTTCCGCACGGCGCTCGACGAAAACCTCGCGCCAGCGGTGATCGCATAGTGCCTGCCACAACTCCGGTACCGTGCCAGCCACGATGACGCCGCATTCGTCGAACTGGGTCAGGGCATCGCGCATCGGGCCGCGCGCTTCGCTTCGTGCCGCACGCGCCAAACTCAGGGCCTCATGATGGCGCCGGTTCATTGCTGCCTTGCAGTGCGGAAAGGAAAGCCAGATCAGGGCGTTGAACAGGTCGTGACGATTGTCGGCGCGCGTGGCGACTTCGCCGCAACGCCAGGCGCGCTCCTCGTAGCCCTCGTCATCATCGGGTGGCGAAACGAAATGCAGCGGCACACCGGCACCAGTGAGGATTCCGCGCGCAGCGGCGAATGCGTTCAGTGTTTCAAGGTCGGGAACGCCTTCCTTCAGCCAGGGCGCGAGGAAGTCTGACAGCGGATGCAATGTCAGAGAGTCGGCGCTCACGCCACGGCGATCAGGCCAGCCGCCAGGCGATGCTCTCCCCGGCGCGCAACGGCACCAGCCGGTCGCCCGGCAGGTAGTCGAGGCTGGCCGGCACCGCCTGCGCCTCGCGCTTCAACGTGATCGTTCCGGCGTTGCGCGGCAGGCCGTAAAAATCGGGGCCATGGAAGCTGGCAAAGCCTTCCAGTTTGTCCAGCGCGCCTTCGGCATCAAAAACCTCGGCATAGAGTTCAATGCCGGCATTCGCCGTATAGCAGCCGGCGCAGCCGCAGGCATTTTCCTTGGTGCTCTGCGCATGCGGCGCGGAATCCGTGCCGAGGAAAAATTTGGGGTTCCCGGAAACCGCCGCCGCCACCAGCGCCCGGCGATGGGTCTCGCGCTTCAGCACCGGCAGGCAGTAGTGGTGCGGACGGATGCCGCCGGCGAAGATCGCATTGCGATTGAGCAGCAAATGATGCGCAGTCAAGGTACCGGCGACATTGGCGCCGCCCGCCGTGACGAAGTCGATGCCATTCCTGGTGGTGATGTGCTCCAGCACCAGCTTCAGCGCCGGAAAGTCGCGCTGCAGCGGCACCAGCACGGTGTCGATGAACACCGCCTCGCGATCAAAGACATCCACCGCCGGATCGGTCACTTCGCCATGCACCAGCAGCGGCAGGCCGAGCTTTTCCATGCGCGCCAGCGTGGCTGCGCAGCGCTTGAGGTCGCTGACGCCGGCATCGGAATTGGTGGTGGCGCCGGCGGGATACAGCTTCACGGCATGGACGAAGCCGCTGGACTTGGCGGCGTCGATTTCGCTCGGTGCCATGTTGTCGGTGAGGTAGAGCGTCATCAGCGGCTGGAAGTCCGTGCCCGGCGGCAGCGCGGCAAGGATGCGCTCGCGGTAGGCGGCGGCAAGCGCCACTGTGGTGACGGGAGGCTTCAGGTTAGGCATGACAATGGCACGGGCGAAACGCCGTGCCGTGTCGGGCAATACGGCAGCCAAAGCCGCGCCATCGCGCAGGTGCAGGTGCCAGTCGTCGGGGCGGGTTAGGGTGATCGAGTTCATGGCCGGATTATACGAGCCGCCCCTCTTTGCCTTTGAGTTCAAGCGCCCTGGCATACAGCGCATTCTTCGGCTGGCCGGTGATCTCGGCGGCGAGCTTGGCCGCCTGCTTCACCGGCAGTTCGGCCAGCAGCGCCGCCAGCACCCGCTCGGCCTCGGCGTCCATTCCCTCGCGCGGCGGTGGCGCCGAAACCATCAGGACGAATTCGCCGCGCTCGCGGTTGGCGTCGGCCGCCAGCCATGCCGGCGCCTCGGCCAGCGGCATGGCAGCGATCTGCTCGAAGAGCTTGGTCAGCTCGCGAGCGAAAACGATGGTTCGCCCGTTATCGAGCAATTCAACAAGATCGGCGATGGTTTCACGCACGCGGTGCGGCGCTTCGTAAAACACCAGCGTGGCCTCAACGGCCGCCAGCCCGGAAATCGCCGTCCTGCGGGCGCCGACTTTTGCCGGCAGGAAGCCGACGAAGAGGAAACGCGGATCGGTCAGGCCGGCGGCCGACAGCGCCGTGACGACGGCATTCGGGCCGGGGATGGGAATCACCCGGAAGCCGGCGGCGCGCACCGCGGCCACGGCACGCGCGCCGGGATCGGAGACACCCGGCGTACCCGCATCGGTGATCAGCGCGACGCGCTTGCCGGCGCCAAGCTGGGCGACCAGCTTTTCGGCAGCCTCGTTCTCGTTGTGCTGGTGCAGCGCCAGGGTGCTGGCGCGGATGCCGTGATGATCGAGCAACTGGCGCGCATGGCGCGTGTCCTCGCAGGCCACCAGGTCGACGCCGCGCAGGGTTTCCAGGGCGCGCAACGTGATGTCGCCGAGGTTTCCGATCGGTGTGCCGACGACATACAATGCAGTTTCC
>CAJBYR010000241.1 GCA_903959855.1 uncultured beta proteobacterium
ATGCACCGCCTCAATCACCGCCCCAGAAAATGCCTCGGCTTCAAAACGCCTCACGAGGTTTTCATGAAGCAGCTACACTCGCGTCATAACGCTGTTGCACTTCAGGCTTGAATCCGCCCTCCATTTACTTGCATAGGGCCAATCACATGCTTGAGATACTTGTTCCATTGTTGGTTGCCGTAGTCCTCGCACTGGCAGTCGCGGGACTCCTCGTTGCCATGATGTTGCGTCGCGTGGTGCCAACCAACATGGTGCACATTGTTCAGTCGTCGTCCAGTACGACACCCTACGGGCGCGGAAAGGCTTCCGGCAACTCCTACTACGCCTGGCCTACACGCGTGCCTAGTCTTGGGGTGTCGATCATCGAGTTCCCGGAGTCTATTTTCCAGATCAATCTCGACGCCTACGAGGCATACGATCAGGCACGGCTGCCTTTCACCGTCGATGTCTCGGCATTTTTCCGTGTCGAACTGGCCGAGACGGCTGCACAGCGCGTGGCATCGTTTGGCGAACTACAGGGCCAGTTGACCTCAGTGCTGCAGGGCGCTGTTCGCCGCATCCTTGCAACCAATCCGCTAGAGACCATTCTTCAGTCACGTTCTGATCTTGGCAACCAATTCACAATGGAAGTGAAGAACCAGATCGCGGAGTGGGGTGTGCTTCCGGTCAAGACCATTGAGTTCATGGATATCCGTGATTCGAGCAAGGGGCAAGTTATTGCCAACATCATGGAAAAGGAGAAGTCCCGCATCGAGAAGGAAAGCCGCATCGCCGTCGCTACCAATCATCAGGCCGCTGAGATGGCGGAGATTGATGCAAAGCGCACGGTAGAAGTACAGCGACAAGACGCCGAACAACAGGTCGGCCTGCGTACGGCGCAGAAAGACCAGGCCGTGGGCATTGCGAATGAGCAGTCGCGCCAGCAGATTCAGGTGGAAGCCAAAACTACGGCCGAGCGCAACATGTCGGTAGCTCAGGTTGAGCAGGTGCGGGCGGCTGAGATTGCCAAGGATGTCGCCATTGTGCAGGCCGAGCAGAACAAGCAGGTCAAGATCGCGAATGCGGAAGCCGACCGGCAGGCGTTGGTGGTGGGTGCCGAGGCGGACAGCCGGTCAATGACCGTCAAAGCGGAAGGTGATCTCGCGGCGTCACTCAAGGAAGCGGAAGGCATCAAGGCGAAGGGTGAAGCACAGGCCGCCGCCGAGAAAGCGATGCTGCTGGCTCCAGTCGAAACGCAGATTACCCTGGCCAAAGAAATCGGCAGCAACGATGGCTACCAGAAGTATTTGGTGACTATCGAGCAGGTCAAGGCAGGCAAGGATGTAGGTATCGAAATGGCGAAAGCCATGCAAAGCGCCGAATTGAAAGTCATCGCCAATGCCGGCGATATTCAAGGAGGCGTCGCCAAACTTGGCGACATGTTTACGCCACAGGGCGGCACCAACCTATCAGGCATGCTCGCCGCGCTGGCGCAGACTGAAGAAGGCAAAAATCTTCTGAACAAGATCACCGGGGCCTCCGGCGGAAGCAAATAGGTCACCTTAGCGATGACACAACTGAAAGCTGACGGGCCGTTTGGGCACAGTGTGAGTAGCGGTTTTCGATAAGCTGCCGTTCAGATTTACCCCCTGCAGCTTTTTCTCTTTTGAATTGGTGAGCGGCGGCAATGCGTTGTTGCTGCAACTCAACCAATAAGCGTCCAATGACCGCTCGGGCCGACTTCCCGACGCACAGCCGGGAACAATGTAGCGCTATAAGTCGATTCGCAGATCGCGAATTCCGATGCCTAGAGAGTCGCTCGGCCTCAGTTTTC
This sequence comes from uncultured beta proteobacterium, assembly GCA_903959855.1. Classification (GTDB taxonomy): domain Bacteria; phylum Pseudomonadota; class Gammaproteobacteria; order Burkholderiales; family Rhodocyclaceae; genus Sulfuritalea. The sequence goes on from CAJBYR010000241.1 coordinate 1,814, forward strand.
GACTCTATTGCCGAGTTTTCAACTTTAATTGGTCAGAACACGTAGCTTCACGTTCGACCGCCCTTACTCGACGGTAACGCTCTTGGCCAGATTGCGCGGCTTGTCTACGTCGGTGCCCTTGACCAGGGCGACATGGTAGGACAACAGCTGCAGCGGTACGACGTGCAGCACGGGCGAGAGCAGGCCGTAATGCTCGGGCAGGCGGATGATGTGCAGGCCGGGTTCTTCATCGACCGCGGAATCCGCATCGGCGAAGACATACAACTCGCCACCGCGGGCGGCGACTTCCTTGAGGTTGGACTTGAGCTTTTCCAGCAAGGCGTCATTGGGCGCGATGCTGATCACAGGCATGTCTTTATCCACCAGCGCCAGCGGGCCGTGCTTGAGCTCGCCGGCGGGGTAGCCCTCGGCATGGATGTAGGAGATTTCCTTGAGCTTCAGGGCCCCTTCCAGCGCGATCGGGTAGTGCAGTCCGCGGCCGAGGAACAGGGTATGGTGCTTGTCGGCGAAGCGCTGCGCCCAGGCCTGGATCTCGGGTTCCAGCGCCAGCACCTTCTGCACGGCCACCGGCAGGTGGCGCAAGGCCGCAAGGTAGCTAGCCTCGTGCTCCGGCGCCAGGCGCCCGACCTGCTTCGCCAGGGTCACCGCCAGCAGGAACAGCGCCGCCAGTTGCGTGGTGAATGCCTTGGTCGAGGCCACGCCGATTTCCGGACCGGCGCGGGTCAGGAAGCGCAGCGCGCATTCCCGCACAATGGCTGATTCCGGTACGTTGCAGATCGCCAGGGTGCGGCCCATGCCCTGGGCCTTGGCATGCCTGATGGAAGCCAGCGTATCGGCGGTTTCACCCGATTGGGAGATGGCGACGACAAGCTGTTCCGGGTTCGCGACCGAGACGCGATAGCGGTACTCGCTGGCAATTTCAACGCTGCAGGGTATGCCGGCCAGCTGCTCGATCCAGTAACGGGCGACCAGGCCGGCATGGAAGCTGGTGCCGCAGGCAAGGATCAGCACCGAGCGCACGCTGTTCAGCATCTCCGGAGCGGCGACGCCGAACAGGTTGGGGCTGATGGCCTGCGCGCCGCCGATCAGCTCCAGGGTTGCCGCGAGAGCCTGCGGCTGCTCGAAGATTTCCTTCTGCATGTAGTGCTGGTAGTCGCCCAGCTCGACATCGTCGGCCGAAAGGCTGCTTTCATGCACCGGGCGATCCCCGGGGATGTCCATCGCCGTACCGCCAGCGCCGACTATCCGTATTGCATCGCGACGCAGTTCGGCGACGTCGCCTTCTTCGAGGTAGATCATGCGGCGGGTGACCTGCAACAGCGCGGAGGCATCCGACGCGGCATAGTTGCCGTCCTCGCCCAGGCCCAGCAGCAGGGGCGCGCCATGACGGGCGACGACGATGGTCTCGTCCCATTCGCGCAGCACGGCAATGGCATAGGCGCCAACGAGGCGGGCTGTCGCTCGTTGCACGGCCTGGAACAGGTCGGTGCTGGACTTCAGAGTTTCCTGAATCAGGTGGGCGATGACTTCGGTATCGGTGTCCGACGTAAAGACATAGCCGGCGGCCAGCAGTTCCTGCTTCAGCTCGGCATAGTTCTCGATGATGCCGTTGTGGACCACGGCAAGACCGGCCGACACATGCGGATGGGCGTTGCGCTCGGAGGGCACGCCATGCGTGGCCCAGCGAGTGTGGGCGATGCCGTGGTGCGCCACCTGGCCTTCGGCCTGGGCCGCAAGCTCGGCAACGCGGCCGACGCTGCGCAGGCGCGTCAGCTTCAAGCTGGCGGACGACGCTAACACCACAGGCTCATGTTCGAGCGTAGCGAGCATTTCAGTAGCCTCCCCCGCGCGGGGGAGGACGGGAGGGGGCGGGCCTGCTTGCGGACTTTTTGGTCCTGCATTGAGCAGGGCCAGGCCGGCCGAGTCATAGCCGCGATATTCAAGCCGGGTCAGGCCCTCTATCAGCACCGGAACGATATTGCGTGCGGCCGTCGCCGCTACGATGCCGCACATGACTCAGTCCTTTTTCTTCTTGACGGGGCGCTTCCAGCCGGGGATCGACATCTGCCTGGCGCGCGACACCGTCAGCTGGTCGGGCGGCGCATCGCGCGTCAGCGTGGTACCGGCGCCCAGCGTGGCACCGCGACCGACGGTGACCGGCGCCACCAGTTGCGTGTCGGAGCCGATGAAGACATCATCCTCGATCACTGTGCGGAACTTGTTGGCGCCGTCGTAATTGCAGGTGATGGTGCCGGCGCCGACATTGACGCGGCTGCCGATCGTGGCATCGCCGACGTATGCGAGGTGATTGGCCTTGGAGCGGTCGGCGATACTGGAATTCTTGACCTCGACGAAGTTGCCGATGTGCACTTCGCGCCCCAGTTCCGTGCCCGGGCGCAGCCGTGCAAAAGGGCCGACGATGCTGCCGGCACCGACCACGGCATCTTCCAGCACGCAGTTGGCCTTGATGCGCACGCCATCACCGAGCACCACGCGCCCTTCGAATACGCAATTGACGTCGATGCTGACATCGCGCCCGCAGACCAGCTCGCCACGCACGTCGATGCGCGATGGATCAGCCAGGGTGACGCCCTGCTCCAACAGCTGCTCGGCGAGGTTGCGCTGGAAAACGCGTTCCAGCTGGGCAAGCTGTACCTTGCTATTGACCCCTTCGGTCTCCCAGCTGGCATCCGGATGCGCGGTGACCACCGGCATGCCCTCGGCCACGGCCAGCGCGACGATGTCGGTCAGGTAGTACTCGCCCTGGGCATTGCGATTGCCGAGAGTGGGTAGCCAGCGCGCCAGCGCCGCCGTCGGGGCGACGAGGATGCCGGTGTTGATTTCGTGGATAGCGCGTTCGGCGTCGTCGGCGTCCTTCTCCTCGACGATGCGCACCACCTGACCATCCACGCGCACGATGCGGCCATAGCCATGCGGGTTGTCGAGATGGGCGGTGAGCAGGCCCAGCGCGTCGCCTCCGGCGGCGTCAATCAGGCGCTGCAGCGTGGCGGCGCGGGTCAGCGGCACATCGCCGTAGAGCACCAGAGTGGAGGCCGTCGTACCGGCCAGCGCCGGCATGGCCTGGAGCACGGCGTGACCCGTGCCCAGTTGCGGCTCCTGTCGTGCCCAGCTCAAATCGGGGGCGTCGAGGGTTTCGCGCACCTGTTCTCCACCGTGGCCATAGACCACGCAGATACGTGCCGCGCCAAGCTGGCGCGAGGTGTCGATGACATGGGCCAGCAGGGCCTTGCCCGCCAGCGGATGCAGCACCTTGGGCAAGTCGGAGTACATCCGCTTGCCCTTGCCCGCGGCGAGGATGACGACGTTCAAGACGTGCTCAGCGCGGCAGGGTGGTGCTACCCATCAAATACTGGTCGACGCTGCGTGCGCACTGGCGGCCTTCGCGGATGGCCCAAACCACCAGCGACTGGCCGCGACGCATGTCGCCGGCGGCGAACACGCCCTTGACACTGGTAGCGTAGGACTTGCCACCCTCGGTGTCGGCGCGGGCATTGCCACGATTGTCCTTGTCAATGCCGAAAGCATCGAGCACGCCACCTACCGGGCTGACAAACCCCATGGCGAGGAACACGTAGTCGGCGGGAATCTCGAACTCGGAGCCGGCGACTTCGCTCATCCTGCCGTCCTTCCATTCCAGGCGCACGGCCTTGACGGCCTTGAGGACGCCGCGCATTTCACCTTCTCCACCGATGAATTCCTTGGTGCCGATGGCCCAGTCGCGCGCGCAGCCTTCGTCGTGCGAGGACGAGGTGCGCATCTTCAGCGGCCAGTAGGGCCAGGTCAGGTCGCCATTTTCCTGCTCGGGCGGACGCGGCAGCAGCTCGATCTGGGTGATGCTGGCGGCTCCGTGGCGATTGGAGGTGCCGACGCAGTCGGAACCGGTGTCGCCACCGCCAATGACGAGTACATGTTTGCCCTTGACGTCGATCGGATTGGGCCGGTCGCCGGCAACCTGCTTGTTCTGCGGGATGAGGAATTCGAGCGCGAAATGCACGCCCTTCAAGTCGCGGCCGGGGACCGGTAGATCGCGGGGATTCTCCGAGCCACCGGCCAGCACCACGGCGTCGAAATCCTTTTGCAGTTGCTCGGCGCCGACGGTCTTTTTCGCGTCATTGACGATGCCCTTGGGCAGCGCGGCGCCGGTGACCATGGTGCCGGTGACGAACTTGACGCCTTCGACCTTCATCTGCGCCATGCGCCAGTCGATCAGGCGCTTGTCGAGCTTGAAATCGGGGATGCCATAACGCAGCAACCCGCCGATGCGGTCGTTTTTCTCGAACACCGTCACCGCATGGCCGACGCGCGCCAGCTGCTGCGCGGCGGCAAGCCCGGCAGGCCCGGAACCGACCACGGCAATCTTCTTGCCGGTCTTCTTCGCCGCCAGTTGCGGCACGACCCAGCCGTTCTCGCCGGCCTTGTCGATGATGGCGCGCTCGATGGACTTGATACCCACTGGCGTTTGCGGAATGTTCAGCGTGCAGGCCGCCTCGCAGGGCGCGGGGCAGATACGGCTGGTGAACTCGGGAAAGTTGTTGGTCGAGTGCAGCGTGGTGATGGCTTCCTGCCACTTGCCGCGATAGACCAGGTCATTCCAGTCCGGGATCAGGTTGTTGACCGGGCAGCCGTTGTTGCAAAACGGAATGCCGCAATCCATGCAGCGCGCACCCTGGGTACGCGCCTGCTCGTCGCTCAGATGCGGAATGAATTCGCGGTAGTGTTTGACCCGCGTCTCGGCCTTCTCATAGCTTTCCGAGACGCGCTGGAATTCGAGGAATCCGGTTGGCTTGCCCATTATGCTGCCTCCGCAGGGCCGCCCCAAGGGGGCAGCGAGTCATCGCACGGACGTCGGCGCGCGCCGCACGGCGACTGAACCATTGTCACCCCCTGGCTGGGCAAGGGGGCCGGGGGGAATGCCCTGTTCATGCAGCCTCCTTGAGACGGGCCGCTTCCAATTCCTTGAGCGCACGCCGATATTCATTGGGGAACACCTTGACGAACTTGCCGCGGGCCTTGGCCCAGTCGGCAAGAATTTCCTGCGCCCGCTCGCTGCCGCTGAGGCGGGCATGGTCTTCAATCATCTGCTTCAACTGCGCCTCGTCGCTGCGGCCGCGATGGCGGGTGCCGTCATCGGACTGCTCGGCTTCGGGCAGCACCTTCTCGATCGCCACCATGGCCATGTTGCAACGCTTGGCAAACACGCCGTCGATGTCATAGACATAGGCGATGCCGCCCGACATGCCGGCCGCGAAATTGCGCCCGGTGAGGCCAAGCACGGCGACGGTGCCGCCGGTCATGTATTCGCAACCGTGGTCGCCGGTACCTTCCACGACAGCCTGCGCGCCGGAATTGCGCACGCCGAAACGCTCGCCGGCGACGCCACGGAAAAAGACCTCGCCTTCGGTCGCACCGTAGAGCACGGTGTTGCCGACGATGATGTTCTCGCTCGGCGTGCCACGGAAGGCCTGGGGCGGGCGGACGATGATGCGGCCGCCGGAAAGGCCCTTGCCGACGTAATCGTTGGCCTCGCCGGTGAGGTCCATGGTGATGCCGTGCGCAAGGAAGGCGCCGAAGCTCTGGCCGGCGGTGCCGGTCAGCTTCACCATGATGCTGCCGTCGGGCAGGCCGTCAGCGCCCTTGCGGCTGGCGACGGCGTGCGAGAGCAGGGTGCCGACGGTGCGGTTCTGGTTGCGGATGGTCGTCTCGATGACGACCTTCTCGCCACGCTCCAGAGCGCCGGCCGCCTTGGCGATCAGCTTGTGGTCGAGTGCCTTGCCCAGACCGTGATCCTGGGTCTCGCAGTGGCGGCGGGCGACACCGGCGATCTCCGGCTGGCGATAGAAGATGCGCGAGAAGTCGAGGCCGCGCGCCTTCCAGTGCTCGACGCCCTTCTTCATGTCGAGCAGGTCGGAACGGCCGATCAGGTCGTCGAACTTGCGGATGCCCAGTTGCGCCATGTATTCGCGCACTTCCTCGGCAACGAAGAAGAAATAGTTGACGACGTGCTCCGGCTGGCCGCTGAAACGCGCGCGCAGCACCGGGTCCTGGGTGGCGACGCCAACCGGGCAGGTGTTGAGATGGCACTTGCGCATCATGATGCAGCCTTCGACCACCAGCGGTGCGGTGGCGAAGCCGAACTCGTCGGCGCCGAGCAGGGCACCGATGACGACGTCACGACCGGTCTTCATCTGGCCGTCGGCCTGCACGCGGACCCGGCCGCGCAGGCGATTGAGAACCAGTGTCTGCTGCGTTTCGGCGAGACCGAGCTCCCAGGGCGTGCCGGCATGCTTGATCGAGGAGATCGGCGAAGCGCCGGTGCCGCCGTCATGACCGGCGATCACGACATGGTCGGCCTTGGCCTTGACCACGCCCGCGGCGACCGTGCCGACACCGATTTCGGAAACCAGCTTGACCGAGACGCTGCCCTGCGGGTTGGAGTTCTTCAGGTCGTGGATCAGCTGCGCGAGGTCTTCGATCGAATAGATGTCGTGGTGCGGTGGCGGCGAAATCAGGCCGACACCCGGCACCGAGTGGCGCAGGAAGCCGATGTACTCGGAAACCTTGTGCCCTGGCAACTGACCACCTTCGCCGGGCTTGGCACCTTGCGCCATCTTGATCTGCAACTGGTCGGCGTTTGCCAGGTATTCGGCGGTGACGCCGAAGCGGCCGGAGGCCACCTGCTTGATCGCGGAACGCAGGCTGTCGCCGGCCTTGAGCCGGATGTCGCGCGAGATGCGGCCCTTGCCGATGACATCGGCCAGCGTCGTATCCTTCGTCACGGGCGCAAAGCGCTTGCGGTCCTCGCCGCCCTCACCGGTGTTCGACTTGCCGCCGATGCGGTTCATGGCCACGGCCAGGGTGCTGTGCGCCTCGGTGGAAATCGAACCCAGCGACATGGCGCCGGTGGCAAAACGCCTGACGATGTCCTTGGCCGGTTCGACTTCGTCGATCGATACGGCGGGACCGGCCGGACGCATCTCGAACAGGCCGCGCAAGGTCATGTGGCGCCGGGTCTGGTCGTTGATCAGCTTGGCGTATTCCTTGTAGGTGTCGGTCTTGCCGGATCGCGTCGCATGTTGCAGCTTGGCAATCACGTCGGGGGTCCACATGTGCTCTTCGCCACGCACGCGGAAGGCGTACTCGCCACCGCAGTCGAGCATGTCAGCCAGCACGGGGTTGTCGCTCCAGGCATCGACGTGCGTCTTCAGCGCTTCTTCGGCAACCTCTTTCAGGCCGATGCCCTCGATCTTGGTCGGGGTGCCGGTGAAGTACTTGCGCACCAGGTCGGACGACAAGCCGACGGCTTCAAAAATCTGTGCGCCGCAGTAGGACTGGTAGGTGGAGATGCCCATCTTGGACATCACCTTCATCAGGCCCTTGTTGATCGCCTTGACGTAGTTCTTCTGCGCGTCGTACACGGTCGGCTTGTTCGGCAACTGTGCGGCAATACCGGCGATGCTTTCGAAAGCCAGCCAGGGATGGATGGCCTGGGCGCCATAGCCGGCGAGCGTGGCAAAGTGATGCACCTCGCGCGCCGCGCCGGTTTCCACCACCAGGCCGCAAGACGTGCGCAGGCCGATGCCGACCAGGTGCTGGTGCACCGCCGAGCAGGCCAGCAGGGCCGGGATCGGCGCATTCTCGCGATCGACGCCACGGTCGGAGAGGATGACGACGTTGTAGCCCTCATTCACTGCCGCCTCGACGCGGGTGCAGACCTGATACAGCGAACGCGCAAGACCGGCCGTGCCTTGCAACACCGGCGTCGTGATGCCGATGGTGATCGAGCGGAAAGTGCCGTTGGTGAGCTTGGCGATCCTTTTCAGCTTGGCCATGTTGGCCGGGGTCAGCACCGGCTGATGCACTTCCAGGCGCGGCGTCGGCTGCTTTTCATCGACACCGAGCAGGTTCGGGTTCGGGCTCACCAGCGAGATCAGCGACATGACGATTTCCTCGCGGATCGGATCGATCGGCGGGTTCGTCACCTGGGCAAACAGCTGCTTGAAATAGTTGAACAGCGGCTTGGCGCGGTCGGAGAGCACCGGCAGCGGGCTGTCGTTGCCCATCGCGCCGGTGGCTTCCTCGCCCTGCGTCGCCATCGGCTCGAGGATGAACTTGAAGTCCTCCTGGGTATAGCCGAAGGCCTGCTGGACTTTAAGCAGCGGGGCTTTAATGCTTTCGGCGGGCTTCGCCTCCGGCAGGTCATCGACGAAGTAGCGCGATTGCTCGATCCACTTGCGGTAGGGCTTGGCCGTGGACATGGTGCGCTTGAGTTCGGTGTCGTCGATGATGCGGCCCTGCTCGAGGTCGATGAGGAACATCTTGCCCGGCTGCAGGCGCCACTTCTTGACGATGCGCTCCTCGGCGATCGGCAGCACGCCGATTTCGGACGACATCACGACGAGGTCGTCGTCGGTGATCAGGTAACGGGCCGGGCGCAGGCCGTTGCGGTCGAGCGTGGCGCCGATCTGGCGGCCGTCGGTAAAGGCCACGGCGGCAGGGCCGTCCCAGGGCTCCATCAGGGCCATGTGGTATTCGTAGAAGGCGCGCCGCTCTTCATCCATCAGCGGATTGCCGGCCCAGGCCTCGGGAATCAGCATCATCATGGCGTGGGCCAGGCTGTAGCCGCCCATCACCAGCAGTTCCAGCGCATTGTCGAAGGAGGCCGAATCCGACTGGCCGTCGTAAATCAGCGGCCAGACCTTGGCCAGATCTTCACCGAGCACCGGCGAGGAAATGCCGTGCTCGCGTGCCCGCATCCAGTTGACGTTGCCGCGCAGGGCGTTGATCTCGCCGTTGTGGGCAATCATCCGGAACGGATGGGCCAGATCCCAGGTCGGGAAGGTGTTGGTGGAGAAGCGCTGGTGCGCCAGTGCCATGGCCGAGACAGCACGCTGATCCTGCAAATCCAGATAGTAAGTGCCCACCTGATTGGCCAGCAGCATGCCCTTATAGACCACGGTGCGCGCCGACATCGAGGGCACGTAGAACATCTTGCCGTCGGGCAGTTTCTGAGCCTGGATGCTGTGGCCAATGGCCTTGCGCAGGATGTAGAGCTTGCGCTCGAGGGCGTCGGTATCGTTAATTCCGGGGCCCGGGGCGATGAAGACCTGGCGGATGACGGGCTCGATATCCTTGGCCGCCTGCGCCAGGCTGCTGTTATCGACAGGTACGTCGCGCCAGCCCAGCAACACCTGCCCCTCGTAGCGGATCGCACGCTCGATCACCGCCTCGCAGGAGCGCAAACTGGCGTCACCGCGCGGCAGAAAGACCATGCCGACACCGTACATGCCGGGGGGCGGCAACACCACGTTCTGGCGTGCCATCTCCTCGCGCAGGAACTGGTCAGGGATCTGGATCAGGATGCCCGCGCCGTCGCCCAGGAGCGGGTCATAACCCGTCGCTCCGCGATGTTCCAGGTTCTCCAGAATTTTCAGGCCCTGCTCAATGATGGCGTGGCTTTTCTGGTTCTTGATATGGGCAACGAAGCCCACGCCGCAGGCGTCGTGCTCGTTTTCGGGGTCGTAGAGACCCTGGCGCTGGGGGAGGACCATCGTGTCTTTCCTCGGAAATGCGACCGGCAATCGGCCGCAATATCTGCAAAATGCGGCCGGCAAAAAAGCCGGGGTGTTGCCTCTCCCCGGCCTTGGACGTTCCACCGTAACTGGCGGACGTTTAAATATACCGCCAAAAGAGGTGGATTTCAATACGCTGCAACGCAGCAAACGGGGTAAGGCGCGCTCTCAATCATCCGGCGGATGAATGATTGAGAGCGCGCCCTAGAACTCGCTGACCGCAAACAGCCGGCGATGCTCCTTCATCGAGTAGCGGTCGGTCATTCCCGCGATGTAATCGGCGGTCGCCCGCTCTATGCTGCCTGCCGCGGCCATGGCCTGGTACTGCGGCGGCAATAATCTCGGATCAGCGACAAAGGCGCCGAACAGATCCTGGATTACCCGACGCGCCTTGGCGGTCATGCGCAGCACTTCGAAGTGGCGGTAAAGATGTTCGCGCAGGAAAGATTTGAGCGCGTGATTCTCCTCTTTCATTGCTGCGGTGAATCCGATCAGTTCCGGCGCCGTGTGCACATCCGTCAAGGACGCGGGAGCCGCTTCGGCAATCCGCCGCGTCGATTCGGCCAGAAGGTCGGTGACTTGCGCATCGATCATGCGGCGGATCGTTTCATGTACCCGGCGACGGCCTGCGATGCGTGGGAACTCGGCATCCACTTCGGCGGCGTGACGCGCGAACAGGCTTATTTCCTGCAATTGCTCAAGGGTGAGGACGCCGGAGCGGAGCCCGTCATCCACATCATGGTTGTTATAGGCGATTTCGTCGGCCAGGTTGCAGATCTGGGCTTCGAGCGAAGGACGTCGGCCTTCGAGAAACCGGCGACCCAAATCGCCGAGTTCGCGGGCGCGGGCGGGCGAGCAGTGCTTGAGGATGCCCTCACGGGTCTCAAACATCAGGTTGAGGCCGTCGAAGGCGCCATAGCGCTCTTCCAGCCGTTCGACGATGCGCAGGCTTTGCAGGTTGTGTTCGAAACCGCCATGGCCGCGCATGCATTCGTTCAGCGCCTCCTGGCCGGCGTGGCCGAACGGGGTATGCCCAAGGTCGTGCGCCAGCGCGATCGCCTCGGCGAGATCATCGTTGAGACGCAGGGTACGCGCCACCGAACGCGCAATCTGGGCAACTTCGATGCTGTGAGTCAGGCGCGTGCGGAACAGGTCGCCCTCGTGATTGACGAAAACCTGCGTCTTGTATTCAAGGCGCCGGAATGCGGTCGAGTGAACAATGCGATCACGGTCGCGCTGGAACTCGCTGCGGGCCTTGGGGCGAGGCTCGGCATGGGTGCGGCCGCGACTGTTGCCGTCATCGACAGCGTAGAGTGCCAGCTCAGGCATCGCAGCAAGCATCGATCGCGGCGGCAATCTCTTCGCGCGGCGTGGCGGCGCTGGTAACCGCATTGGCGATGCCCTTGAGCAGAACCAGGCGCAGACTTCCGGCTATCACCTTTTTGTCATGCGACATCAATTCGAGGTAGCGCTCCGCACCCAGTTTGGGGCCTCGCACGGGTATGCCAGCGCGCTTCAGCAGCGAGACGATACGATCTACATCGGCTTGTGCGATCCAGCCAAGCCGGCGCGACAGTTCGGCGGCCATCACCATGCCGGCACCGACGGCTTCGCCATGCAACCACTGGCCATACCCCATCCCGGTCTCGATCGCATGGCCGAAGGTATGTCCGAGGTTGAGCAGCGCGCGACCGCCCTCCTTCGCCGTTTCGAATTCGTCGGCAGCGACGACTTCGGCCTTGTTGGCACAGGAACGCTCCACAGCCTGCGCCAGCAGTTCGCCGTCGCGCCCCATCAAGCCCTCCATGTTGGCCTCAAGCCATTCGAGGAATGGCAGGTCGCGGATCAGGCCATACTTGATCACCTCGGCCATGCCCGCGGAAAGTTCGCGCAGCGGCAGGGTTTGCAAGGTATCGGTGTCCGCGAGGACGAGTTTCGGTTGCCAGAAGGCGCCGACCATGTTCTTGCCACGAGGGTGGTTTATGCCTGTCTTGCCGCCGACCGATGAATCGACCTGGGAAAGCAGCGTGGTAGGAATCTGGATGAAAGCTACGCCACGCTGGTAACTGGCCGCAGCAAAACCGGCTAGGTCGCCGATGACCCCGCCCCCGAGCGCAACGATCGTGGTTGCCCGGTCGCAACGGGCGAGAAGCAAGGAATCGAATATCAGGTTCAGCGACTCCCAGGTCTTGTAGGCCTCGCCATCGGGAAGAATGATGGTAGTCACTTCAACGCCCGAGGCTGCCAGCGCATGCTCCAGGGATGCCCGATACAGGGGCGCCACGGTGACATTGGTGATCAGGGCAATGCGCGGAACCCGCAAGTGCTCGCGCACGAGTTCGGCTTTTGCCAGCAGGCCTCGTCCGATCAGGATCGGGTAGCTGCGATCGGCGAGGGCAACGTTCAGGCGGCGCATTGCTTCTGCAACTGGCGTTCCACTTGCTTGACCAACTGGCCGATGCTGCCACCCAGGCTATTCACAATGATGTCCGCCACCTCGCGATACAGAGGGTCGCGTTGGGCGAAGAGTTCTTCCAGCCTTCTACGCGGGTCGTCGACCTGCAGCAATGGGCGATTGGGGTCGAGCTTGGTTCTTTCGTAAAGCAGCGCCGGGGCGGCATTCAGGTAGATCACCGTGCCCCCTTTACGCAGAGCGGCACGATTCTCGGGCCGCAGAACAGCGCCGCCACCGGTGGCAACCACCAGGTCATTGCGTGTTGCCAGTTCCTCGATGACCTTGCTTTCGCGATCGCGAAAGCCCTGTTCGCCTTCGATGTCGAAGATCAATGGAATGCGCACACCGGTGCGCGCTTCGATTTCGTGATCGGCATCGATGAAGCTGCGCTGCATGCGGCGTGCGAGTTGCCTGCCGACGGTTGTCTTTCCCGCCCCCGGCATGCCTACCAGAAAGATGTTGTTGCGTGGATTCACCGCTGAATTGTAGCAGCGCAAAAAAGAAGGGGCCGGCATGCGCCGGCCCCCGGTTGCTTCGGCTCAGCGCAAGGTCAGGGCTTCGCTGACGATGCGCGGCGTGATGAACACGAGAAGTTCGGCGCGTGAGGTGTTCTTGTTCGTGGTCTTGAACAGGAATCCGACATACGGCAGGTCACCAAGGAATGGAACCCTTTCTTGCGCCTGGGATTCGGCTTCCGTTGACAAGCCACCGATCACCACAGTGCCGCCATTCTCGACGATTACGCTGGTGGTCACGGTATTCGACGATAGCGCGCCAGTGGTTGCGTTGGTGATCGAGCCTTTGGCGATGCTCAGTTCGAGACCGATGCGATTGTCCGGATTGATCTTCGGCGTGACCGTGAGCGTGAGCGGAGCCGACACCTGGTTATAGATGGGAAGTCCGGTCTGCCCATTTACGCCCGTCTGGATGTACACCGAGTCCGTGTGGTTGATGGTCGCTGCCTTGTTGTCCATCGTAACGATACGCGGCACCGAAACCGTCCTCGACTTCTGGTCGGACTCGGCCGCCTGCAGTTCAAGTGACACGACTTTGGTCGCTGCCTGATTGAAAAGCATCATCCCGACGTTAGCCGCGCCAGCCAGGGAGTAGCTCGGACGGAATACGCTGGTACTGGCCGTGAGCGAGGGCACCGGGTTGGCACCATACACATCCAGACTGTTGCCGGTGTTGACGGGGCTATTGGTGAATACGGCACGTGCTGTATTGGTGCCGGGAATCTGATAGCCCTGCCGTTGGAAGTTGAGCACATTCATCCTGATGCCGAACGAATTGGTGAAACCGGTCGTGGCTTCGACGATCCGGGCCTCGATCAGTACCTGCTTGGTCGGGATATCCATCTCCGTGATCATCTTGCGGACGGACTCGAGCACCGAAATGGTATCGGTGACGAACAGCTTGCGGGAATCGTCATGGGCGAACATCTTGCCGCGTGGCGAGAGGATTACGCTGCCGCCGCCTCGCGCACCTGTGGTCGATGTGGTGCGCGACACTCCCTCGGCCGAAACGTTTGCGCTGCCTGCCGCACTGCCTCCACCGGCACTTCCAGAAGCGCCGCCGCTTGCCGCTCCCGATCCCGTGGAGGATGACTGGTTGGTCGAACCACCCGTACTGGCGCCGAGCAGCAGCTTCTGGAAATCGGTCGGCTTGAGGTAGCTCAGCTGAAACACCTCGGTAACGAGCTGGGCGATATCGGCGGCACGCGCCGTCGCGTCGGCGATGTCCTCGTCGCGTTTTTGCAGGATCGCGCGATCGCCGAACAAAACAATGTTGTCCCGCACCCGCATCGCTGCATTGATTTGCGTCATGACGATCTCAAGCGCCTGATCGTAAGGCACGCTGTCCAGCGAAATGGTCAGGCGCCGTCCTGCCAGTGAGGGGTCGATCATGATGTTCTTGCCGGAAATCTCTGCAAGCGTACGCACCACCATCGTGGCATCGGCTTCGAAGAAGTTGATGGAGATCTTTTGACCCTGCTCTCCGCTTTGCACCAGCTTGTTGGCGTCATCCACCGGGATCGGACGGACTTCGATTGTCAGCTGGTTATTTGCCAGGTGGGCCTGGTGGAACCAGCGTCCGCGCGCGGCAATTTCCAGGTTGGTAACATTGCCCAGCGCCTTCGCCGTGATGCTTGAGACCGGCGTGGCAAAGTCGTTAACGTTGCGTCGGTTCTGCAAGCGCTCCGGCAATTCGACATCGCGCAGTTCGACCGAAATCCCTTGCGCCGTGCGGCGAACATCGATCGGGACGGTGCCG
>CAJBYR010000242.1 GCA_903959855.1 uncultured beta proteobacterium
CTGCGGCGATCGCGACCGGCACGTATAACAAATCGCGATATCTAGTAGTACCCGGATCAGCGGTTTTGCCCCGGCGCTTGACTTTTTGATTGAATGATCGTTCAATCATGGTCGCAATCCGTGATGGCATCAGGCATTGCGGCGAAAGCGCCCTGCCGTGGAATAGCGCTGCCGGACCGTATCGGGGTCCAGGTGGCGCTTGGGGGGCAGGTTGCCAAGGCGACGTTTTCGAGTATCGTAACAACCCGGCATTCGGCACGATCGGGTCCATAACCATGAGGAGGAAATAAGACATGCATCAGCTCAAGAAATGCATCACCGCGGCGGCTCTCGCCCTTGTAACGTCCTTGCCCGCGCAGGCGGCCGACCCGGTCAAGATCGGCCTCGTACTACCCATGACCGGACCCTTCGCCGCCTACGGCAAGCAGATCCACAATGGCGTCAAGCTCTACCTTGCCACCAAGGGTGATACCTTCGGCGGACGCAAGGTAGAACTGATCGTCAAGGACGATGCCCCCGGCACTGCCGGCGACGTCAGCAAGCGCCTGGCCCAGGAACTGGTGATCAAGGACAAGGTGGACATCCTCGCCGGCTTCGGCCTCACCCCGTCCGCTTTCGCCGTGGCGCCGGTCGCCACCGAAGCCAAGAAGCCCATGGTGGTAATGAACGCCGCCACCTCGGCAGTGACCACCAAGTCGAACTACCTGGTGCGCACCTCGATGACCCTGCCGCAGATCACCGCACCGATCGCAACCTGGGCGTCGAAGAACGGCATCAAGAAGGTGTTCACCCTGGTCGCCGACTACGGTCCCGGCCACGATGCCGAAGGCCAGTTCAAGAAGACCTTCACGGCTGCCGGCGGCGAGATCGTCGGTGAAGTACGCGCCCCGGTGAAGAATCCCGACTTCGCCCCCTTCCTGCAGAAGATCAAGGACACCAAGCCCGACGCCGTGTTCATCTTCCTGCCGCCGGGCGCCGAGACCATCGCCTTCATGAAGGGCTTCACCGAGCGCGGCCTGACCGCCGCCGGCATCAAGCTGATCGCCACCGGCGACCTGCCCGACGAGGACATCCTCGAAGCCATCGGCGATGCAGCGCTGGGCCTGATCACCTCCTTCCACTACTCCGAAGCGCACAAGTCGGCGGAGAACAAGGCCTACACGGAAGCCTATTACAAGGCCTACCCCAAGGACCGGCCGAACTTCATGTCGATGGGCGGCTATGACGGCATGCACCTGATCGCCGAAGTGCTGAAAAAGACCGGCGGCAATGCCGATGCCGAGAAGTTCGCCGAGGCCGCCAAGGGCATGAAGTGGATGAGTCCGCGCGGCCCGGTCAGCATCGATCCGGCCACCCGCGACATCGTCCAGACCATCTACATCCGCAAGACCGAGCGCGTCGCCGGCAAGCTGCAGAACGTCGAGTTCGACCAGGTCAACGAGTTCAAGGACCCGGGCAAGCAATAAGCCGTACGGCCCGGTGGAAGCGCTCCCGCGCTTCCACCGGCACCCTTCCTCGCCGGATATCACATGACCGTTATTTTTGATGGCATCGCCTCGGGCCTGCTGCTGTTCCTGATCAGCGTCGGCCTGTCGGTGACGCTGGGCCTGATGAACTTCGTCAACCTTGCGCACGGCTCCTTTGCGATGTTCGGCGGCTACATCTGCGTGATCCTGCTCAACCGCCACGGCGTGCCCTTCCTCGCCGCCCTGCCGGTGGTGACCCTGGCCTCGGCGCTGGCCGGCGTGGTGCTGGAACGCACCCTCTATCGGCGGCTCTACGGCGCCTCGCACCTGGACCAGGTACTGTTTTCGATCGGCCTGGTGTTCATGTCGATCTCCGTCGCGCATTACTTCTTCGGCGCTCAGCAGCAGCCGCTGCAATTGCCACCCATGCTTTCCGGCCAGTTCAACCTGCCAGGTCTCGACATCGGCGTCTATCGCCTGTTCCTGATCGTGGTCGGCCTGCTCATCGCCATCGCCCTGCAGTGGATGATCGCCCGCACCCGTTTCGGCGCCCAGTTGCGGGCCGCCGTGGACAACCCGCGCGCGGCGCGCGGCCTCGGCATCGACGTCGATCGCGTGTTCGTGCTGACCTTCGCACTCGGCTCGGCGCTGGCCGGCCTGGGCGGTGCGCTGGGGGTCGAGATGCTAGGCCTCGATCCGGAATTCCCGGTCAAGTACATCGTCTATTTCCTGATCGTGGTCGCCGTCGGCGGCAGCGGCAACATCAAGGGCTCGTTGTATGCCTCGCTGATCATCGGCATCTGCGACGTTGCCGGGAAGTACTACGTGCCCCAGATCGGCGCCTTCGTCATCTATGCGGTGATGGTGGCGACGCTGATCTTCCGTCCGCAGGGCCTGTTCGGCCGCGGCGCGGCAAAGTGAGCAGTAATTTGGCCGCGCCGCCCGCCACGCCGGCAAACGGGTTCGACCCCGGCCCCCTGCGCAACGCGGCGCGCTGGCACCGCGCCGAGTACGCCTTCTGGGTGCTGCCGGTGCTGGCGTATTTCGTCTTCGCTGAAAATCTCTCGCTGCTGTCGCAAATTGCCATTGCCGCACTGTTCTGTCTCTCGCTCGACCTGATCCTCGGCTACGCCGGCATCGTCTCGCTGGGTCATGCGGCTTTCTTTGGCGTCGGCGCCTATACCGCCGGGCTGCTGGCGAAGCACGGCTGGGGAGATCCCCTGCTCGGTCTCGGGGCGGCGGCGGCGATCGCTGCCGCGACCGGCTTCATCACCAGCTTCCTGGTGCTGCGCGGCTCGGACCTGACGCGGCTGATGGTCACGCTTGGCGTCGCCGTGATGTTCTACGAAGCCGCCAACAAACTGACCGCATTCACCGGCGGTGTAGACGGGCTGCAGGGCGTCGAGGTGAAACCGATATTCGGCGTGTTCGGCTTCGACCTCTACGGCAAGACCGCCTACTGGTACAGCCTGATCGTCCTGTTCATCATGTTCTGCCTGGCGCGGCGTCTGGTGCACAGCCCCTTTGGCCTTTCCTTGCGCGGCATCCGCCAGAACCTCACGCGTATGCCGGCCATCGGCGCCCCGGTCAATGGCCGCCTGGTGGCGGCCTACACCATCGGCGCCGCCTACGCCGGTGTGGCCGGCGCGCTGCTGACCCAGACCACGCAATTCGTTTCACTCGACGTGCTGTCGTTTTCACGCTCCGCCGAACTGCTGTTGATCCTGGTGCTGGGGGGCACCGGCCGCCTCTACGGTGCCCTGATCGGCACGATGGTGTTCATGACTGCTCACCACTTCCTCTCCGGCATCAACCCTCAATATTGGCAGTTCTGGCTCGGCGCGGCGCTGGTGCTGGTGGTGCTGTTCGCCCGCGACGGCATCATGGGCATGCTGCAACGGCTGCACGCGGCGGGAAGGAAAGCCCCATGAGCACCGTGCTCGAAACGCGCAACCTGAGCAAGCGCTTCGGCGGTTTTTTTGCCAGCAGCAACGTCAGTCTCGACATCAAGCAGGGCGCGCGTCATGCCCTGATCGGCCCCAACGGCGCCGGCAAGACCACGCTGATCAACCTCCTGACCGGCTTCCTTGAACCGACCAGCGGCGAGGTCTTCCTCAAGGGCGACAACGTCACCCGGCTGAGCCAGCACCAGCGCGTCAAGCGCGGCCTGGTGCGCACCTTCCAGATCAACCGCCTGTTTGCCGAAATGACCGTGCTGGAGTCCGTGACGCTGTCCGTGTGCGAACGCATGGGCCTGGGATGGAAGTGGTGGCGGCCAGTCGGCGCCCATACCGCGGCGATCGACGAAGCGGCCGAACTGCTGTCCACGCTGCGCCTGCTCGACGTCGCCCACGCACCGACGCGCAGCCTCGCCTACGGCCGCCAGCGCATGATCGAGATCGCCCTCGCCCTCGCCGCGAAGCCCGAGGTTTTGCTACTCGACGAGCCGGCGGCCGGGGTGCCGACAGACGAAAGCCGGGGACTGTTCGAGACCATCGCCCGGCTGCCGCGCGAGGTGACCATCCTGCTGATCGAGCACGACATGGATCTGGTATTCCGGTTTGCCGAACGGATCTCGGTGCTGGTCGGCGGCGCCCTGCTGACCGAGGATGTCCCCGAGGTCATCGCCAGGGATCCGCGTGTCCGGGAAGTCTATCTGGGGACATCGCTCGATGACTGAACTGCTCGCGCTCGAAAACGTCTGGGCCGGCTATGGCGACGCGGTGATCCTCGAGGACATTTCCCTCAGCCTCGGCGAGGCGGACAGCATGGCGCTGCTCGGCCGCAACGGCATGGGCAAGACCACGCTGCTATCGACACTGATGGGCGCCACCCGCTTCAAGTCCGGCCGCATGCGCTACCGTGGCCAGGATCTCGCCGTGGTGCCGGCCCACGGCAGGGCGCGGCTGGGGCTGGGCTGGGTGCCGCAGGAGCGCGACATCTTTCCGTCGCTGACAGTCGAGGAAAATCTCACCGTGGTCGCGCAGCCCGGAAACTGGGACCTCAAGCGGGTCTATGACCTGTTCCCGCGCCTGCGCGAACGCCGCAGCAACATGGGCAACCAGCTCTCCGGCGGCGAACAGCAGATGCTGGCGATGGCGCGTGCGCTGATGCTCAACCCGAAGGTGCTGCTGCTCGACGAACCGCTCGAAGGCCTGGCGCCGCTCATCGTGCAGGACCTGCTGCGCATCATCGGCCAGATGGTGGGTTCAGGCGAGATGGCGGTCATCCTGGTCGAGCAGCATGCCCACCAGATCCTGCCCCTGACGCGCCAGGCCCTGGTGCTGGAACGCGGTCGCGTGGTGTTTTCCGGCGCCAGCGATACCCTGCGCGACGACCTCACCCAGTTGGACAAGTGGCTCGGCGTCGGCGCGCACTAGCTGCAGCACTATCCCCTGATAAGCCAGGCGAAGCCGGCGGCCTCACGTGCCGCCCGCTCGCGCAATGATCAACGCCCTCGAACTCAAAGTTCCGCCGCTGGCGCTTGCCGCCGCCTTCGCTGCAGCGATGTGGCTGGTCGCCTGGCTTTCACCTGCCCTGGCACTCGACCTGCCCGGAAGCCGACTACTCGGCGCACTCGCGGCCGGCCTGGGCGCCATCTTCGCATTGGCCGCCGGTTACGCGTTTCGCCGGGCGAAAACGAATGTCAATCCGACCAAACCCCAGGCGACCAACGCAGTCGTCGTCGCCGGCGTCTATCGCTTCAGTCGCAACCCGATGTACGTCGGCTTCCTGCTGGTGCTCGCCGGCTGGGCGGCCATTCTTTCGCATGCCCTGCCCTTTCTGTTCCTGCCCGCCTACGTCGCCTACATGAACCGTTTCCAGATCGCCCCCGAAGAGCACATGCTTGCCGCGAAGTTCGGTCGCGATTACGCGGACTACCGGCAAACCGTTCGCCGGTGGCTTTAGGCTCAGGCCGGAGGAGCATGCCATGGAACCCCGCATCAGCCTGATCACCCTCGGCGTCGAGGGCCTTCTTTGGGTAGCAGCGCACAATCCGGCCTTCCCGCACGTGTGAGGGGTAACGCATGCTGCCTTTCGCCAGCGTAGACTTCGCTGTCACTAACATTTCCGGGGGATAGCAATGTCAATTCTGGCGCGACTTTCAATTGCGATTCTGCTGGCGATGGCAGTTATCCCACCATCACTGGCGCAGGACGCAGCGCCTCAGGCGCTCGTTGCCTTCAATTCCGATGAGGGTATCGCCCGCCTGGCGCGAGCCAAGGCAAGGCCGGATTTCGCCGGCCTTGCCAACCAGTTCGAGGCGCAATCCAACATCGCCTTCTGCGGCCCCACCACGGCCGCCATCGTGCTCAACACGGTACGCAGCGGCAGCCCCGATCTGCCGCGCGACCGCAGCCGCCTGCGCCCGGGCGACACGCAGCATTTGCCGGGCACCGTGGACCTCGCCGTGCCGCGCTTCACCCAGGACAACGTAATCGACAAGGGGCCGAAAACTCGCGCACAGGTTCTGGGCGAACCAATCACCATCGATGGGAAGACGCTACGCGATGCCGGCTACCAATTGCGCCAGTTCGACGCGCTGCTGCGTGCCCATGACCTGGCCACACGGTTGGTGGTGGTGGACGACGCGCTGCCTGAACAGACGATCCGCAGCGAGCTGATCGACAACCTGAAGCGCGGCGGCGACTATGTGATCGTCAATTACCGCCGCCGCGACGTCGGCCAACCCGGCGGCGGTCACATTTCGCCGCTCGGCGCTTACGACGAAGCGACCGACTCGATGCTGGTCATGGATGTGAATCCGGCCAGTGCCGGCTGGGTGTGGATGCCCGTCGTCACCCTGATCAAGGGCATGCGCACACTCGACACGGTCGAGAACCGCGGCTACATCCTGGTGCAGCCGCGCTGACCGGCTCTCAGGCCGGCATGCGCCCGTGGTCGGGATTGTCCAGCGCCGCGCGAATAGGCGCCAGCGAAGCATGGAAATCCGCATCGTAGTCGCCGATGGTCGACACGTGCTGGGAGCAGGCGGAAATGATGGCCGCGATGCGCTCGGACGACAGCGCCCGCGCCTGATCCGTCACCGGCTGCGCCCACAGTTCCGCCATCTGATCGTAGTTGCCGACCCGAACCCAGCGGCCATCGGGACGGTTCGTCGCCGCGTTTACGTGGCACACCAGTTCGAATCCAAGCTGCAAGGCTTTGTCGTGCAGGGTAGTCCAGGTCATGTCCGCTCCTCCAGGTTGTTCTGCCGTTTTTATGTCGCAGCTTCCTTATAGGCTTCGTGAGCCAGGAAGTCATGACGCAGTGCGTTAGCTGCAGTGCGGCAATGCCTCACCATTTCATGGGTGCCGTCAGGCCGGGCTGCGGCCTGACGGCGATAACCGCTATTGCTGCTGCGCCGCCTGTTGCTGCTCCCAGGCGTTGAGCGTCTGCCGCGCGATGATGAGTTGCTGCACTTCGGTGGCGCCTTCGTAGATTCGCAGCGCCCGGATCTCGCGGTAGAGCTTTTCCACGGGGTGGTCGCTGACGACGCCGAGGCCGCCCCAGATCTGCACGGCGGCATCGATCACCTGTTGCGCGGTTTCGGTAGCGGTCATCTTGGCCATCGCCGCCTCGCGCGTCACGTTCTGCCCCTGGTCGCGCTGCCAGGCGGCGCGGTAGGTCAGCAGTGCCGAGATGTCGATGCCGGTGGCCATCTGCGCCAGCTTGGTCTGGGTGATCTGGAAATCGGCCAGCTGCTGGCCGAACATCGGCCGCGTGGTGGCGCGGGCGAGCGCTTCGTCCAACGCATGGCGGGCGAAGCCCAGCGCCGCGGCGGCCACCGAGGTACGGAAGATGTCGAGCGTCTGCATTGCCACCTTGAAGCCCTGGCCGGGCGCGGCGAGCAGTGCGCTCCTGGGCGCGCGGCAGTTCGTGAAGCGCAGGCGTGCCAGCGGATGCGGTGCGATGACGTTGATGCGTTCGGCAATCTCAAGGCCCGGTGTGTCGGCATCTACGATGAAAGCCGACAGCCCGCGCGAGCCGGGGGCCTCGCCGCTGCGGGCGAAGACGACGTAGAAGTCGGCGATGCCGCCGTTGGAGATCCAGGTCTTATCGCCGTCGAGCACATAGTGGTCACCATCGGCGCGCGCGGCACAGCGCATCGCGGCGACGTCGGAGCCCGATTCCGGCTCGGACAGCGCGAAGGCGGCAATCGCCGTGCCGGCGGCGACTTTGGTCAGGTAGTGCTGCTTCTGTTCGGGCGTGCCGTGCAGGGTGATGGCGCCGGAGCCCAGGCCCTGCATGGCGAAAGCGAAATCGGCCAGTCCGGAATGGCGCGCCAGAGTTTCGCGCAGCAGGCAGATGGCGCGCGTATCGATGACATCGTATTTGCCGCCGTTGGCCGTGCCGCCCACGGCATAGCGCAGCCAGCCGGCGGCGCCAAGGCTGGCGACAAAATCGCGGCAGGCCTGGTCGGTGTCGGCATGGTGTTCGTCGCTGATGTTGGCCGCGGCCCATGCTTCCAGTTCGGCATGCAGTTTGCGGTGGCTGTCGTCAAAGAAGGGCCAGCCGAGGTAGCTCGTGTCACTCATGTTCGGTTCCTGTTCGCTTACATGGTCTCGCCGCCGGCGACCGAGATCGCCTGGCCGGTAATCGATTCGCTGCCGGGCTGGCAAAGCCAGAGCACGGCATTGGCGACTTCGGCCGGCTGCACCAGGCGGCCCTGCGGATTATGCTTGACCAGTTCCGCCAGCGCGTCGGCCTCGCTGCGGCCGGTTTTGGCCTGGATGTTGGCCAGCGCCTCGCGCACGATGTCGGTTTCGGTGTAACCGGGGCAGACGGCATTTACCGTGACCGGCTTCTTCGCCAGTTCCAGCGCCAGCGCGCGGGTGAGGCCGAGCACGCCGTGCTTGGCCGCGCAGTAGGCGGCGACGTAGGGGTAGCCCTTGAGCGCAGCCGTGCTGGCGATATTCACGATGCGCCCCCAGCCCGCCTGCAGCATGCCGGGCAGCACCGCATGGATGCCGAGGTAGGTGCCGGTGAGATTCACCGCCAGCATCTGGTTCCACAAAGCGAGGTCGGTCTTGCCTATCGGCGCACTAAGGGCCTGGCCGGCGTTGTTGATGAGTATCGTCACGGGGCCCAGCGCATTGGCAGCAGCAGCAAACGCGGCCGTGGTCGATTCCGCATCGGCAAGGTCGACGGCCTGGCAATGCACCTGCCCCAGCGGCCGCAGGCGCGCAGCTTCATCTTCCAGCGTGACGGCGTTGCGCCCCATCAGGGTGACTGCGGCGCCCTGTTCAATCAGGGCGCGCGCGATCGTGGCGCCGATGCCGCGTCCGCCGCCGGTAACCACGGCGTGACGGCCACCCAGGCTTGCCTGCGTCGAATTCATCCCGATTCCTTGCTCAGTGGGGCTGCTTCAGCATCTCGCGCAGCCGATAGCGCTGCGTCTTGCCGGTGGCCGTGCGCGGCAGGTCATCGACAAAGCGTATGGTACGCGGACACTTGTAGATCGAGAGCGTGGATTTGAATGTCGCGAGCAGCGCCTGTTCCAGCGCCGCCTTGTCGGTATCGTGGCTGCGCGGCATGACGAACAGCGCAATGCGCGTCAGGCCGTCCTCGTTGGGAAAGCCGACCACGGCGGCATCCGTGACATCCGGCACGGTGAGCGCGCAGGCCTCGATCTCGGCCGGGCTGACCCATTGGCCGGAAACCTTGAGCATGTCGTCGGAGCGGCCGAGGTGACACCAGCGGCCTTCGGCGTCGAACTCGAACATGTCGCCGGGGAAATACCAGCCGTCACGCAAGGCACGCGCCGTTAGGTCGGGCTGCTTCCAGTAGCCGACAAATTGGCAGGACGCCTGGATCGCAATCTGGCCGGGTTGGTTGGGCTCGGTGATGTCCTTCCCGTCGTCGCCGACGAGGCGCAGTTTGGCCCAGCGCACCGGTTTGCCGGACGAGCCACCTTTTGAATCTGCGGGCTGATTGAGCAGGAAGAGAAACACGGTTTCGGATGCACCGACGCCGTCGAGGATGGGCTTGCCGCAGAGCTCCAGCCAGTCGTCGTAGAGCGACTCCGGGAGCTTTTCACCGGCGGCGACGAAGTGGCGGATGGCCCTGAAGGCCGGCCGCATCGGCGCGCCCTCGCGCAGCAGGTTGCGGTACATCACCGGGGTGCTGAACAGGACCGTAGGCCGGTGGCGTTCTACGGTGTCCATGATCAGCTTGGGCTCCGGCCACGCCGGCGAAAGGATGACGGTTGCACCGCACTGGATGCCGCCCATCAGCGAATGGCCGAGGGCGAAACCGAAAAAGATCTTGGAGGTGGTGAACACGCGGTCGCCGGGGCCGACACCGAGGCATTCGCGCTCGAGGCAGTCGGCGGCCAGAACCGTGCGATGCGGATGCATCACGGCCTTTGGCTTGCCCGTGGTGCCCGAGGAATACAACCAGAAGCCTACCTCCTCAGGGTCGACCTGCACGGATTCGAGCTCGGCGGATTGCGCCTCCATGATCGCCGCCAGCCGGAGGTAGGGCGGTTTGGCGGCGCCGCCGACCTGGATGACTGTCGGTGGCGCATGTTGCAGGCTGGCGGCGGCGCTTTCGTAAAGATCGAGAAAATGCGCGTCGACAAATATCACGCGGCATTCGCTGTGCTCGATGATGTAGGTCAGGTCGCGCGCGGCGAGGCGCACATTGAGAGCCACCGCAACGGCAGCCAGGCGCATGGTGGCGAGGTAGCCGGCCACCAGTTCGGGTGAATCGTCCATCAGGAACAGCACCCGGTCGCCCTTTTGCACGCCGTTGGCACGCAGCGCATTTCCGCAGCGATTTGTGTCTGCGTCGAGCTGCGCGAAACTCACCACACGCTCGGCGCACAGTATCGCCGGCTGGCTTGCCTGGCCCTGCTTCAGCGGCCGGCCGATGATCTCGTCGGCCGCATTCATGGTGCCCGTCGGCACGATTCCGTCAGCGTTCATTTCCGTATCGTTCCCTGGTCTTGTTGAAACCCGGAAGCCACGCCTCCCGGGGCGCGCCGCCATACTTTGTCGAATCCGGTACCGGACGACCCGCCGGCGCGCGGGCTCAGCCATAATGTGATTGAACGCTCATTCATTCATGAAGTCAAGCGTCACCGGCACCAGCCACGGCGCCATGCGGGGTTGACTTGAGCGACTGACTGAGCAATCATTCAATCTGAAGCGGCAGAGTGTTTTATCCGGCCACCCGATGGTGGAGGCAAGACCTTTCAATGTCGCACCGGGGCACCAAATCACAAGCACAGGGAGGCATCATGCGTATCGACGGGAAGACAGCGGTGGTCACGGGCGGCGCGTCCGGGATCGGCAAAGCAACTGCGGAATCACTGGCCGACGCAGGCGCGCACGTCATCATCGGCGACCTCGACGCCGACAACGGCGAAGCCGTGGCCGCGGCGATCCGGGCCAGGGGACAGGGTGCGGATTACCTCCGGCTGGACGTTGCCGACCTGGCCTCGGTAGCCGAGTTCAAGGCCAAGGCTCTGGCGCTGCGCCCGCAGATCGACATCGTTGCCAACGTCGCCGGCTGGGGAAAGATCCAGCCCTTCATGGAAAACAGCCCCGAGTTCTGGCGCAAGGTTATGGACGTCAACCTGCTCGGGCCGGTGGCTGTGACCCACGCCTTCCTGCCCGGGATGATCGAGCGAAATTCCGGCAAGGTGGTCACCGTGTCCAGCGATGCCGGCCGCGTCGGCAGCCTCGGTGAAACCATGTATTCGGGCGCCAAGGGCGGCGCGATCGCCTTTACCAAGTCGCTGGCGCGCGAAGTGGCCCGCTATGGGATCAACGTCAATTGCGTCTGCCCCGGCCCGACCGATACGCCCCTGTTGCGCGCCGTGCCTGAGAAGCACCAGGAAGCATTCGTCAAGGCGACCCCGATGCGGCGCCTGGCCAAGCCTTCGGAGATTGCCGATGCGATCCTGTTCTTCGCCAGCGACCGTGCATCCTTCATCACCGGCCAGACCATCAGCGTGAGCGGTGGCCTGACCCTGGCCGGCTGAGCCGATTTCCCCCAACCCGAAAAGGAGTCCAGCATGTACAAGCTCAAAGCCGCGGACATGAATCCGCAGCATTTCAAAATGGAAGTGTCCGACAACGTTGCCACCATTACGCTGAATCGCCCCGAGCGCAAGAACCCGCTGACCTTCGAGAGCTATGCCGAGCTGCGCGACACCTTCCACAAGTTCCAGTACGTCGATGACGTTCGCGTGGTCGTGATCACCGGCGCCGGAGGCAACTTCTGTTCCGGCGGCGACGTGCACGAAATCATCGGACCGCTGACCAAGATGACCATGGACGGCCTGCTTGCCTTCACGCGCATGACCGGCAACCTGGTCAAGGAAATGCGTACCTGCCCACAGCCCATCATCGCCGCCGTCGATGGCGTCTGTGCCGGCGCCGGCGCGATCATCTCCATGGCCTCGGACATGCGCTACGCCACGCCCGACACCAAGACGGCCTTTCTCTTCGTGCGCGTCGGCCTCGCCGGCTGCGACATGGGCGCCTGCGCCATCCTGCCGCGCATCATCGGCCACGGCCGCGCCTCGGAACTGCTTTACACCGGCAGCTCGATGAGCGCCGAAGAGGGCCTCGCCTGGGGATATTTCAACGGCGTGGTCGGCAAGGACGAACTGATGGCCAGGGCGCAGAAGATGGCGCGCTCGCTGGCTGATGGCCCGGCCTTCGCCCATTCGATGACCAAGAAATGCCTGCACCAGGAATGGAACCTGACCATCGAGCAGGCCCTGGAAGTGGAAGCGGAAGCCCAGGCTATCTGCATGCAGACCAAGGATTTCACGCGCGCCTACAACGCCTTCGTCGCCAAGGAGAAGCCCAGATTCGAGGGCAATTGATGATTGCGGCGGTATGGCCGGCGCGTGATCCTGCACTCCGGCCTTGCCGCCCACGTTTCATGGCAGACTTCGCGCCTGAATGAAACTTCAACGAGGAAATGGTATGGCTTCCGCAGGCGATGTTCAGGCACTGGTAACCGACCCCAAGCTGGTTGAAGAGCGGCGGGGACAGATCGTTCGCGCCGCGGTGAAACTGTTTTCCGAGGACGGCTACTACACCACCACCATCCAGCAGATCGCCAGGCAGGCGGGCATCAGCACAGGCTTGATCTACCAGTACTTTCGCGACAAGGACGACATCCTTTTCTTGAGCCTGAAAATGGTGCTCGACACCTACGAGCACGAAATTCCTTCACAGCTTGATGGCCTCACCGATCCGGTCGAGCGCCTGTGCGTTTCGGTATGGGCGTATTGCCACATCGTGGACCGACTGCGCGAAGCCACCGTGCTGGCCTACCGCTCGACCAAATCGCTGCGCGCGGATCGACGCATCCTGATCAAGGATGCCGAGACGCGCACCAACCGCCTGATCGAGAAGTGCCTCAAGGCCTGCGTCGACGGCGGCTACATGCGCGAGATCAATGAATACATGCTTTCCTACCAACTGGTGATGTTCGCCCACTCCTGGGCGCTAAAGCACTGGGTGCTGAGCGAGCACTATTCGCTCGAGCGCTACGTCGGTGAAGGCGTCACCTTGCTGATCGAACCCTTTTTGACGGCCAAAGGGCGGCGCGGCCTTGCCGGTGTCGCCTTGCGCAAACGCGCCTTCACCAGCGATTCCCCGTTTGGCGATGAAGCCAAGCCGGCGGCAGCGCTTATGCGACGGCGCAAACGTGCCACCGCCTGAATTGGCGGCCGTGGCTGTGCATTGCCGCCGAGGAACCCCGACATGATCGACTTGAAAATTGAAGGACCGATAGCCACGGCCACCCTGTGCCGGCCGCCGGTCAATGCCATCAATGACGAGTGGGTGGCGCGCTTCGACGAGGTCCTGGAAGAGGTTGAGCGCGCAGACGCCGTTGCCGTGCTCTGCGTTCGCAGTTCGCAAAAAGTGTTCTGCGCCGGGGCCGACCTGGCGATGATGCGCAACATCCTCGCCAGCGCCGAAGGGCGGGCACGCATGATCGCCCTGACACGACGCATGCAGGAAGTGTTCGAACGTATCGAAACGCTGCCCAAGACCACGATCGCGGAGATCGGCGGCCCGGCCCTTGGCGGCGGCTTTGAACTCGCACTGGCCTGCGACTTGCGCATCGTCGCCGATAGCGCGCGCGTCGGCCTGCCCGAAGCCGCGCTGGGCCTGTTGCCGGCCGGAGGCGGCACCCAGCGCATGACCCGCATTTGCGGTGAGGCCGTGGCGCGACGCCTGATCCTGGGTGCGGAAACGCTCTCCGGTACCGATGCCGTTAAGCTTGGCCTGGCGCAGTGGTGCGTACCGGCCGGCGAACTGGAAGCCTTCGCCCGCGCCACAACGACCCGCATCGCCGCACTGCCGCCGCGCGCATTGGCTGAATGCAAGGCCTGCATCGACATCTCCGCCAAGGGCGGCGCCGACGGCTATGAAGCCGAGCTGGCCGGCAGTGGCGCGCTGCTTGCGATGCCTGAAACGCTGGCCCGCGTGGCGCGCTTTCTCGAAGGGCGGCGCTGATCGCGATGAACGCCGGCGCGGCGTCGATTCCCGACGAGCTTCAAAGCCAACGGCTGCGCCTGTCGCGGCCACGCGAGGAGGACTGGGAGGCACTGCACGCCTATTACTCGGATGCCGAGTGCGCACGCTACACCTTCAGCATTCCCTTGCCTGAGTTGGAAACCCGGCGCGTGACCGGCGCGCTGCTCAAGCACTGGCTGCGCCACGGCTACGGCCCCTATGTCCTGCGCGACAAGGCGTCGGCGCTGGTGGTCGGCATGGTCGGGCTCTGGTTTCCCAAAGAGTGGCCCGAGACCGAGATCAAATGGGCCATCCTCCGCAACCACTGGGGCAAGGGATACGCCAGCGAGGCTGCGCGCGCCGTGCAGGCCATGTTGCCGTCCCGCCTGCCGCAGATGCAACCCATCAGCCTGATCCACGCCGAGAACGAACGCTCGATCGCGCTGGCCCTTGCTTTGGGTGCGACGCTGGAAAAGCAGCTCGAATTTCGCAACGCGCCCTTCCACATGTATCGCCATCGCAAGCACGACACCTGACCGCCTTCCCTGACGGTCGCCAGCGCGGCCCTTGTTGCGTCTCTCCATCCCCTGGATACCGTCCGTTCCTCCCTCCGGTCGAGACATTCCTCTGGATACCGTCTCTCCCTCCGGTCGAGACATAAAAAAATTTCGGCAGACCACTTTGATGGCTTGCATTTCAGCCGCACGCCCATTACACTGCAAACGATTGAACGTTCATTCAGTTGCTTGACCTCCAGCATTCGCGGATGGACGGATTTTGAAAGAGAGGAGACTCAAGCATGGCTGATGTTTTGTTCGACCAGTTCAAGAACTGGTATGAGAAGCGCCACGATTACGCCCGAGACTGGAAAGTGCGCACGGGCGGACAAGTGGTGGCCACGATGTGCACCTATACCGCGGAAGAGTTGCTGATGGCTGCCGGCATGCTGCCGGTACGCGTGCTCGGCGCCCACGAACCGCAGAACGTCACCGAGCCCCACATCTTTGGCATGTTCTGCCCCTTCTGCCGCGATTCCCTGGCCCAGGGCCTGCTCGGCCGCTTCGACTATGCCGAAGGCGTCACCCTCACCCAGTCCTGCATCCAGTACCGCCAGACCTTCAGCTCCTGGCGCAGCAACGTCCCCAGCGTCAAGTGGGACTACTACGTGCCGATGCCCAACGACGTGCAAAGCCCGCACGCCCGCAAGGCCCACTACGCCGAAATCCAGGCCTTCCGCACCTTCCTCTCGGCCCTGACCGGCAAGGAACTCACGGACGCCATGCTGCACGAGGCCACCGACACCATCGACGAGAACCGCCGCCTGCTGCGCCAGCTCTACGATTACCGCAAGGAAGCCAACCCCAGGGTCACCGGCGTCGAAGCCCTGTATGCCTCGCTGAGCGCCCAGTTCGTGGACAAGAAGGAGCACAACGAGGAGCTGAAGAAGGTGCTCGCCGCTCTGCCGTCCCGTCAGATGGACCGCAAGGAAGGCGTGCGCTTCATGACCATCGGTTCCGAGAACGACGACATCGCCTTCATGGCCATGGTCGAGTCCGTCGGTTCCACCATCGTCATCGACGACCAATGCTCGGGCACGCGCTACTTCTGGAACGAGTCGAAGAAGGATGCCGACCCGGTCAAGCGCATTGCCGAGCGTTACTGCGACCGTCCGGCCTGCCCGACCAAGGACTACCCGGCCCACACCCGTTTCGACCACGTGCTGGGCCTGGCCAAGGATTACAACGCGCGCGCCGCGATCTTCCTGCAGCAGAAGTTTTGCGATCCGCACGAGGGTGACTATCCGGATCTCAAAGAGCACCTCGAGAAGAACGGCATCCCCACGCTGTTCCTCGAATTCGACATTACCAACCCCATCGGACCCTTCCGTATCCGCGTCGAAGCCATGCTCGAGACGCTGAGCGAAGAAGAGCTGTTCTGA
>CAJBYR010000243.1 GCA_903959855.1 uncultured beta proteobacterium
CCCTGACGGCCGCGATCATCGCGGTATTCACCATCGCCTCCGGCGCCGCGATCCTGATCCCGACCTTCCTCTGGTCGATGGGCTGGATCAAGGAAATCGACGCCCAGCTGTATCGCATGGTGTGGTGGGCGCTGGGTCACTCCTCGCAGCAGATCAACGTCGCGGCCCATGTCTCGATCTGGTACCTGGTCGCTGCCGTGGCCTTCGGCGCCAAGCCGCTGTCCGAGAAGGTTTCGCGCTTCGCCTTCCTGCTCTACATCCTGTTCCTGCAACTGGCCAGCGCGCACCACCTGCTGTCCGACCCGGGCATGAGTGCCGAATGGAAGGTGTTGAACACCTCCTACTTCATGTACTTCGCGGTACTGGCCTCGATGATCCACGGCTTCACGGTTCCGGGTGCGATCGAAGCGGCGCAGCGCAGGAAGGGCTTCAACAACGGCCTGTTCGAGTGGCTGCGCAAGGCACCGTGGGGCAATCCGCTGTTCTCCGGCATGTTCATCTCGCTGGTCGGCTTCGGCTTCATCGGCGGCATCTCCGGCGTCGTGCTCGGCACCGAGCAGATCAACATGCTGATGCACAACACCTTCTACGTTCCGGGCCACTTCCACGCCACGGTCGTCGTCGGCACCACGCTGGCCTTCATGTCGGTCACCTACCTGCTGGTGCCGACGCTGTTCAAGCGCGAAATGATCTTCCCCAAGCTGTGCCAGATCCAGCCCTACCTCTATGGCCTCAGCATGATCGTGCTGTCGCTGGTGATGATGGGCGCCGGCACCCTGGGCGTATCGCGCCGGCACTGGGACATGGCCTTCTCGGGTGCGCCATTCCAGTATGAATGGCCGGGCGCGGCTTACCTGATGATGGGTCTCACCGGCATCTTCGGCGTGATCGCGGTCATCGGTGGCGGCCTGTGGATCCTGCTGGTGGTCGGCTCCCTGCTCTTCGGCAAGAAGCTCGATGGCGGCGCGACCCACGACAAGCCGGTGCCGATCCCCGACCAGACCGCAGCCGCCGCCGCGTCGCACACCGGCAGCGAAGAGCATGTCGGCGTGCCGGGTACGGTGGTGCTGGCCATCACCCTGCTGGTCTGCTTCGTCCTCTACTACTTCGTGAACTGGAAGTACCTGTCCGAAGTCTGGGGTCTCAGTTGAAAACGAGCTAAGCAGCGCGTAATACAGGCTCCCGCGCCCCGGCGCGGGGCCTGCCTGAATCCGGCCTGCCACACAGGCCGGATTCAAGCAGGTAAAGAATCAACCACCCATACGAAAACGCCCATGGAAAAGACGCTGCCCCAACCTTCCGGCCTCAGCTTCCGCACGATCGCGGGAGTCTTCAAGTTGCGCATCGGCGTGGTCATCACCTTCACCGCGCTGGCCGGCCTCGCCGTCAGCGGCGGACCCGGCCTGAGTGCGCTGCAACTCATCGTGCTGACCCTGGCGGTACTGGTTTCCTCGGCCAGCGCCGGCGCCTTCAACCAGTATTACGAGCACGACACCGACCCGCTGATGTCGCGCACCAAGAACCGGCCCTTCGCCACCGGCGAAGTCAAGCACGGGCCGGTCTGGCTGGTGGTCATCTTCGGCCTCATGGCAGTGTCGGTAATCGCCGCCTGGATGGCGCTGAATGCCTGGTCGGCTCTGTTCACCTTCCTCGGCGCCTTCTTCTACGCCATCGTCTACACGGTTTGGCTCAAGCGCCGCACCTGGCTCAACATCGTCTTCGGCGGACTGGCCGGCAGCTGGGCCGTGCTGGCCGGCGCTACCGCCGCCGATCCGCAGGTCGGCGCCGTGCCGCTGGCGCTGGCTTTCGTCCTCTTCCTGTGGACGCCGCCGCACTTCTGGAGCCTGGCGATCGCCTTCCGCGACGACTACGCCGCGGCCGGCGTGCCGATGCTGCCGGTAGTAGTCGGCGACCAGCGCGCCGCGAAGGTGATCTTCGGCAGCACCCTGGTGCTGGTGGCGGCTTCGATGCTGCCGCTGGCCTTCGGCCTCGGCGCCATCTACTTCGCCGGCGCTGCGACGGGTGGCTTCCTTTTCATCCAGAAGGCCTGGCGCCTGGTGCAGAACACCAACCGGCAGACCGCCATGACCTGCTTCCATGCATCACTGGCCCAACTGACTCTGGTTCTAACGGCGGCCATCATCGACGCCCGCTTATAACGCCCATGGCTTCACAAGCCACACGCAGATCATGAAACGGTCTCACCCCTGCCTTGCCATGGGCGAGCAAACTCGGCCCGCCCCCCTTTGCCCCCCTCACGGGGGGTTACCAAACGGCTCGCTTCGCTCGAAATCGACAGCGACCCATCCTGTCGCTTCACGCTAACCCGGCGTCGCCGATCGTGAAACTTCGCTCCCTGTGCACCGCCCTTGCGGTGCTTTCGTTCGCCATCGCGACAAAAGTCGGCGCTGGCGACACGGCGCCTGCGGCGCCAGGCACTGCCCCCGCGCTGGCCCAGGTGCCGCAGGGCAATCGCAGCGGCCTCACGCTGACCACGCTGGACAACCAGACCGCCTACACGATTTCGCAAGGCGCCATCGGTAAGCCCGTCGGCGATCATGTCCTGCTCGATCGGCAGGGCAGACCGGTGCGCCTGGCCGATTACAAAGGCAAGCCCTTGCTGGTGAACTTCATCTACACCGCCTGCTTCCACGTCTGTCCGACGACGACCAAGAACCTGCAGAAGGCCGTGCAGAACACCATCGCCGTGCTCGGCACCGACCGCTTCAACATCGTCAGCATCGGCTTCAACCAGCCCTTCGATTCGCCCGAGGCGATGAAGGCCTTCGCCACGCAGTACGGCATCCAC
>CAJBYR010000244.1 GCA_903959855.1 uncultured beta proteobacterium
CCGCCGGAAGCCCTGCGGGCAGCACATCGTAAAACCGGCATATTCATGCCTGACATTCAAAAACCAAATTCACTACCGGATCACCGCGCTCCCAACTCGCCGCCGCCAAATCTGTACGGAAATCCGACGCCGTTAACACCGGGCGCAAGCGCGAAGAGTTTCTGGTGGGGTGATGATCCTCGTCACCGGCGGCCTCCGTATGGTCGCAGCAAGCTGATCATCGGTAAGCGTCCAACCCTGCCTCGTGGATTCAGTCTTCGTGATCCTGTATTCTGGCTATAATAGCCATATGAAAACAGCTTCTGTATCCCAAACCAAGAACCAACTTAGTGCGCTCCTCGATCAGGTGCGGCAAGGCGAGGTCGTGGTCATCACAGACCATGACCGGCCCGTCGCCAAGCTTACGGCCATTGACTCCATGGATATCTCGGGTGGTATCGGCATGTTGGAGCGCAAGGGCATCATCAGGCGCGGCAGCGGTGAGCGTTGCTTGCTCTCGAAACCCCTGCGTACCAAGGGCAAGGCCAGTGCGGTCGCGATGCTGCTGGAAGAGCGCGCCCTGAGTCGATAGGGCGGGTATGAATTTCTGGGATAGCTCGGCGTTGTTGCCGCTATTGGTGGAAGAACCCACCAGCGAACGGATCTTGGCCTTGTACCAGGAACAACCTGAAATCGTTGCTGCCTGGACCGCAACGGTAGAGTGCGTTTCGGCCTTGGCCCGGCTCGAACGCGAAGGGCGCCTGGAGTCCAGAACGGTAACGCTGGCAACACGGCAGCTCCAGGCGTTGCAGAACGCCTGGCACGAAGTCCAACCTATTGAGTCGGTCCGGCAGTTGGCCTGCCGCCTGTTGCGCGTTCATTCCTTGCGTGCGGCCGATTCGATGCAATTGGCGTCTGCGCTGATCGCTGCCGGCAGCAATGCAAGAGAGTGGGGGTTTGTCTGTCTGGATGAACGATTGTCCGAGGCGGCCGAACGTGAAGGATTCAACGTGCTGAGCGATTTCTCATAGCCGACGAAACAGATAGTGCAGAGCCTGAAGACCGGTGCCACCGAGGTCGCTGATGTTCAGCGGGTCTTTAGCGCCGCCTTGGTGCCTTGCACTATGGAGAGAGACTAGAATGTTAGTCTGATTGGCCATAGGACCGTTTGGTGTCTTGGAGACATAGTATGAAACCGTCGGAAGCGTTGCAAATACATCGCGACTCCATACGCCATTTGGTCACGGTTCACGGTGCCGCGAATCCACGTGTTTTCGGGTCGGCGTTGCATGGCGACGACACGACCGATAGTGATCTTGACCTGTTGGTTGATCCCGTCGCAGGAAAGACAACCTTGATCAGTCTGGTAAGAATCAAGCGTGACATCGAATCCTTGACCGGGGTGCCAACAGACGTTCTGACGCCGATGGCTCTGCATGAGCGTTTTCGCAGCACTGTGCTTGCTGAAGCGATTCCCCTGTGAGAGACAACGCTGGTCGGGTATGCGCTACTGACCGATGGGGTCTTGGACAAAGTCAACTGCGGGCGTCGCCTTCGAATTCGAACGCCTCACTCGACGTTGATTCCTGTGTGATTGGTATTGTTTGGGTCGCAGATTTGAAACAAAAGGTCATGGCTAAGCCCAAGGACAGTTATGTTAAGATTTAGTGGACGTTAAAAGATCCTTTAATTTACATTTATGTAACTAAGGATTTAAATACATCTTTTAATGGAAAAAGATAGAGATAAAACCATTGGAGAGTGGGAGGTAGAACTGGGCGAGCAAATGCGCGCCCTGCGTCTGCGTGCCAATCTTGACCAAATCACCCTTGCAGAACGAGGAGGTATCGGTCTAACGGCTATCAAGAATCTGGAATCCGGCAAGGGTGCCACTCTCAAGACGCTGATCAAGGCGCTGCGGGCTCTGGGCCGCACCGATTGGCTGGCAAGCTTAGCCCCCCCCGTCAGCATCAGCCCATTGCAGATGCTGAAGGCCAAACCGGCGCGCCAACGCGCTTCGAGACGACGTGCCAAGGATGAAATAGGAAATGTATAAGCCTGTTGCCGCCGTCGAGGTTCGACTCTGGGGTCGGCGAGTCGGTGCTGTGGCGCTCGATCCACGTCTCGGCTACTA
The DNA here is from genome assembly GCA_903959855.1 of uncultured beta proteobacterium. Classification (GTDB taxonomy): domain Bacteria; phylum Pseudomonadota; class Gammaproteobacteria; order Burkholderiales; family Rhodocyclaceae; genus Sulfuritalea. Next base: position 2,114 of record CAJBYR010000244.1, read on the forward strand.
CGCATTTGAATACGATCCATGGTTCGTCAAGCAGGGTATTGAAGTGGCACCGCTCACCATGCAATTGGCGCAGGCGGGCGATCCCTTTATTTTCGCCGACCTGCCAACACCGACTTTCAAACGCCTCCCGGCACTATTGGCAGATGCACTACCGGATGACTTTGGCAATGCCCTGATCGATGCCTGGATGGCAAACAAGGGTATGGCCAAAGAGGCCATCACCCCGCTCGATCGTCTGGCCTACATGGGCAAGCGCGGCATGGGCGCGTTGGAGTTTCGACCGGCGCGCGGCCCCAACGCGGCAAGCCATACCGCCATCAAGCTTGGACGCCTGGTAGAGAGTGCGCGTCAGGCCGTACAGGGGCATATCAACAACGATCCACACACCCAGGCAGCGCTGGCCCAGATCATCCAGGTCGGCACCAGCGCTGGCGGCGCGCGCGCCAAAGCCGCCATCGTCTGGAATCCGGAAACCGAGGAAATTCGCGCCGGCCAGTTCGATGCTGATCCCGGTTTCCAGCACTGGCTGCTCAAGTTCGACGGCATGGGTACTGATCGTGAGCTGGGAGGATTCGGCGCCTCACAAGACTATGGCCGCATCGAGTACGCCTACTCCCTCATGGCGAAGGCCGCCGGCATTGATATGGCACCCTGCCGTTTGCTGGAAGAAGGCGGCCGCGCCCATTTCATGACCCGCCGTTTCGACCGCGCCGTCGACAGCGAGGGCAAGACCGTCAAGCATCATATGCAAAGTCTATGTGCCATGGCTCATCTTGACTACAAACAGAAGGCCACCCACGACTACGCCCAACTGTTTCAATCCATCCAGCGCCTCAGTCTGGGGCACGAAGCCCTAGCCGAAGCCTTTCGCCGCATGGTATTCAACGTAGTGGCGGCAAATTGCGACGACCATAGCAAGAACTTCAGCTTTCTTATGCCGGCTGACAGTCGAGAATGGAAGCTGACGCCGGCCTACGACATTACCCACGCCTACAACCCAAAGGGCGATTGGACTTACCAGCACCTGATGGGCGTGAATGGCAAGTTCGGCCACATCACGCGCAACGATCTACTGCACGTTGCTGACCGCTTCGCCATTGGCCCAGCGTCAAAAATCATCGACAAAGTAGCGGATACCGTCGCCAACTGGCCTACGTATGCCAAGGAAGCGGGATTGGGGCGCGCTGCTATTCAATCCATTGCCTCGGATTTTCGGTCATTGGGATGACGAGAACCACAAATTGCCTCGTCACTGAGACCACGCGGTCCGGTTGTGAGTCTGGTCGATACCGGTGACGCCACGATGAATGGCGGCCGGATCCGTCGCATTGCGGAGTATGTCAGGGATGAAGATGCCTTCTGCCTGACCTATGGCGACGGCGTGAGTGATATCGATCTTGGCCATCTGATCAAATTTCATCGGGCGCATGGCTTGCTGGCGACGATCACGGCGACCAATCCGCTGGGGCGGTTTGCCACGCTGAACATTCGCGGTGACGATCGGGTCACATCGTTCCACGAGAAGCCCAAGGGTGACGGCGGCATGATCAACGGCGGGTTTTTCGTGCTCTCGCCCAAGGTGATCGACCTGATCGATGGCGACCAGACGCTGTGAGAACGTGAACCCCTGGAGCGCCTGGCGGAAGCGGGGGAACTGGTTGCGTATCGCCATGACGGCTTTTGGCAATGCTGCGCTACTTCAACGACTCGGGCTACCGCTTTCTGCCCGTCGAGCCAGAGTACGCGGCCGCCGTCGACGACCTGCCGCCACATCACCGCGATCCGTTCGACCGCATTCTGGTCGCTCAGGCCCTTGTCGAGCCGATGCGCCTGATGACCCATGACCCCATGGTGGCGCGCTACAACGACACAATTATCGAGGTTTGAAAAAATTGCCTTATGGATGGTAGGATTCGCTTCTTGATATACATGTATAGCGCAGTAGTTCATCCTCCGGAGATTCCGCATGCTCGCCATACGCCTGCCCGACACGATTGAAGAACGTTTGAACGCCTTGGCCAGCGAAACCGGGCGCACCAAGACCGCGCTGGCCCGCGAGGCGATCGTCGAATACATCGACGATCTGGAGGACTACTACCTTGCCGAGGCGCGTGCCCGGCGCGATCGCAAGACCATTCCCCTGGCGGAGGTGGAGCGCAAGCTTGGCCTTTGAGATCGAGTTCGATCCCGAGGCGGTGAAGGACCTGAAAAAGCTCGATCGTCCGGTTCAGCAGCGCCTGGTCGGGTTCCTGAAGTTGCGCGTCGCCACGCTGGAAAATCCCCGCGATATCGGTGAGGCACTGGCGGGCGGCAAACTCGGTGCGTACTGGAAATACCGTGTGGGCGACTGGCGCATCATTTGCGATATTCAGGACAGGCGCATCGTCGTTCGGGTTCTGCGTATCGGCAATCGGCGCGAGGTCTATCGATAGCGCGCGTCGATCTATCTGGAAAATTCATGAAGTCGAGTGCATCGGCAAGGGGAAAGCAGGAAGCCCTATGAGGCATAGGCGGTCGTTGTAGTAAAGCATGCGAAAATCATCCCCATGATTCTCGTCACCGGCGGCACCGGCTTCATCGGCTCCCACGCCTGCGTTGCACTCGCACAGGCGGGGCATGAACTGCTGATCCTCGATAACCTCTGCAACAGTCGCGCCGACGTGATCGATCGTCTGACGACAATTTGTGGTCGACGGCCCGTGTTCGTCGAGGGTGATTGCCGC
>CAJBYR010000245.1 GCA_903959855.1 uncultured beta proteobacterium
TCGGCGGGCATCATCCGCGACGGCATGATGCTGAACCTGGACAAGGAAACCGGCAAGGTGTCGAGAAAGATGGGGCTCGACAAGTGGCAGCCCGTGATCGACGTCAACCTGACCGGCACATTCCTGACCATCCGCGACGGTGCCGAAGCCATGGTCAATGGCGGTTGGCCGGGACTGCTGGTGGCCATATCGTCGGTGAACAAGGTCGGCCAGGTCGGCCAGCTCAACTACTCGTCGGCCAAGGTGGCCGATGCGCTGCTGCCGAAGATCGTGATCGGCGAGTTCCTCATGCGCGGCATCCGCAACATCCGCTGCGTCGGCATCGCCCCGGGCTACACGGCGACACCGATGCTGACCGGGATGAACCAGGACGCGCTGAAGTCGATTCTTGCCGACGTGCATCTGGACCGCCTGGTCGAACCCGATGAAGTGGCCCGCCTGATCGGCCATTGCGTCGAGAACGAAGCGATCAATGCCACGACGCTGGAAATTACGGGTGGCCTCTGCTACCCGAACGGCATAGCCAAGTAAGCCACTTTAGCAGGCAGTAACCGGGCCGGGTCGCAAAACCCGGCCCGCGGCAATGTTCAGCGGTGCCGCTGCCCGCTGTGGTGGCTGGCCGGCTTGGCGGCGCCGGCTCCGGAACGGGCCGGGCGCGGAGCGCCACTGCGGCTGCCGTTGCCGCTGCCGCTGCGGGTGCGCGCCTGGGCAGGCTTTTGCGCCGGCGGACGCCCGGCAGACGGGCGCGGCACCGCATTGGTATGCCGCGGCTCGAATCCGGGCAGGACGGAACTCTCGATTTCGCGCTTCAGCAGACGCTCGATGTCGCGCAGCTGGATGCGCTCGTCGCTGCTGACCAGTGAGAGCGCTTCGCCGCTGGCACCCGCACGGCCGGTGCGGCCGATGCGGTGGATGTAATCTTCCGGCACATTCGGCAGTTCGAAATTCACCACCCGCGGCAGCGAATCGATATCGAGTCCGCGTGCAGCGATGTCGGTGGCAACCAGCGCGGCGAGCTTGCCGGCCTTGAAATCGGCCAGGGCGCGAGTGCGGGCGTTCTGCGACTTGTTGCCGTGCAGGGCCGCGGTGCGCACGCCTGACTGCTCCAGCTTCCTCGCCAGCGCGTCGGAGCCATGCTTGGTGCGGCAAAAGACCAGCACCTGGTGCCAGCCGTGGGCGGCGAAGAGGTGCAGCAGCAGGTCGCGCTTCTGGTCCTGGTCGACCTTGATCACGGTGTGCGTGACGAGTTCGGCCGGCGCATTGCGGCGCGCGACCTCGACCATGGCCGGATTCTGCAGCACGGCGTGCGCCAGCTCGCGCACTTCGGCGGCGAAGGTGGCGGAGAACATCAGGTTCTGGCGGACTTTCGGCAACTTCTCGATGATGCGGCGGATGTCACGGATGAAGCCCATGTCGAACATGCGGTCGGCTTCGTCAAGCACCAGGGTCTGCACCTTGGAGAGATCGACGGTGCGCTGGCCAAGGTGATCAAGCAGGCGCCCTGGCGTAGCGACCAGGATGTCGATACCGCGACGCATGGACTGGATCTGCGGATTGATGCCGACGCCGCCGAAGACGGCAAGCGCCCGCAGGCCGGTATGGGCGCCGTAGGTACGGACGCTGGCCAGCACCTGGGCGGCAAGTTCGCGCGTCGGCACCAGCACCAGCACGCGCGGCGCGGTGTGGGTGATTTTCTGCAGCGGAGTGACCAGCGGATTGGTCAGGCGCTGCAGGATGGGCAACACGAAGGCTGCGGTCTTGCCGGTGCCGGTCTGGGCCAGGGCTTCGAGGTCGCGGCCGGCGAGAATGTGGGGAATGGCCTGTTGCTGGACAGGGGTGGGCGTGGTGTAGCCCTGCTCGCCAATGGCGCGCAGGAGCTCGGCCGACAGGCCGAGTTCGGTGAACTGCATGTGTATTACCTCTGAAGCCGACCCCCGCAATGCTGCAGGCCAATCTGGGCGGAAACTTCTATGGGGTCTAACCTTCGAGGGGACTAAGTGTTGCCACTAAGTGTCGCCGTTAAGGCACGACCGGCAGACTGGGGCGCGGTCGCTAAGGAGGTGAAGCGGGGCGGACTGTAACACAGCCCGCATCGGGTTCCCGAACTATTCGGCTAGCCCGGCCGCCGTTCAGAACTCCAGCATCACGAAATCCGTCTTCGCCACGCCGCATTCCGGACAAACGAAATCGTCGGGCACATCCTCCCAACGCGTGCCCGGCGCGATGCCGTGTTCCGGTTCGCCCTGCGCCTCGTCATAGACCCAGCCGCAGACCACGCATTGCCATTGCTTCATCACCCGCTCCCGCGCGAAAAGCCGCATGCTACCGCAAGCGGTAGCGGCTTCAGCCCCGGCCGAGGAAGGTCGGGCGCATTCCCTGCCAGGCGAACTGCGGCCATTCGAGGGCATCGAGCATATTCTTGACCCGCAGGCCGAGCTCGGTGTCGCCCTCGATGGAAAGACTGCGGTTAAAGAACAGCGTATCCGGGTCTTCCTGCCGGCTCACCAACTGCAGGTAGGCCGAGAGCGGCGCGGCAAACTGCAGGTCGGGTTTGCCGGAGGTATTCCACAGCGGACGGAAGGCGCCCCGGCTGTAGGTGAAATCCGCGACCATGCCGGTATCCAGCACCGTTACGCGAAATCGCCGGCCTTCGATCTGCTCCAGGGTTTCGTCGGGCAGCACACGCATTCTTTTGGCGGCATTCAGTGCCAATGCGAGATTCACCGAATGCGGGAACTGCGGAAGGCGGCTGCCGACGCGGGCGATCAGGGCCGGCAGGGTGAAAGTCGGGATCTTGGGAATGCGCGAGCTATCGATCATGTCTGTTCCAGTTACGCGTCAACCTGCGCGGTACCGGCCTTGCCAAACCAGAAGCCATTGACCCGGCCGGCCGGTGTCCAGGCCGGGTCGTCCGCCACGGCGTTGCCCTTGCGGGCTCGGTCGAAGGCGTCGATCACATGGAAAGTATGCGCCGATTGCGGGCTGACGCGCACGGCGTCGATGCCCCGGGCAATCAGCTCCGGCATCTGCGCCAGCAGGCTGTGGGTTTGTGCCGACATGGTCTGGATGCCGTTCAGCGTCAGGAAAGCCTGTGCTTCGCGGGTATTCACCAACATCCCGTCCGGGTGGTCGAGGCACTTGAACTGGCAATCGTCCTTGTTCAGACCGTAGTGGCGTGCGGTGAAGCAGCGTGCCGAGAAAGCCAGCGGCAGCTTGCCGAAGGCGAAGACCTCGGTTTCCATGCCGGCCGGCCGGCCCTGATGCAGGGTCTCGATCACGCTGCCGGCGAGTTCCAGCGGGGGCAGCCAGCGTTGCGCGCCCTGGGCGGTAAAAAAGGCCAGGGTCTGCTCGTTGTAGATGTTGAGGTGCGGCCCGGCCACAAAACCCAGGCCCTCGTCGCAGGCCATCTTCACCGCGCCGAGGTCGTTGGCCTCGATGATGCCTCCGGCATCGGCCATCAGTCGGCGCAGAGCCTTGAGGTCGCTTTCCGATTCGAGCAGGGCCTGGGCGGAAAGTACGACTTCCTTGCCCGCAGAGCGCAAATCCTTGGCCAGCCCGATCCAGTCGGCGGTGCGCAACTGCTGGCGGCGCGAGCAGACCGCTTCGCCCAGGTAGATGCGATCGACCGCCGGATGCAGCGCGGCCTGGGCGTAGAACTCCATGACCTCGGCCTTGGGCCAGAAGAACAGCAGGGGGCCTAGCGTAATTTGCATCAGCGCCAAGGCCGGTTGTAGGCGCCAAGAGTTATCTGCGAGCCTTCCGCGACCTTGCCCAGTTCCGCAGCCCAGATCGGCTTGACCGTGAACTTCTCCGGCGCGGCGACGGCGGCATCGATGGCCTGGCGCAGGTTGCGCGTGACCTGGGCGACATAGGTCGGGCTACGCTGGCGGCCTTCGACCTTGATCGCCGAGACACCGATGCGGATGATCTCGGGCAGCATTTCCAGCACGTTGAGGCTGGCAGGCTCTTCCATGGCGTAATAGGTCTCGCCGGCAACCTCGAAGCGACCTTTGCAGATGGTCGGGTAGCCGGCGTTTTCGTCGTTGCCGTAGCGGTCGATCAGAATGCCGTTGAGTCTTACGTCCATCTCGGTCGGCTTTTTCTCCCACTGCACGTACTTGGCCGGCGAACAGGCGCCGACCGTGTTGGGCGATTCGCCGGTGGCCCAGGACGACAGCCAGCAGCGGCCCTCGTTCATCACGCACAGGCTGCCGAAACCGAACACCTCGATCTCGACTTCGGTGTGGCGGATCACGTTCTCGACCTGCGCCAGCGTCAGCACGCGCGGCA
>CAJBYR010000246.1 GCA_903959855.1 uncultured beta proteobacterium
TCACTGCCGGCGCAAGCCGACAACTACAGCCTGCCCAAGAACGTCGCCTTCGAGGAGGAGTGCACCTCCTGCCACATCGCCTATCCGCCGCAGATGCTGGATGCCCATTCCTGGCAACACATGATGAATGGCCTGGCCACCCACTTCGGCACTGACGCCTCGATTGACGACAAGCGCCGTGCCGCCATCACCGACTTTCTGGCGCAGAATTCCGGCGGCCGCAAAACCGGCCGCACGGTCGACGCCAAGGGCGATCCGCTGCTGCGCATCACCGAAACCGCGCGCTTCGAAAAGAAGCATCGCGAGATCGCCGCCGCAACCTACAAGCGTGCCTCGATCAAGAGCCCGGCCAATTGTGCCGCCTGCCATACCCAGGCGGCGGCGGGCGACTACAGCGAACGCTCGATCATCATTCCGAAATGAGCGCCGCCATGCAAACCGGCATCAAGCCCATCCGCGTCTGGGACCTGCCGACCCGGCTTTTCCACTGGTCGCTGGTGGCCAGCTTCGCCACCGCCTTCCTCACCGCGGAATCGGAAAAACTGCGCGACGTGCATGTCATCGCCGGCTACACGCTGGCGGGGCTGATCGTCTTCCGCCTGCTGTGGGGCTTCGTCGGCGGCGCACATTCGCGCTTTGCCGACTTCCTGCCGACACCGCGCAAAGTGATCGGCTATCTCAAATCCCTGATCAACGGGGAGCCGCAACACTATGTCGGCCACAATCCCGCCGGTGCGCTCGCCATCTTCGCCCTGCTCGGCCTGGGCTTCACCTCCGCAGCCAGTGGCTGGGCCGTGTACGAGGATATGGGCGGACAATTCATGGAGGGCCTGCATGAAGTCGCGTCCAATGGCATGATGGCCGTCGTTGTTATCCACATTGCCGGCGTAATTGTCAGCAGTTGGCTGCATCGCGAGAATCTGGTCCTGGCGATGATTACGGGGTGGAAGAAGCTACGCAATGAGAATCCTGCTGGTTGAAGACGATGCCCTGCTCGGCGACGCGCTGGAGGCCGGCCTGAAACAGGCCGGCCACGCCGTCGACTGGGTTCGCGACGGCATCCGTGCGGATACTGCACTGGCCACCGAGGACTATGCCGCGGTGGTGCTCGACCTCGGCCTGCCGCGCAAGGACGGCATCGAAGTCCTGCGCGGCTTGCGGGCGAAGAAGCGCAGCCTGCCAGTGTTGATCCTCACCGCCCGCGATACCGTCGACGACCGCATCAAGGGGCTCGATGCCGGGGCCGACGACTATCTGGTGAAGCCCTTCGACCTCGGCGAACTCAACGCGCGCCTGCGCGCCCTGCTGCGCCGTGCCGGCGGCCAGCCGGCGCCGGTGCTGACCGCGGCCGGACTCAGCCTTGATCCGGCCACACGCCGCGTACTCGCCCAAGGTCAGGAGGTCGACCTATCGGCCAAGGAATACGCCCTGCTCCACGCCCTGATGCAGCACCCGGGCCGCGCCCTGTCGCGCGCCCAGCTGGAACAACATCTTTACGCCTGGGGCGAGGAGATCGGCAGCAACGCGGTCGAGGTTTACATCCACCATCTGCGCCGCAAGCTCGGCGCCGATGCCATCCGCACCCTGCGCGGCATCGGCTACGTGGTTGCCAAGGAAGCGCCATGATGGCGGGAAAGTCGCTGCGCGCACGCCTGGTGCTGCTGACCACGCTGGCCGTTGCGATTGTCTGGCTGGTCACTGCGGCCTTCACCTGGCGCGCCGCCTTGCACGAAATCGAGGAACTGCTCAACCACCCGCCGACGACCGCCAGCCACATGGAGGAAGAGCGCGCCGAACTCACCGGCGAAATCGCCAAACACCTGCTGATGCCGATGCTGATCGCCCTGCCCGGACTGGCGCTGGTCCTGGTGGTCGCCGTCGGCTTCTCGCTGCGACCGCTGCAGCGTCTGACGCGCGATGTCGCCAGCCGCGCCGCGGACCGCCTGACGCCGATCGCCGGTACCGATGCGCCGCGCGAAATCGCGCCGCTGATCGAGCGCCTGAACGAACTTTTCGCCGGCATCGACCGCGCCCTGCAAAACGAGCGCCGCTTCACCGCCGACGCCTCGCACGAACTGCGCACACCGCTGGCGGCATTGAAAGCCCAGGCCCAGGTGGCCCTTGCCGCCACCGATGAGACAAAGCGGCAACACGCACTGAGCCAGATCCTGGTCGGCTGCGACCGTGCCACCCATCTGGTGGCCCAGATGCTCACCCTGGCCAGGCTCGACGCCAACCAGGGGCAGGCATTGCAGAGCCTGCGATTGCGACCGATTGCCGAGGAAGTGCTTGCTGTCTCGGCGGGCGAGGCCATTGATGCCGGCTGCGAACTGATCCTTGGTGAAGGCGACGCCCTCGTGCTGGGCGATGCCGCGCTGCTGCAGTCGATGTTGCGCAATCTGGTGGATAACGCATTGCGTCACTCTGCCGCCAGGCAAATCGAGATCGGCATCGCCTGCGAGGGCAACCGGGCTGTACTCACGGTTGCCGATGATGGCCGTGGCGTTCCTGCCGCCGAGCGCGGCCAGGTCATGCAGCGTTTTCGCCGTGGTACCAGCGCCGTCCCCCTGGATACCGTCCCCGGCAGGGGACATAACTCTTCCGGCAGCGGTTTGGGGCTCTCCATCGTCCAGCGCGTGATCGAGTTGCACGGTGGCAGCCTGCAGCTGGATGATGGGATCGATGGCCGCGGACTGGCGGTCCGCGTGCGGCTGCCTGTTTCCACCGCCACCTGATCCGGGCAGCGCGGCACGCGCACAATCAAGCCATGATCAATGCCCCGCCCGGTTCCCCGCAACAACCGCCGCACCACTGGCATGCACTGCCCACGGCAGACGCCCTGACCCACCACGGCGTTGAGCCCGAACATGGCCTGAGCGAGGCAGAAGCCGCAGCGCGCCTGGCACGCCACGGCCCCAACCGCCCCACCCAGCAGCCCGGCCCCGGCGCCCTGCAGCGCCTGCTGTCGCAACTCATGGAACCGCTGGTACTGGTGCTCATCGGCGCTGGCGTCGTCACTGCCTTGCTCGGCGAATGGGTCGACAGCTCGGTAATCTTCGGCGTCGTCATGGTCAATGCGGTGATCGGCTACCTGCAGGAAGGCAAGGCCGAGGCCGCACTGGCGGCGCTGGCGCGCGCGGTCGCCACCGAAGTCACGGTGGTGCGTGGCGGAACGCGCCGGCGCATGGACGCGATACATCTGGTGCCCGGTGACGTGGTCTGGCTTGCCGCCGGCGACAAGGTCCCCGCCGACCTGCGCATCCTCCACGGCCGCCAGCTGCGCACCGTGGAAGCGGCGCTTACGGGCGAGGCCGCGCCCATCGAGAAGCACCATGACATCCTGCCGCAGGACACGTTGCTGGCGGACCGCCGCAACATGGCCTATGCCGGCACCAGCGTGGTCGCCGGCCAGGGCCATGGCCTGGTGATTGCCACGGCGAATGCCACCGAAACCGGGCGCATTTCCGGGCTGATCGCCAACGCGCCCGAGATAGCCACGCCGCTGACGAAGAAGATGGGCACCTTCGCCGCCCTGCTGCTGTGGGTGATCCTGGGCCTCGCCGCACTCACCTTCGCCATCGGCGTGTTGCGCGGTGAAGGCTGGGTGCCGATGCTGATGGCCGCCGTGGCGCTGGCCGTCGGCGCGATTCCCGAAGGCCTGCCGGCGGCCATGAGTATCACCCTGGCCATCGGCGTCGGGCGCATGGCCAAGCGCCGCGCCATCATCCGCCACCTGCCGGCGGTCGAAGCGCTGGGCAGCACCACCGTGATCTGCTCCGACAAAACCGGCACGCTGACAGAAAACGCAATGACGGTCACCGAACTGTGGAGCGCCGGCAGCGGCGTCACCGTCGAGGGCCACGGCTATGTTCCGGAGGGCCGCCTGAGCTGCGGCGAGCCCGGCCCGGCGCTGCGCGAAACCCTGCTCGCGGCAGCGCTATGCAACGACGCCGCGCTCAATCAGGAAAGTCGGCGCTGGCAGCACGCCGGTGATCCGACCGAAGTCGCCTTGCTGGTGGTGGCGCGCAAGGCCGGGCTCGACGAAACCACGCTGCGCCACCTGTTCCCGCGCCGGGACGAGTTGCCCTTCGATTCGGCGCGCCAGACCATGGCCACGCTGCACGACATCGAGGGGCAGCCGACGCTGTATGCCAAGGGCGCCATCGAAAAGATCCTGCCGGCATGCCCGACAACGCTGACCGACGCCGGTGCCGAAATTCCACTCGATGCCGCCGGCCGTGCGCTGATCGCGGCGGTTGCGGCGGACATGGCGATGCGCGGACTGCGGGTGCTGGCCCTGGCCCGACGTCGCTACCCGGGCGATGTCTTGAGCGACGCCGCACTGGCAGAAGGCCTGGTGTTTCTCGGGCTGGCGGCGATGATGGACCCGCCACGCAAGCAGGCGATCAGCGCGATACGCACCTGCCATGCCGCAGGCATCGTGGTGAAGATGATCACCGGCGACCATGCCGAGACGGCGCGCGCCATCGCCGCCCAGATCGGGATCATCAAGGACGCCGCCACGACCGAAGTCCTGACCGGACGCGAGCTGGCTTTGCTCGACGATGTGGCCTTGCAGGACGCGGCTACCCGCGTCAATGTTTTCGCCCGCGTCGAACCCGAGCAGAAGCTGCGCCTGGTGCGCGCGCTGCAGGCGCGGGGCGAGGTGGTGGCGATGACCGGCGACGGCGTCAATGACGCGCCTGCGCTCAAGCAGGCTGACATCGGCATCGCCATGGGCCTGGGCGGCACCGACGTGGCCAAGGAAGCTGCGGCGATGGTGCTGACCGACGACAACTTCGCCACCATCGAGGCTGCCGTCGAAGAAGGCCGCGGCATCTACGACAACCTGATCAAGTTCATTACCTGGACGCTACCGACCAATTTTGGCGAAGGCCTGGTGATCCTCGCCGCCATCGTGGTCGGCGCGACGCTGCCGATCACGCCATTGCAGATCCTCTGGATCAACATGACCACCGCCGTGCTGCTCGGCCTGCCGCTGGCCTTCGAGCCCCCGGAGCGCGGCATCATGCGCCGCGCGCCGCGGCAACCGGGCGCGCCGGTGCTCGATGGCGTGCTGATCGGGCGCATCGTGCTGGTCGGTGTTTTGATGCTGGCGGGCTCCTTCGGCATGTTCCTGCTGGCAGGCGAACGCGGCCAGTCGATGGCCGAGGCGCGCACCGTGGCGATGAACGTGTTTGTCGCGATCGAGATCGTCTATCTCTTCAGCTGCCGCTCGCTGCATCTGGCGGTGACATCGGTACCGCTGTTCAGCAACCTCTGGGTGTGGGCCGGGGCTGGTCTGCAGATTGCGATGCAACTTGCGATCACCTACTGGCCGCCGATGAACACCGCTTTCTCCACGGCGCCTATTTCCGCCCGCGCCTGGGGCGAGATCATCGCCATCGCGCTGGTGGCAATGCTGGTGATCGAGGTCGAAAAGCGCCTCAGGCGCTGATCACTTCCAGAGCTCCAGCTTCTCGCCGCGCTCCTTCATGTGTTCCGCCTTGTGTTGCAGGAAGCGCTGGAACTCGGGCTCCTTTTTGTAAGCCCCGCTGCCGACATACTCGAAGGACGAGGCGAAGTGGAAGGGCCGCAGGTAGGCTTCGAGGCGGAACACCTCCTTGCCGCTGCCATCGAAGAACAGCACGCTGGGCGTGTAGCTGACCTTCAGTTCGCGGCCCCAGGCTTCCGCCGTGCTGCTGCGACCATCCGGCGTGGTCAATTTATCCTTGGCTGAAAGCGCGAAGCGCGCGACGTCGAAGCGCGACATTGCCGCCTGCGTCGCCTCGCGCTTGAAGCCCTCCTTGTGCAGTTCATCGCAGGGCGCGCAATGGCGTGATTCGAACAGCACCGCCAGCGGCTTGCCGCCCGCCTTGCGCCGCAAGTCGAAGGGTGGCTTCATGAAGAAATCCTGCTCGTTCAGGGTAGCGCTGGCCCCGGTTTGCGGCACGGGCTTCATGTGCTCGGCAAAGGCCAGCTTCTTCTCCAGTCGCTGCGCCGAATAGTCGAGCGCGGCAGAAAAGCGGTGCGGCGGGTAATAGCCGTTGATGCGCGCGATGATGTCGCCTTTTTCGTCCAGCAACAGGATGGTCGGCGTGAACTGCACCTTGAGGAATTTGGCCAGTTCCTTCTCGCGCCGGATCTTGCCGTCGAACCAGGCCACCTCGCGGTCGCCGAAGAGGTCGAAGCCGATGGCGACGAAATGCTTTGCCACCTTGTCGGTGATGGCCTTCTGCGTGAAGCTGGTTTGCATCAGCTCCTTGCAATAGGGGCAACCCTGCTGCCCGAAATAGAGCAGCAGGCGCTTGCCCGACTTGGCCGCATCGGCAGCATCGTCGTGCAATTCCAGCAGGGTCTCGGTGAAGGCCGGCGGCAGGATCTCGTCGCCGACCTGGGCAAGGGACGGCGCTGGCGATACGGCGATCAACAGCGCCAGTATGGCCAGCGAACGGCGCATCTCAGCCCTCGACGATCACCAGATGCACACGATAGGGTCCGTGCGCGCCCAAGACTATTGTCTGCTCGATGTCACCGGTACGCGACGGCCCGGAAATGAAGTTCACCGCGCGCGGCAAGCTGCCGAGTTCGGCGCGCGCCATGTTCCACGCGTCTTCCATGTAGGGCACGATGCGCGCGGCACTTACCACGGCGATGTGCGTCTCGGGCAACAGGCTGACCGCCGCCGGCGTATCGGGTGAGGAACACATCATCAGCGTGCCGGTCTCGGCCACGGCGCAGAAGCAACCGGTAATGCCGACCAGATCGGCGTCGCGCGCGCCGCGCGCTTCGATCTTGACCCCCGCCCCGGCCCAGTCGAGGGCGGCAAGCGATGCCCAGGCCACCGCCGAATTCGGCAGCTTCATGGCGGCCAGGTACCTGGCGACAGCGGCCGGCACATCGGCCTCGGTGGCCACGATCTCGACGGTGCTCGAGGCCTGCTCCGACTTTAAGCGGAAGCGCTCCAGCAACGCATGCGGCTCGCTGGCAACAGCCGGCTGCGGGCCGGGATTGCGGTTGGCCAGGGCCGTCGCCATGATGTCGCGTGCAACAGCGGCATTGCCGGCGTTGCGATGCAGCGAGGCACGCACCCGGCCGAGGATGTCTTCGCGGGAACTCATTTTGCATCTCCCTGTGCGGCGGCTTTGCGCCGGGCAGCATACATTTCGCGGAAAGTCTTGCCCTGCGGTGCGGGGAAATCCCGGCCGCGGGTCCATTCCTGCGCGGCCGGCAGCAGGCGGATGCTCTTGTCCTCGCCGGCCAGCCACTTCAGATAGCGGGCACCGAAGCGTGCGCCGAGCCCATACAAGGCGGGTCGCTGAGCTACCCAGGCCCAGACGCGCAGCCCGATGCGCTCGACGAGCGGACGCAAGCCGGCATCGGTCTGCTTCTCGCGCAGTTTGCGCAACAGGTCCGGCAGCGGAATCTTCACCGGGCAAACCACGCCGCACTGGTTGCACAGGGTCGCCGCGTGCGGCAGGTCGATCGAGTTCTCGATGCCGGCATACAGCGGCGTCAGCACCGAGCCCATCGGCCCGGGATAGACCCAGCCATAGGCATGGCCGCCGATGGTCTGGTACACCGGGCAGTGGTTCATGCAGGCGCCGCAACGGATGCAACGCAGCATCTCGTGGAACTCGCCGCCGACCACGTCGGCGCGTCCGGCATCGACCAGGATGAAGTAGAGGTGCTCCGGGCCGTCGTGTTCCTCCGGCTTCTTGACGCCGGTGAGGATGGAAAAGTAGTTCGAGATGGATTGCCCGGTGGCCGAGCGCGGCAACAGGCGCATCAGGGTCGACAAATCCTCCAGGGTCGGGATCACTTTCTCGATGCCGGTGATCACCACATGCACCTTGGGCATGGTGGTCACCATGCGCCCGTTGCCTTCGTTGGTGACCAGCGCCACCGAGCCGGTCTCGGCGACCAGGAAGTTGCCGCCCGAAAGGCCCATCTCGGCGCTCAGGAAATGCCCGCGCAATACCTCGCGCGCCTCGCGCGTCAGCGCCGGGATCTCGGTCTTGCGCGGCGTGCCATGTACCTTGTGGAACAGGTCGGCGACATCATCGAGGCTTTTGTGTACCGCCGGAGCAATGATGTGGCTGGGCGGCTCATTGTCATTCACTTGCAGGATGTATTCGCCGAGGTCGGTTTCAACCGGCTGGATGCCGGCGGCTTCCAGCGCCTGGTTGAGCCCGGCTTCCTCGGACAACATCGACTTCGACTTGGTGACCTTGGTCACGCCGTGCTTGCGGGCGATCTCGATTACCAGCTTGCAGACCTCGGCGCCGTCTTTCGCCCACATCACGCCGGCACCCGTTTCCTGTGCCTTGGTCTCAAAACGCTCCAGCCACAGGTCGAGGTTGTCGATCACCTTGTTGCGGATCGCGGCGGCGGCATCGCGCGTGCCTTCGAAATCGTCGATCTCCTTGATCGACTCGGCACGCTTGGTGACGAACTTGCCCTTGGCATTTTTCAGGTTGCCCTGCAAAACCACATTGGCCAGCGACGCCTCGGCGTTGGCCTTGAAACGCATGGATTTGATTTCCATGGTTCAGACCCTCCCGGCCAGCACTTCGGCGACGTGCAGCACCTGCGTCTTCTCGTCGCCCATGCGCCGCAGTTTGCCCTCGATGTTGAGCAGGCAACCCAGATCGCCGCCGACCACGGCCGGCGCACCGCTGGCGTGGATGAAATCGCACTTGCGCTCGGCGATCGCCGCCGACACTTCACCGAACTTGACCGAGAAGGTGCCGCCGAAGCCGCAACACTCTTCGCAGCCGTTCATTTCCTTGAGCTGGACGCCCTTCATCTTGGCCAGCAGCGCGCGCGGCTGCTCCTTGATGCCCATGCTGCGCAGGCCGGTGCAGGAATCGTGATAAGTGATGCTGCCCTGGATCAGGCCGTCTGCGTCGCCCGGCACGCTGTCGACCTTCAGCACATTGACGAGGAAATCGGTGAGCTCATAGGTGCGACTGGCCAGCGCCGTGGCGCGGTCGCGCCACTCGGGCTCGGCTGCGAGCAATGTCGGGTACTCGGTGCGGATGTGGTCGCCGCAGGA
>CAJBYR010000247.1 GCA_903959855.1 uncultured beta proteobacterium
CGCCAGCGGTCAGGTGCTGGCCGCCCAGGAACCCGACCTCAAGCTCGAGCCGGCCTCGCTGACCAAGGTGATGACCACCTACCTCGTCGCCGAGGCCTTGCAGCAAAAGCGCCTGTCGCTGCAGCAAACGGTAACGGTATCAGAGCGCGCCTGGCGTACCCAGGGCTCGCGTAGCTTCATTCCAGTGAACAAGGGTGTCGAGGTCGATGCCCTGTTCAAGGGCATGGTGATCCAGTCCGGCAACGATGCTTCGGTGGCGCTGGCCGAGGCTATCGGCGGTACCGAGGAGCAGTTCGCCGCGATGATGAACCGTACCGCGCAACGCCTCGGCCTCAAGGACAGCAACTTCCTCAATTCCAGCGGCTATTTCGAGGGCCCGGCGCCCACGCATTACTCGACGGCGCGTGATCTCGCCCGACTGGCCGCCGCCCTGATGCGCGACCATCCGGAAACCCATGCGCTGCATGCGATGAAGGAATACACCTACGCCGGCATCCGCCAGCACAACCGCAACCGGCTGCTGTGGGCAGATGCGACGGTCGATGGCCTCAAGACAGGTCATTCCAGCGCCGCCGGCTATTGCCTGATCGCCACCGCCAAGCGCGGCCCGCGCCGCCTGATATCGGTCGTACTCGGCACCGCCTCGGAGGAAGTCCGCGCCCGCGAGTCGCTCAATCTGCTGAACTGGGGCTACACCGCCTTCGATGCCGTGAAGCTCTACGAGAAGGGCCAGGTCATCTCCCAGCTCAAGGTTTTCAAGGGCGTACAGAACACCGTGGCCGCCGGCTTCGGCGAAGATTTCGTGGTCTCGGTGCCGCGTGGCATGGCGGACAAGGTGGTCGCCCAGCTGGTCAGCCGCCAGCCCCTGCTGGCTCCGATCTCCGCCGGCAGTGCGGTCGGTACGCTGAAGCTGTCGGTGGCCGGCCAGCCCTGGGGCGAGTACCCCGTGATAGCGCAGGCCGAAGTGCCGATGGCGGGCCTGTTCGGGCGCCTGTGGGATGACATCCGTCTGTTCTTCCAGTGAGCGCCCTGCACGGCCGCCCGAAGGGGCGCAAGTCAGAACCCGGAGCCGCGCGGCGGCGAACCTTGGTCACCCCCTCGCTTGGCGAGGGGGGCGGGGGGAGTGTCATTCAATGACGGCACGCGTCTTCCTCAATGGCCGGTGGCTGCCGCCCGACGAGGCGCGGGTTCCGGTCATGGATCGCGGCTTCCTTTTCGGCGACGGCGTCTATGAAGTGATCCCGGTCTATTCGCGGCGCCCCTTCCGCCTCGAACAGCATTTGCAGCGCCTGCAAAAGAGCCTGGACGGCATCCAGCTCGCCAATCCGCATCGCATGAGCGAGTGGATTGGCTTCGTCACGCAACTCGCTGGCGAAGCCGAATGGGAAGACCAGTCAATCTACATCCAGGTCACGCGTGGGCCGATGGCGGTGCGCAACCACGCCTTCCCCAAGGAAGTGAAGCCGACTTCGGTGATCCTCGCCGAGCCGATGATTTCGCCGCCGCAAAGCCAGCGTGAGCAGGGCATCGCCGCCGTCTCTGCCGCCGACATTCGCTGGCTGCGTTGCGACCTGAAGACCACATCGCTGCTGGCCAACTGCCTGCTGCGCCAGATGGCGGTGGCCGCCGGCTGCGTCGAGACCGCGCTGTTCCGCGACGGCTTTCTGACCGAAGGTTCCGCGTCATCCATTTTCGTGGTCAAGGATGGCGTGCTTCTGGCGCCGATCAAGAACCACCTGATGCTGCCGGGCATCACCTATGACGTCATCCTTGAACTCGCCGCGAAGCACGGTCTGCCGTACCAGGTGCGCGACATCACCGAGGCCGAAACACGCGGCGCCGACGAACTGTGGATGTGTTCCTCGACCAAGGAAGTGCTGCCCATTGTCATGCTCGACGGTAGGAGAGTCGGCGTTGACGGTACGGCGGGTCCGGTGTTCGCGAAGATGTACGCCTGGTACCAGGAATTCAAGGCCACGGTAATGCGGGGCGCCTGATGGAAAAGCAGAGCCTGCTCGAATTTCCCTGCGACTTCCCGCTCAAGATCATGGGCGCGAATGCCGAAGGTTTCGCGCAGTCCATTGCCGAGCTGGTGTGCGTCCATGCGCCGGATTACGACGCCACGACCATGGAGATGCGCACCTCAAAGGCGGGCAACTACCTGGCGCTGACCTGCACCGTGCGCGCCACCTCGCAAGCCCAGCTCGATGACTTGTACCGTGCACTGACCGCGCATCCGATGGTCAAGGTTGTGCTGTGAGCGCACCTGTCCTGCGCGAAATCGGCCGCGTCGATTACGCGCCGACCTTCGCCGCGATGCAGGAATTCACCGCCACGCGAAGTGCCGATACGCCGGACGAGCTCTGGCTCTGCGAGCATCCGCCGGTGTTCACCCAGGGCCTCTCGGGCCGGCCCGAACACCTGCTGGCCGACATCGGCATTCCCGTGGTGCAGATCGACCGCGGCGGCCAGGTCACCTACCACGGCCCCGGCCAGGTCGTGATCTACCTGCTGCTCGACCTGCGCCGGCGCGACTATTCGGTGCGCGGCCTGGTGCAACGCATCGAGCAGGCGGTGATCGACCTGCTGGCGGACTATGACGTCAAGGCGGAACGGCGCGAGGGCGCGCCCGGCGTATACGTCGGCGCCGCCAAGATCGCCGCGCTGGGCTTGCGCATCAAGCACGGCTGCAGCTATCACGGCGTTTCGCTCAACATCGACATGGACCTCGCGCCCTATGACGCGATCAACCCTTGCGGCTATGCGGGCATGGCCGTGACGCAGTTGCGTGCGTGTTCTCCACAATGGCAGGCCGGCCTGGAAACTGCGATAGTAGGCAGGCAGCTGGCCGCGCATCTGGCCAGGCAACTCGAGGTGAGCGATAAATGACGACCAAGCAGAAGGGCGAAGCCAAGACCGCCCGCATCCCGATCAAGGTGGTGCCGGCCGAGACCACGCTGAAGAAGCCCTCCTGGATTCGTGTCAAGGCCGGCAACAGCGCGGCGCGCTTCGGCGAGATCAAGCAGATCCTGCGCGAGCACCAGTTGCACACGGTCTGCGAGGAAGCCACATGCCCCAACATCGGCGAATGCTTCGGCAACGGCACGGCCACCTTCATGATCCTCGGCGACCTTTGCACCCGGCGCTGCCCCTTCTGCGACGTCGGCCACGGCAAGCCGCTGCCGCCGGATGCAGAAGAGCCGGAAAAGCTCGCGCGCACCATCGCGGCGATGAAGCTCAAGTACGTCGTCATCACCAGCGTGGACCGCGACGACCTGCGCGACGGCGGCGCCCAGCACTTTGCCGACTGCATCGCCAAGGTGCGCGAGTATTCGCCGGGGACAAAAATTGAAGTGCTGGTACCCGACTTTCGCGGTCGCCTCGATATCGCATTGGACATCCTCGCCGCGACACCGCCCGACGTGATGAACCACAACATGGAAACCGTGCCGCGCCTCTACAAGCAGGCGCGTCCCGGCGCTGACTACGCGCATTCACTGCAACTGCTCAAGGCGTTCAGGGCGCGCGTGCCGGGTGTCCCGACCAAGTCAGGCCTGATGGTGGGCCTCGGGGAAACCGACGAGGAAATCCTCGACACCCTGCGCGACCTGCGGGCGCACGAGGTCGAGATGCTGACCATCGGCCAGTACCTCGCGCCTTCCGGCCACCACCTGCCGGTGCTGCGCTACGTGCATCCCGATGTGTTTGCCATGTATGCCCGCGAAGCGGAGGCGATGGGGTTTACCCACGCCGCCAGCGCGCCGCTGGTGCGCAGCAGCTACCACGCCGACCAGCAGGCGCACGGGGCGGGCGTGGCCTGACGACGGACCAATAGTCGGCGCCGGTGATACGGCGAATCTCAGGTCCGCTTCCTGCGTATCACGCCGAACCCCGCCTGCAGCGGATCCGGCGTACCTCCGGCGGGTCAGGCCGTGGGTTCGGGACGTGATGTTGTCTCGTACGGCCAGGCGGTGATCCCGCCGCGCAAGGAGACCGCCTGGTAGCCGCGTTGCTTCAGCAGCAGTGTCGCTACTGCGCTCCGCTTTCCGCTGCGGCAATACACCAGCCAGCGCATGCTGCGTTCGACTTCGTCCATCCGCGTACGCAACTCGTGAAGGGGAATCAACTCTGACGCGGGTATCGACTCGTCTTCATTCTCCTCGGGGTAGCGCACGTCGAGCAGACGGTAACCGGCTGCAAGCATGCTTCTTGCCACCGGCGGGTCGACCTCGTCCACGAGTTGCTGGGAGATCAGGGCCTGATAGTCTGCTTTGCCCAGCGTCAGTAGTTCGATGTCGGTCACCGCGCGGATCGTGGCACTTCGCGTGCCCCCGGTCACCAGGGCTTCTTCGCCAAAGACCTCCCCCGGACCGAGATCGGCCACCTTTTGCGGGGCATCGTCATAGAGGCCGGTTTGCCATACCTCGGCCTTGCCTTGTGTAATCACGTAGAACAGATCGCCCGGTGCGCCCTGCTGGATGATTTCGGTGCCGGCCGACACGGTGAGCCGCCCCATGCGGTGAAAGGCCGCTTCGACGCATTCCAGCGGTACGCGGCGGAAGGCCGGCGAACGGTGCGCCCGTTCCAGCGCCTCCATCGACAATCGGTCGATGGCGGGGGCTGCGTCGATAAGCGATTCAAAGGACATCATTTCGTCGATGGTTTCGGCGTCGGCAACGCAGATCAGTGCGCCGCCCGCGGTTTGCAGCGACAGCTTGCTGCCACGCGAGGTGACGAGATGCGTTGTTCCGCGACCGATGGATAACGCAGGACCCTGCCCCGTCTGACATTCGATGATTCCGTCGAGCACGGATACATAGGTTGGCTGCCCATCGGTCGCAAGGATCAGCGTGTCACCCGCGCCCAGCTCGAAGACGCGGAGCAGTTCGGCAAGCCCCGCGAGGCGTCGCAACGAAAAGTGGGCGTAAGGAAGGTGCTGCTGGGTTCGCAGTGCGTCAAGAAGCGTTTCGGATCGAATCAGTGCCATGGCGCGAGGATCTCTTCATGAGGGAGTTGGGGGTTTCGGCGATGCTGATGAAACTCGTTCCTGAACCGGCAGCGTGCCGCTGAGGGTCGGAGCGTCGCGTGTGCGGCGTCGGCAAACAGGCGACCGTGCCGGTTTCCATCCCGCCTCATCGCAGCTCCTCGGGAGGTTTTGCGGCATGGCGGTGGAAGGCGTGGCAGTCCGCGCAGCCGGTGGCCAGTTTGCCGCGGGATCCGGTCGTTCCGGCATGGCATTCACGGCACTTCGCAATACCCGGAATCGACAGGTCCTCTGCGTTCTTCGAGCTTGTTTTTGAATGGCAGTCGCCGCAGTTGATCGTCGAGTGTCGGGAGTGGGGAAAGCTCGCGGAGGAATGCCACCTGGCAGTCCAGCGAACCGGCTCAATTTTCCAGGGGGCTTCGCGATGGCCGGTCTCCATTAGCTCGTGGCAGAGCGCGCAGCCAAGTTCGTCGCCGGATTGCCTGAACAAGGATCGCGCGGCGGCATCCCGGGCAATGTCGTTGGCGCAATCGAGCAGGCGGCGGCCTGCGTTTCCTGTCTGGCTCATGCTGCCACACCGCTGGCGAAATTCAACGGGGTCGTCCGCCAGTCTTGCGGCGAAGAATGTCCGCAGCCGGTCCATGAGTTCGCTCACCGAGACATGGGGCACGACGCCTCGCATCGGTTCCGCGAAGCGGGCCCGGTGGCAGCCGGATTGCTGGCACCCCGCTTCCATCTGTGGCGGATTGAAGCCCCGGCCGGCCTCGTCAGGTCGGTGGCAGCTGGTGCAGCCGAGAATCGTTTGACCCTCGGGGCTTGCAACGCCATCCACCTTGAGGTGGGCCGCGTGGGAAAACTTCAGCCCGGATTTCTCACGCGGCACAGGCGCGGCGTCTTCCCGCAGCCTTGTCTCCTTCTTGCCGTCGAAGATCGTGAGGCGGAAGGGTGCATGCGCCTCGCCGAAGTCGCGATTTGCACCCAGCCGCGCTTCCTCGCGGGCGTGGCAATCGACACAGGCCGCACTTCGGGTGTCGACAACGGCAGCCTTTTTTTGATGGGCGATGTGGCAGGTAATGCAGGGTGGTTCGGGCGATGCGGCCGCCGCAGGCTCGGGCTTGTTCCGGTGATCACCCACAGTTCTGTGGCACTCCACGCATGCGGGATCGGCAACGCTGGCAAACGCGGTCCGGTGGCATGTGGAGCATCGCGCCCCGAAGCTCTGGTGGGCCGGAGAAAGCGACCCCGGCGCCAGAAACTCTGTCGGTTTTATTGGCAGTCGCGCTTGCCAGGCCTCGAAGGATGACGATGCCCTTGCAAACAACCCGGCAAGGACCAGCAGCAGGATGACCCCGGCAAGTGCGAGCCCCAGCTGCCAGCTTCGTCTTTCCGCCGCGTCGCCGTCCGCGTCTGGCCGCCTTCCGTTATTGGAATGCTGCGGTGAGGTGGGCTGACGGCTGTTCATGGCGCTACCAGAACACGATGATGGTGCTGACGTGGGCGACAAGCGCGGCGATCAGTGCCAGCGACAGGGGGCCGTGCGCCAGCCGCCAGATCCGCATTCGCGTACCAAGCCTTGCCGCGTCATGGCGCTGGATCAGCGCGCGATGCTTTCTGAGCAGCAAGGCGTAGGCGTCGCGCAGCCTGCCCGAAAGCTCGACGTCGGTGACCTCGCTGGCCAGGGCACGGACGTGTTCGAGCGCATCTGCTGTGGCAACGTCGGCACGCGTTGTACCGAGCCACTGCCATGGGCCGGGGGAGCGCGAGTCGTCCTGTATCGCACGTGTCATTGCCGTCGCAACCCCCGCCGGAAGCCTGGACGCGCTTTCACCCAGCGCCCGATTTATCTCGGCGAACTGGTCGAAGCTCCGGGACGGATCTTCGACCAGTTCGCTGCGCGTCAGGAGGGGCGGATAGTGCAGGTAGGCGAGGGCTCCCCATACCCCGCTGGCCGCAACAATGACCAGGAGCAACAGGGCCAGCGTATGAACGTTCCAGCCGAAGTTCAGGCCCGAATGAAGGACGGCCAGGACCACGACCAGGCCACCGAGATAGACGTGGACGGAAAGCCAGGCCAGCAGCGGTCCAGCCTGTTGCGTGGCGCCACCTCCGCTGCGCCGTTCGATTTGTCGGCGTTCGTCGTCCGCATCGCTGCCGCCTTGCGCAACGACGACCCGCGAGCGCCGTTCCAAGCGCCGCCGGTCCGCGATCCTCGGCGGACGCCGCTTGCGAATGCCGTACCAGGCCAGGAAGCCAACGAGAAAGGCGGCAATCCCGCCGAACAGGTAGCCAGCGACGGTACCTCCGTAACCGATGCCGAAGCGGTCCGGCAGGAAAATGGCGATCAGCAGGGCCGACGCCCCCGCGACAGCGGCCAGCTTGAAGTACCGAAGCTGCCGGTAACCGAGAAACGACTCGTTCGCCATGGCCTGTCGCTCGATCACATTCCCGCCAGGACATGGAATTCGCTCGGGCCGATCCGGCGTGCCGCCCCGGTCGGGCATTCTCTGACGCAGGCTGCCCCACCCAGCAGTCCGATGCACATGTCACACTTCATCGCTTTTGTTGTTGCGCCGATCGCGGCACCGTTGATCGCGGGTTTGCGCCCGAGCAAGACGTCCAGCAGCGAAGGGCGGCGGTCGGGCTGTGGTGTCCCCATCTGGATGACCCCGTAGGGGCAGTGTTCGCGACAGTTGCCGCAGCCGATACAGGTGTCGGAAATGTAGATCTCTCCCTGCGGGGAGCGCCGTATGGCGTCGGGCGGGCAATCCTTCATGCATTTGGGGTGTTCGCAGTGGCGGCATGACGCCGGAACATGGATGCTGCCGAAGGTCTGCCCGGCGCGCCGGTCCAGCAGCGAGACGCCTTCGTGAACCAGCGCGCACGCCCGTTCGCAGTTGTCACACCGTATGCAACGCTCGTAGTCGATCAGCAACATGTCGGTGGCCTCGCCGCCGCCGCGCGCGACAAGGAACTCGACGAGCGCGCTGTTCCCGCCTTCCTTGCTGGCGGAAATGGCCTGCAGGCCGGCGAAATAGCGCGTGGTGAGGTCCTTGCGAACCCCCGGGTTGCGATCGATCATGGCGTGGAAGTGGCTGGCCTGGAGCAGCACCGTTTCCGTGGGTGCCGCCGCGCGAACCGTGGCCGATCGAGGCTGCCCCGAGATCAGCGCCATCTCGCCGACATAATTGCCGGCCGCCAGGTAGGCCGCGACAACGTCCTTGTCGTTGATCCGGTGGGAGATGGTGACGGAACCGCGGCGTATCCAGTACAGGCCGTTAGCCGTGTCACCCTGGTGAAAGAGCGGTTCGCCGGTGGCAAAGTCACGTTCCTCGGCGCCCTTGACCAGTTCGATCACCTGCTCATCGGCAAGCGCGGTACCGAAACAGCTCGCCAAGGCCCGTTTGAGCGCTACTTCGTCAAGCTGGCGCTGTACGTCCGGTGCCGAGTCCAGCAGCTTCAGCATGCTGCGCTGCGGAGTTTCCATTAGCACGCAGTTGGCGCCCGCGATCGCGGTTCCCGTGCGCCGGCGCCCGGAGAGCAGTCCGATCTCGCCGAAGAACTCCCCCGGGCCCAGCGCGAACTCCGCGCGCTTGCCATCGGGGTACTGGACATGAATGGATACGGCTCCCGTGAGTATGAAGAAGAAGCTGTTGCTGAAATCGTTGCGCCGGAAAATCACGTCGCCGGTGTCGCGACGCCGGATGTCGCTGTCGCGCAGCAAGCCCCGCAGCTGGACCAGGTTCAGTGATTTCAGCAAGGGTTGCCGCTGGTACAGGAAGTCGATGCCGGCGGCTACCGAGTCGATCCCTTCGACGGGTGCCAGCTTGTTCCTGAGCAGATCCTCGTCGGCCGGCGGCAGCGGCTGACCGCGAATGTGCTCGATGACCTCGTAGCCCTGGTTGAGCGCTTGCTTGATCAAGGGATAACCGGCCAGGGCGCCGATGATGTACAGGCCCGGCACCGATGATTCGAACCAGTCCGAAATCCGCGGCAGCGCGCCACCTTCCAGGTCGGGGAATTTTATTCCCAGCCTTTGCAGGGACGTGCTGGCCGGCAGGCTGCCAATTCGAACGATGACGCGATTGCAGGCGATGCGTTCGACGCCATTCGGCGAATCAACCACCAGCGCGACAGGAAACGGGTCGCAGCCATCGTGTGTGATGGCCGTGGCCGTCGAGCACCTGCGGACCTCCAAGGCGCCTGCCGCGAGGGCGTCGCCGAGCCGGCGGAGATTGGCTTCCCCGCAACTGGCAAACTCCTCATGGCGATTCAGCAGCAGAACCCGGTTGTGGGGTGCCAGGGAGAGTGCGGTTTCGACGGCACTGTCGCCGGCTCCGACGACGACAATCATTTCGCCGACATGCTGCGAGGGGTCTTCAACCCCATATTGCACCAAGGGCGACCCGGCACCGTCAAGCTCAAGCCGACGCAGGTCGCCTTGGCGGCCGATGGCAACGATCACCTGTTCAGCGACAAGCTGATCGCCGCCGGCCAGCGTGAGCAGGAAGCTTCCGTTTTGGCGGCAAACGCCAAGTACCCTGGCGTTGGTCCTGACTTTCGCTCCGATTGTCGCCAGCTCGCGGCCCCAGCTTTCCAGGACCTCTTCCCGGGTTGCCGCGGAGAACCCCAGGCTGCTGCGCAATGGCAGGCTCGCCGGTTCGGTCATCACCAGCTTGCCCCTGGGGTAGCCGGCAACCGTGGCGGCGATGGTCGGGGAAGCTTCCAGCAGCAGGTGGGGCAGTCCGACCGCGGCAGCACGTGCCGCCGCAGCGAGGCCGGCAGGTCCGGCACCGATGATCGCGACCGTCACACTTTCAGTCATGGTCCGTGCATGTCCCTGGCGCCAGAGGCTGTGCATTCGGTCAAGCTGCCTGGATTCCTCGCCCGGGGGCCGCGTTGGCCCTGCCGTATCCTTGAAACCGGCATGGGGTTTTGCCACCCGTGGCTGGTCATGCAGGTTTTGGCGGGAGCAGGTTTAGAGCAGGACCGTGCTTATTGCGACGAAGAAGTCCCTCGGGACAATGCCTGGCCGGATGGCTACTTGACCGACAGGAAATACGCGAGGTAGTGGCCTTTCTCCGCCGGTTCGCAGTCCCGGCTGTAGATTTCCTGGCAATGGGTCGAGAAGTTCTTCTCCACCTTGGCCACGTTCGTGAATCGATCCGGGTTGCTTACAGGCGCAAGCGGCAGGATGGGCTTCTTGCTTGCAGCGTGCTTTCCCTTTTGTCGCGGGTCATCGGTATGGCAGGAGGAGCAGGAGGGCGCGTCCTCGCCTTCCCAATTCTTGGTCTTGAGGAACAGCTGCTTGCCGCTTTCGGCGGAAAACTCCTCGGCGCGAATCGGGTTGCGCTTCTGCTTGGCCGCGACGGCCTTGTCCTGGGCAGCATAGTCGGCCATCAGCTTCTTGATGACCTCGCGCTGGCCCTCCGAAATGCCTTGGGCAATAGCAGGTGTGACGAACAGCGCGGCAAGCACAACTACGACCGACTTGGTCTTCATGTAGTACTTCCTCCATTGATATGTAATCGATTTTTTTAGTGAAGCTTCAAATATCAGCATACTCGAAAATAGCGAATTAGGAGGGAAATGCTGTGTTGAGGCAGGGCAAACGCATGAATGACACTGTCGTGGACCGCCGAAATACTCGTTGACGATCAAGAGCTTGCCAGGGGGCTGTTCACAATGGTTTGATTTGTGTAGTTTTCTGTCTTTTTGGAG
>CAJBYR010000248.1 GCA_903959855.1 uncultured beta proteobacterium
CACCGTGGCGCGGTAGTTGGGTCCGGGCGCCATCTTGACTCCGATCAGGCGGAAATCGTAACCGCCGACCTTGACCGTGTCGCCCGGCTCCATGCGCACGTCCTTCTCCTCCTGGTAGCCGCCGACCAGGGCGACGCCGATGACGAACACGGCGATGCCGAGATGGGCGATCTGCATGCCCCAGAAGGCGGCGGCAGGCTTGCCGGTCTTCATCCGGTCCATGATCTGGAACACGCCGCTGGAGGCGATCCAGACCGCCAGCAGGCAGCTCATCGCGACGAGTGGCGTCCATGCGCCCATCATCAGTGGCAGCGCGATGCCACTGATGACCGCCAGCACCATGCTGACGCGCAGGCGGCGGGCGATGGCCTTGAGGTCGGCGTGCTTCCAGTGCGCCAGGGGCCCGACCGCCATCAGCAGCAGCAGCGGCACCATCACCGGCACGAACACGGCATTGAAGTAGGGTGGCCCGACCGAGAGCTTGCCCATGCCGAGCGCGTCGATCAACAGCGGATACAGGGTGCCCAGCAGCACGCTGCCGGTGGCCACCACCAACAGCACGTTGTTCATCAGCAGCATGGTTTCGCGCGAGACCACGGCGAAATTGCCGCCGGCGGCGACCTTCGGCGCGCGCCAGGCAAACAGCAACAGAGAGCTGCCGACGACGATCACCAGCAATGCCAGGATGAAAATGCCGCGACGCGGATCGGTGGCAAAGGCGTGCACCGAGGTCAGCACGCCGGAGCGAACGAGGAAGGTGCCAAGCAGCGACAGCGAGAATGCCGCGATCGCCAGCAGCACGGTCCAGTTCTTGAAGGCGCCACGCTTCTCGGTGACGGCCAGCGAATGGATCAGCGCGGTGCCGACCAGCCAGGGCATGAAAGAGGCGTTCTCCACCGGGTCCCAGAACCACCAGCCGCCCCAGCCAAGTTCGTAGTAGGCCCACCAGCTGCCCAGCGCGATGCCGAGCGTGAGGAAGACCCAGGCCGCCGTGGTCCACGGCCGCGACCAGCGCGCCCAGGCGGCGTCGAGGCGTCCCGAGATCAGTGCGGCGATGGCGAAGGCGAAGGCGACCGAAAACCCGACGTAGCCCATGTAGAGCATCGGCGGATGAAATACCAGCCCGGGGTCCTGCAGTAGGGGATTGAGGTCGCGCCCCTCGGCGGCGGCCGGCAGCATGCGGTCGAAAGGATTCGAGGTAAACAGGATGAAGGCCAGCAGCCCGATGCCGACCAGGCCGAGCACCGCCAGCACGCGCGCCACCATGACTTCCGGCAGCTGGCGCGAGGCCAGCGACACCGCCGCGCCCCATCCGGCCAGCATGAAGACCCAGAGCAGCAGCGAACCCTCGTGGCCACCCCATACCGCCGAGAAACGATACAGCGTGGGCAGTTGCGTATTGGAGTGGTTGGCGACATAGGCCACCGAAAAGTCATTGGCCAGGAAGCTTTGCGCGAGGCACACGAAGGCAACGGCGATCAGCAGGAACTGCGTTTGCGCCGCCGGCCGAGCCAGCGCCACCCATTGCGCTTGGCCACCGAACTTTCCACCGTGTGCGCCGATCAACGGCAACACGCCCTGCGCGATCGAAATGATGAAAGCGAGGATGAGTGCGAAGTGTCCGATTTCGGGAGTCATGTTCTGTGCCTGGTTGGGTGGCGCGCCGGAAACCGGCGGG
>CAJBYR010000249.1 GCA_903959855.1 uncultured beta proteobacterium
ATGCGCGAATGCCCCGGGGTGTCTGCCATCATCTATGACCAGACCTGTGCCGCCGAGAAGCGGCGCCGGCGCAAGCGCGGCAGGATGATCGATCCGCCACGCCGCCTGTTCATCAACCAAGCCGTCTGTGAAGGCTGCGGCGATTGCGGCACGCAGTCCAACTGCCTGGCGGTGGTGCCGGTCGAAACCGGGTTGGGGCGCAAACGCGCCATTGACCAGTCGGCCTGCAACAAGGACTATTCCTGCGAAAAAGGTTTCTGCCCGAGCTTCGTTTCGGTGGTCGGCGGCAGCGTGCGCAAGGGCCGTGGCGCGGCCGACGTTGCCGGCGACGGATTCGCCGTACTACCAGCGCCGACTCTCGCCCCGACCACGCAGCCCTACGGCATCGTCATTACCGGCGTCGGCGGCACCGGCGTGGTCACGCTCGGCGCCCTGATCGGCATGGCCGCCCACATCGACGGCAAGGGCGTCACCGTGCTAGACATGACCGGCCTGGCGCAGAAGGGCGGCGCAGTGTTTTCGCATGTGCGCATCTGCGACGACCCGGAGGCAATCCATGCCGTACGCGTGGCGACCGGCGACGCCGACGCCCTGATCGGCGGCGACATCATTGTCTCGGCCTCGCCGGATGCCCTCACCCGCATGCAGGCCGGACGCACCCGCGTAGTAGTGAATTGCGCCCGCACCCCCACCGCCGATTTCACGCGCAATCCCGACTGGCAGTTTCCGCTCGAGCGCATGCAGACCGTGGTCAGCGAAGCCGTCGGCGAAGGTGCCGCTCACTTCATCGATGCCTCGGACCTGGCCTTCCGTCTGCTCGGCGACTCCATCGCCGGCAACCTCTTCCTGCTCGGCTTCGCCTGGCAGAAGGGCCTGGTGCCGGTATCCTGGGAAGCCATGGATCGTGCCATCGAACTCAACGGCACCGCCGTGGCCATGAGTCGTGCCGCCTTCCTCTGGGGCCGCCGTGCCGCGCAGGATTCCGCTGCCGTAGCCGCCCATGCCGCGCCGAAATCCGAAGCCCCGCCGCCACCGTCGCTCGATGAACTCATCGCCGGGCGCGAACGCATGCTCACCGACTACCAGGATGCCGCCTACGCGGCACGCTTCCGCAAGCTGGTCGACAGGGTTCGTGCTGTCGAGCTAGCACTTGGGTCGACGGCACTGACCGAGTCGGTGGCGCGCAACCTGTACAAGCTGATGGCGATCAAGGATGAGTACGAAGTCGCGCGGCTCTATGCCGAAGGCGATTTCCGCCGCCGGCTCGACGAGGTCTTCGACGGCGACTTCAGCCTGCGCATCCATCTCGCGCCGCCACTGCTGGCGCGTCCCGACCCCAAAACGGGACGCATCACCAAGATCGCCTTCGGCCCCTGGATGTTTACCGCGTTCAAGTGGCTGGCAAAGGCCAGGCGCTGGCGCGGCACCGCATGGGATGTGTTCGGACGCAGCGAGGAGCGCCGCCAGGAACGCAGGCTGCTGGCTGACTACGAAGCAGACATCGCGGCCCTGCTGCCGAAGCTGTCGGCCGTCACACTGGACGATGCGGTGGCGCTGGTGAAACTACCCGACTCCATCCGCGGCTTCGGCCACATCAGACGGCAAAGCGTCGAAGCCGCTGCACCGCAACGCGAAGCTTTGAGGAAGAAGCTCGGGCTGGGCTGACGAATCAGTTAACGCGCCGTTTGCGGCTGGCCATCAATGCCGCTTCGGCGCGGTTGCTGACTCCCATGGCCTTCATGATGGCGGAGGCATGGATCTTCACCGTGCCTTCGGTCAGGCCCAGCAATTCGCCGATCTGGCGGTTGCTGCGGCCTTCGGCCAGAAGGTCGAGCACACGCGCCTGCGCCGCCGTCAGCCCGAAGCGCTGTGCCAGGGGTTTGCCCTCGGCCTGCGTAGATTCGCTGCGGCTGGCAAGTTCCTGCAGCTTTTGCGGCAGGTAGATTTCACCCGACAGAACGGCCCGCAGGGCCTCAAGCAACTCGGTGCTGGAACCGGACTTGGAGACGAATCCCGACGCGCCGGCTCTCATCACCTTGGAAACGGTATCGGCATCGTCAAGCGCTGACAGCACCACCACCGGCACCGTGGGAAAGCGGCGGCGCACCAGGGGCAGGAAGGTCTGGCCCTTGGTGCCGGGAAGCATCAAGTCGAGGATCATCATGTCGACGTCCTCCCTCTCCAGCACCCCGATGGCCTCGTTGGCATCCGGCACGCCGATGGTTTGCGTTTCGGCGCCGAGACCACACAGCGTTGCCAGCAGGCCCTCACGAACCAGCGCATGATCCTCGACCACCAGAACTTTCAACATGATTATCTCCGCAAGCCGGACCGGAATATGACGAAACTCATTCTAGCCTGAGGCCAGATGCTGCGGTAAGATCAAATCCTTCCCAAGGAGCATCCGCCATGAGCACGACACCGACCGATCCGATGGAGTTCATCAAATCCCTCTGGGGCAATACCGGCATGCCCCTGCCCGGGCTGGTGACTCCGACGATGGACACCAACGAACTTGACAAACGCATTACGGACCTCAAGGCCGTGGAGGGTTGGCTCAAGACCAATCTAGGCATGCTGCAGATGACCATACAGGGGCTGGAGGTGCAGCGTGCCACGTTGTCCGCGTTCCAGGCCATCACCCAGTCGGCAAGCAGCCCGGAGGCGCAGGCCAACCCCTTCGCCAATCCGGCGCTGTGGCCATGGAACCTGATGCAGAATGCGGGCAAAACCTCGGCTGCGGCCACCGCGGAAGCCGAGGAAGCTGCCCATCAGGAAACGGCAAAGGGCAAGGACAAGAAGAAGTAGAAATTTGCGCCGCTGCCTCAGCGCAACCCCAGCCAGAGCGGGATGCTGAGCATGCTCGCCAGCGTTCCCGCCGAAATCAGCCAAGCCACCCGCGCGCCGTCGCCGCCCATGCGCTGGGCCAGTATGTAGGCCGAGCTTGCCGCCGGCAGGCCCGCGAAGATCAGCGCGACATCGGCATGTACACCGCTCATGCCGAACGCGCGGATCAGCAGCAAGGCGATGGCGGGCATCGCCACCAGCTTGACGAGCAGGAAATAGGCCGCCGCAGCATGCGTCGCCGTACCGCCGGCGCCGACTATGCGCAATCCGGCACCGACGGCCAGCAGGCCCAGCACGACCGCTGCATCGCCCAGGCGGGCAAACAACTTCACCAGTACCACCGGCAGTTCCACACCGCCCAGATTCGCCGCCATGCCCGCCAGCGTGGCAAGGATCAAGGGATTGCGGGCGAGTTCGCGCCAGATGCCGGCTTGGCCATGGCGCGCCAGCATCCACACCGCAGCAAGATTGGCCGGCGGCACCATCAGGCCGATAACGATGCCCATGGCGGCGATTCCCGGAACGCCATACAGCGTGCCGGCGACGGCAAGCCCGATGTAGGAATTGAACCGAAACGCGCATTGGTATTGCGAGGCAAACGAGACCGGCGTGATCGCGAACATTCGGCCCGCAAGTCCCAACAGCATGGCACCGCCCATGCTTGCCCCGGCCACGGCAAGCATGGGCGCCGCCGCCGACCAGTCGATGCGCGCCTTGAGCAGGCCACCAAATAGCAAGGCCGGAAACAGCACGTAGTAGACCAGCTTCTCCAGGCCGCCCCAGAAATGGTCACCCAGGTGCAGAAGGCGGCGCAGACTGGCGCCGAGCAGGATCAGGGCAAAGTCTGGAAGAAGGGCGAGGGCAAGCGTGGTTTCCAGGGGCATTGCCCTAGATTACCTTGGCCTCGCGCAAGGCGCCGATCTCGGCGGCAGAAAACCCGGCGGCGGCAAGCACCGCCTCACTGTCGGCGCCGGCCGCAGGCGCCGGTTCCGCAGCCGCCCAGGGCCAGGCCGAAAGCTTGAACGGGGGCGCGTACTGTTTGACGCCACCGAGTTCGACCACCATCTCGCGGGCCTGAACTTGCGGGTGCTGCAGCACCTCGTCGACGCGCAGTATCGGTGTCACGCAGCAATCCGCCGCGGCGAAGATCGGTTCCCAATGCGCCATGGGTTGCGAGGCCAGCAGGGCGGCGAGTTCCGCTTTCACCTCGCGTCCCTTGCTTCCGGTGGCCAGTCCAAATGGCGCCAGGTCGACACGGCCGATGGCCGCGCACATCGCCTGCCAGAACTTTGGCTCCAGCGCGCCGACCGCCAGGTAGCGGTCATCGGCCGTGCGATACACGCCGTAGCAGGGTACGCCGCCGGTCAGCAGGTCGGCGCCGCGCGGTGCCGGCTTGCCGAAGACCTGGGTCGTCACCAGCGGGAAGATGTTGTGTGCCAGGACGGCATCGGTCATGGCTACATCGACATGGCTGCCCTGCCCCGTGGCCTTGGCGCCGATCACCGCAGCCAGAACCCCCAGCAGCGGAGTAAGCGCTCCCCCGAGCAGGTCGCCGACCTGCAGGTTGGGGATCGCCGGCGGGCCGCTTTTCTCACCGTCGTGAGTGCCGATCTGGTCGAGCAGACCTGCCGTAGCGAGATAGTTGATGTCATGGCCGGCAAGCTCGGCCCAGGGGCCTGTCTGCCCGTATCCGGTGATCGCGCAGTACACGACTCGAGCGTTGATCGCCTTCACTGCCTCGTAGCCGATGCCCAGCTTGTCCACCACGCCGGGGCGGAAGCTCTCGAAGATCATGTCGGCATCCTTTGCCAGACGCATGAAGGCCGCCACGCCGGCCGCCTGCTTGAGGTCCAGGCGCAGGCTCTTCTTGTTGCGATTGACGAGGCGGAAGAAAACGCTGTCGCCGCTACCGCCCGCGGCACGCTCACCCGGCCCCATGGCGCGGGCGTAATCGCCGGCGCCGGTATCCTCGATCTTGATGACCTCGGCGCCGAGGTCGGCCAGATGCATGGTCGCCACCGGGCCCGGCAGCAGACGCGTGAGGTCGAGGACGCGCAGCCCGGCCAGCGGGCCGCTGCGCTCAGTCATACTTGCGCGCGTCCTCGATCACCTTGCCGTCGTTAGCCAGTCTGCCGACAGCAACCAGCTTGACCTCGGCACGCAGCTTGGTGATGTCGCGCACGGTGTCGGCGATGGCTTTTTCGAGATCGGCGCCCGGCGCCGCGACTTCGCAGCTCAGCGTCATCTGGTCGGTGCTGTCCGGGTTCGTCACCACCAGGCGCGCCTTCGCGATCTCCGGATGGCGCTTGATCACCGCCGCAACCTGCTCGGGATGTACGAACATGCCCTTGATCTTGGTGGTCTGGTCGGCGCGGCCCATCCAGCCCTTGATGCGCATATTGGTCCGGCCGCAGGGCGAAACGCCGGCAAGCACGGCGGAAAGGTCGCCGGTGCCGAAGCGGATCAGCGGATAGTCGCTGTTGAAGGTGGTCACCACCACTTCGCCGACCTCGCCCTCCGCCACCGGATCGCCGGTGCCGGGGCGCACGATCTCGATGATCACGCCTTCATCGACGACCAGCCCTTGGCGCGCCTCTGTCTCGTAAGCGATGACGCCAAGCTCAGCCGTGGCGTAAGCCTGGTAGCCGGCGATGCCGCGCGCCAGCAGCGCATCGCGCACCGGCGGCAGGAAGGCCTCGCCCGAAACCAGCGCCTTGGTCAGCGAAGGCAGCTTGATGCCGAGTTCGTCAGCCTTCTCCAGCAGGATGCGCAGGAAGGACGGCGTGCCGACATAGCCGTTCGGTTGCAGGTCGGCCATCGCCGCCACCTGCTGTTCGGTCTGGCCGACACCGGCCGGAAACACCGTGCAGCCCAGCGCCTGTGCGCCGGCTTCGAGGATCCAGGCACCCGGCGTCATGTGGTACGAAAAGCTGTTGTGCACCAGGTCGCCCGAGCGAAAGCCCGCGGCGTACAAGGCGCGCGCCGTACGCCAGTAATCGGCGCTGCGGCCCTCGGGTTCATAGATCGGCCCCGGCGAAGAAAACACGCGGCCGAGCTGGCCCCAGCGCGCCGCCGCGAGACCACCGAAGGGCCGTTGCTGCTTTTGCAATTCGATCAGTTCGCTCTTGCGTACCACGGGCAAGGCGGCGAGAGCCGCGACCGAGGTGATTGCTGCCGCATCGACATGCTTCAGCGCCTCCGCAAAATAGGGCGCATTGGCCTTAGCATGCGCAATCTGCTGCGGGAGGCGTGTCGCCATCGCCGACTTTCGTTCGTCGGCGGTGCGGGTTTCGAGGGCGTCAAAATGCTTCGACATGTCAGTTGCTCCGGGGGTCAGTGAGGCCGCAAAGCGTGTTGCAGGGCAAGGCGCGAGGCGGCGCCGTGTGCTCTTGCACACAAGCCACCGAGCAACGCCGCCATGCGACGCGATCTGCGGCCGATTAGGCGAGCCAGCGCTTGCGGCGGCGGTAATGCTTGGCTTCGCGGAAGCTCTTGCGCTCGCCCGAGGAGATGCCGAGGTAGAACTCCTTGACGTCCTCGTTGTTGGCCAGGTCCTTGGCCGCGCCTTCCATCACCACGCGGCCGTTTTCGAGGATGTAGCCGAAATCGGCATAGCGCAGGGCCATGTTGGTGTTCTGCTCGGCCAGCAGGAAGGTGACCTTCTCGCGCTGGTTGAGGTCTTTGACGATGGCAAACACCTCATCGACGATCTGCGGCGCGAGGCCCATCGACGGCTCGTCGAGCAGAACCATGGTCGGGTTGGCCATCAGGGCGCGGCCGATGGCGCACATCTGCTGCTCGCCGCCCGAGGTGTAGGCCGCCTGGCTGGTGCGCCGCGTCTTCAGGCGGGGGAAATAGTTGTAAACCTTTTCCAGCGTTTGTGCGACAGCCGCTTTGCCATCTTTGCGGGTGTAGCTGCCGGTCATCAGGTTTTCTTCGATGGTCAGGTGGCCGAAACAATGGCGGCCTTCCATGACCTGGACCACGCCGCGCTTGACCAGGTCGGCCGGCGTCAGTGCTTCAATTCGCTCGCCGCGGCACTCGATAGAGCCCTTGGTCACTTCGCCGCGCTCGCCATGCAGCAGGTTGCTGACAGCGCGCAGGGTGGTGGTCTTGCCGGCACCGTTGCCGCCCAGCAAGGCGACGATGCTGCCCTCGGGCACGGACAGTGAAACGCCCTTCAGCACTAGGATCACGTGGTTGTAAATCACCTCGATGCTGTTGACGTTGAGAAGTATGTTGGGGGTAGTCATGTGCTCTTTCAGAGAACAGAAGACAGAAGGCGGGGAACGGCTATCCGTCCCCCGCCGTCGGGCTGATTACTTCTTGCAGTCGGCCGCAGTGCGCCGCACGATCTTCTTCTCTTCGGCATACTTGCCCGCCGTGCTGATCACCATCGGACGCAGCACCTTCTCGTCGCCCTGGTACCAGTCGGAAGAGAAGTTCCACTTCTTGCCGTCCCAGGTATGGATACGCGCCCAGGCCGAACCCATGTGGTCGAGGCAGGAGGTCTTCACCGGACGCATCACGCCACCCAGGCCCATGCCGTCCAGCGCCTTCTGGTCGAGGTCGAGGTTTTCCAGGCCCCAGCGCATCTGCTCGCCGGTGATGCGCTTGCCCTTGCCGTAGCGTTCCTGCGCCTTGCGCACGCCCTCGACG
>CAJBYR010000250.1 GCA_903959855.1 uncultured beta proteobacterium
CAGGATCAGGTCCGGGGGCGACGCCGATTGCGCCTCTTCCAGGGCCTTGGCGCCGCAGTTTGCCGTGCGGACCCGGTAGTGCGGCTGCAGCAGTTTCGCTACCAGGAGCAGGTTGACCGGGTGGTCATCTACCGCAAGGATTGTAGCGCTGCCGTCGGCATCCATCTCTGTGGTCATCCCGTCATTCATCCGCAGGTATTCTATTGAAGGACGGGCCTGGCGAAAACTCGTGGTTCAAAGCGGAACAGCCTGGGGTTGGCGGGATCGATGCCGGCCTTGATCCAGCCGAAAGACGGCGAGCCGAAGGTCTCGACACGGGTGAAATTGCGAAGGGTCTCTCCCGTATCCGGGTTCTCCAGCGGTTGGTCGATGCGTTGCCGATGGGTGTCGCCATGGACCAGCACGACTTGACCGGCGAAACCCATGGATTCGCGTCGCAATTGATCCAGAAAGTCGGCGTAGCCGGTCGGCGCACGGCCGGCACCGGCGGCGTGGAACCCGGGGTTGCCCTGAATCGCAATCAGGATGCCGGCCAGTTGGCGGCTGCGTGCCAGCGCAAAGGCCTGCTCCAGCCAGGCGCGG
The DNA here is from genome assembly GCA_903959855.1 of uncultured beta proteobacterium. GTDB lineage: Bacteria > Pseudomonadota > Gammaproteobacteria > Burkholderiales > Rhodocyclaceae > Sulfuritalea. The sequence goes on from CAJBYR010000250.1 coordinate 583, forward strand.
TTGGCACTGCTGCGGGCGAGAAATTCCGGCGACGGTCCGCTGCCTTTGATGCCATGGTAATTGTTCTCGCTTCCCGGCAGGTTCAGTCCGACGAAGAGCACGCCTGCGGCTTGCCAGCGCACGTTTTCGCGATAGGGCGCGAAGCTTGAATCGTGGCTTTGGCGCTCCAGCGCCAGTTTGCGCCGGCCCAGCGCGTGCCCGTCGGCGAAGAAAAGTTCGCGGAGCTTGCCCAGGCGTTCCAGGGGATCGTAGCTGCCGTTGCTGCGCCGGTGGCAGTCGGTCCATTCGTTGTCGCCGGGAACGTAGATCAGCGGGTGCTTCGAACTGTTGAAAACGCCCAGGATATCGAGAAAGGAAGCGTCACTGCATTCGCTTGAACCGCTCTTGATGTCGCCGTCGTGGATCACGAAGGCGAGGTCTTCCCGGTCCATCTCATCGATCAATTCGGGCAGGTGCTGGCGCTCCCAGGCGGTGTAGGGAGTGTCGCCGAAAAGGCCGAAGGACAGCGTTTCTGCCCGCGATGGCAACGCCATCAGTGCCGCCAGGATCAGTGCGGCAACTAGCTTCATTCCTTCGCCAGGCGTGTCAGCTGGTAGAGCCGATCAAGCGCCTCGCGCGGGCTCAGCTCATCGGGGTTCAGGTCGCGCAAGGCATCCAGCGCCGGATGCGGCGGCTCGGGTAGCGGCGGGGCGCTGGCGAAAAGATCCGGTTGCTGCAGTGATCCGGCCTCCCGGTTCTCCAGCAGGGTCAGACGGCGCCGGGCTTCGCGTACCACCGCCGGCGGCATGCCGGCGAGCGCCGCGACCTGCACCCCATAGCTCTGCGAGGCCGGGCCTTCCTCGACGGCATGGAGGAAGATGATCTTGTGCCCGTGCTCGACGGCATCGAGATGCACGTTGGCACAGACCAGCGAGTCTTGCGCCAGGCGCGTCAGTTCGAAATAGTGGGTCGAGAACAAGGTCCAGGCGCGGTTCTTTTCCAGGAGGTGCCGGGCGATGGCGAAGGCCAGTGCAACGCCATCGAAGGTCGATGTGCCGCGGCCGATCTCGTCCATCAGCACCAGCGACTTTTCGGTCGCGCCATTGAGGATCGCCGCGGCTTCGGTCATTTCCACCATGAAGGTGGAACGTCCCGAGGCGAGGTCGTCCGACGCCCCGATGCGGGTGTAGATCGCATCGATGGGCCCCAGGCGACAGCGAGCTGCCGGCACGAAGCTGCCGCAGTGGGCGAGCAGCACGATCAGCGCGGCCTGGCGCATGTAGGTGGATTTGCCGCCCATGTTCGGGCCGGTGATCAGCAGCATGCGCCGGCCGGCGCCGAAGCGCGTGTCGTTGGCGATGAAGCTTGCCGACTGTGCATCGAGCTGGCGCTCGACCACCGGATGGCGCCCGGACTCGATCTCGAGCAAGGCCTCGTCGCAGAATTCGGGAGCGCGATAATCGTGGCGCAGCGCAGCGGTGGCAAACGCCACCAGCCCGTCGAGTTCGGCGATTGCGCGGGCGATTTTCTGCAACTGGGGTATGTGGATGGCCAGCGCACCGAGAAGCTCGTCCCACAGCCGGCGTTCGAGTGCCAGCGCGCGCTCGTTGGCTGACAGCGCCTTGTCTTCGAAGGCCTTCAGCTCGGGAGTGATGTAGCGCTCGGCGTTCTTCAGTGTTTGCCGGCGACGGTAGTCGTCGGGGATCTTTTCAACATTGGCGTGCGTAACTTCGATGTAGAAGCCGTGCACCTTGTTGAATTCGACCTTCAGGCTGGTGATGCCGCTGCGTTCGCGCTCGCGGGCTTCCAGCTCGACCAGAAAGGCGCCGCAGTTGTCCTGGATCGCGCGCAGTTCATCGAGGTCGGCGCTGTAGCCCGGGGCGATGACGCCGCCTTCGCGCAGCAGCGCCGAGGGCTCTGCCGCCACGGCATCTGTGAGCAAACCGACACAGGCCTGGGGTGTTGCGAGTGCCGCCAGAAGTTCGGCGAGCCGGGTCGCCGTACCGCCAGCGCCGACTATCGGCCGTATGTCCTCGAGCCGGGCCAGGCTGTCGCGCAGCGATGAAAGATCGCGCGGGCGGGCGTTCTTCAGTGCAATGCGCGAGGCGATGCGCTCGATATCGGCAAAGCCGGCCAGTGCCTTCGCCAGATGGCCCGCCGGGCCGGCGCCGGATTCGCCGATAAGGTCCGCCACGGCCTCGTGGCGCGCGCGCGGAATGCTCCTGTCGGTCGATGGGTGGTGCAGGCAATGGCGCAGCCAGCGTGAACCCATGCTGGTGGCGCAACTGTCCAACAGCGAGAGCAGGGTGGGTGAGGCCTCGCCGCGCAGGGTTTCGGAGATTTCCAGGTTGCGTCGGGTGGCGGCATCCAGGCGCAGGAAGCTGCCTTCATGTTCCACGGTGAGCTGGGTGACATGGGCAAGCGACTGGAACTGGGTTGCCTGGGCATAGCGATACAAGGCCCCGGCGGCAGCCAGGGCCAGGGTCTCGGCATGGACCCCAAAACCGGCCAGGTCGCGGGTGCCGAAGTGCTCTGCCAGCGCATGAGCGGCCGCACGTTCGTCGAAATGCCAGTCAGGCAGGTGCTGAGTCACGGCGGGCGAATTCGGTGCACCGGAACGCAACGCGTCGGGCAGCAGGAGTTCGGCCGGCCGCAGGCGTTCGAAATGGGCGGGCAGGGCGTCGAGCGAGGTTTCCAGCAGCCGCATGTCGCCATTGGCGAGATTCAGCCAGGCCAGCCCGGCGCGTTGGCGGTCGATGCTCAGCGCCAGCAGCAGGCTGTCGTGGCGCTCATCGAGCAGATTGGCATCGGTCAGGGTGCCCGGTGTGACGATCCGCGTCACGGCGCGATCGACCGGCCCCTTGGCTTGTGCCGGATCGGAAATCTGCTCGCAGATGGCCACCGACACGCCCAGCTTGACCAGCTTGGCGAGGTAGCCGTCCGCAGCATGATAGGGAATGCCGGCCATGGGGATCGGCTTGCCGGCTGACTGGCCGCGTGCGGTCAGCGTAATGTCGAGCAGGCGCGCGGCACGTTCGGCGTCCTCATAGAACAACTCGTAGAAATCGCCCATGCGGAAGAACAGCAGTTTGTCTTCATGCTGCGCCTTGTGGCGCAGCCACTGCTGCATGACCGGGGTGTGCGCCGCCAGCTCGGCGGGCGAGGGCTGGGCCGCCATGTGGGGCTTGGCGCTGCTTTAGGCCGGAAGTGCCGCTGTGAGGTGCGGCGCAACGAGTTGCAGCAGCTGGCCGAAGACCTTCGGATTGCCGCCAATGATGTTGCCGGTCTTCATATAGTTGGCTTCGCCGGATAGGTCGCCTACCAGCCCGCCAGACTCGGTGATCAACAGTGTACCCGCCGCCATGTCCCAGGGCGAGAGGCCGAGTTCCCAGAAGCCATCCATGCGGCCGCAGGCGACCCAGGCCAGATCGAGCGCGGCGGCACCGGGGCGGCGCATGCCGGCAGTCTTTTGCGCGATGTCGCGGAAAATCGCCAGGTAGGCGTCGATGTGGTCGAACATGCGATAGGGGAAGCCGGTGCCGATCAGGGCTTCGTCGAGCCTGATGCGCTTGCTGACGCGGATGCGCTTGTCGTTGAGGTAGGCGCCGGCGCCACGCGTCGCGGTGAACAGCTCGTTGCGGTTCGGGTCATAGACCACGCCCTGCGTCATGACCCCCTTGTGCGCCAGCCCGATCGAGATTGCATACTGCGGCAGGCCGTGGATGAAGTTGGTGGTGCCGTCCAGCGGATCGATGATCCACTGGTACTCGGAGTCGGCGCTGGTGCCGGCCAGGCCAGACTCCTCTGCTAAAATTCCATGGCTCGGATAGGCATCGCGCAGCACATCGAGGATCGCAGCTTCCGCCGCGCGATCCACCTCGGTGACGAAGTCGCTCTGCCGCTTGACGTCGATCTTCAGCTTTTCGATGTCGAGGCTGGCGCGGTTGATAATCTGGCCGGCGCGACGGGCGGCCTTGATGGCGATGTTCAGCGTGGGATGCATGATTCGGGCGGGGCAGACGTAATGTCACACAGGGTGAGCGAGCCCGCAATTCTATCTCGGGATACCCTCCCGGCCCAGCGCTTCCGGGACACAGCATGACAACCGCGCCATATTCTTCCAGCCTGCTTTTTGACCGCATCCGGGTGGTGCTCTCGCATCCCAGCCATCCCGGCAACATCGGCGCGGCGGCGCGCGCCATGAAGACCATGGGACTGTCGCGCCTGGTGCTGGTCAATCCCAAGGAATTTCCCCATGCCCAGGCCGACGCCATGGCGGCCGGTGCCACCGACCTGCTGGTGCAGGCCAAGGTCGTGGATTCGATGTCGGTGGCCCTGCAGGGCACGGTGCTCGCGGTTGCTCTGACCGCACGCAGGCGTGAGCTGGCGACCCCGGCGCTGTGGGCCCGCGACGCCGCCGCGGAGGTGGTGCAAGCGGCTGCCACCGGCGAGGTGGCGCTGGTGTTCGGCAACGAGACCTCGGGGCTTTCCAACGACGAGCTGGGCTTGTGCCGGCGCTGGGCGACGGTTCCGGTGGCACCCGACTTCAGCTCGCTCAACCTCGCCGCAGCGGTGCAAGTGATGTGCTACGAACTGCGCCTTGCGGCACTCGATCCGGGCTCGCCGCCGGTGATTTCTGGCGCCGGGAAGGTTGCCAGCCACGAAGAAGTGGAAGGCCTGGTCGCCCACATCGAGCGCGCGGCGATCGGCAGCGGCTTTCTTGATCCGGCGAGCCCCAAGCGCCTGATACCGCGCATGCGCCGTCTCCTCGCCCGCGCCGTTCCGGAGAAGGAGGAAATCAACATTCTGCGCGGCATGATTGCCGCGCTGGAAAATCCCTTGCCCGGCGCGCCCTGTCGTGCAGAAAAGGGCCAAAACCCCGATATAAACAAGGAAAAGCCGAAATAAAAGTTGACCTTTCCGCTCGGGATTTCTACCATTTCATAAAATTTCAATAGATTCATCCATGTTTGCTCATCTTCGTGAAGACATTGCCTGCGTTTTCGAGCGCGATCCCGCCGCCCGTTCGACATGGGAGGTGCTGACCTGCTATCCGGGATTTCATGCCCTTACCCTGCACAGGGTTTCCCATTGGCTATGGGGTGCGCGGCTGCGCTGGATGGCCCGTGTCTTGTCGCATTTCACCCGTGCGATCACCGGCATCGAAATTCATCCCGGTGCCACGATCGGGCGTCGCGTTTTCATCGACCATGGAATGGGAGTGGTCATTGGCGAAACGGCGGTGATCGAGGACGAATGCACGCTGTACCACGGTGTCACCCTCGGCGGTACCTCCTGGAGCAAAGGCAAGCGGCACCCGACCTTGCAGCGTGGTGTGGTTATCGGTGCAGGTGCCAAAGTGTTGGGGCCGATCACGCTGGGCACGGGTGCCAAGGTGGGCTCCAACGCCGTGGTGGTGCGGGACGTCCCCCCCGGAGCCACCGCGGTGGGAATTCCGGCGCGCATCATCGAGGACCGCAGTGAAATCGACCGCGAGGTCAAGGCGGGACAGATGGGGTTTTCGGCCTATGCCGTAACGCGTGCCGAAGATGATCCGATGGCGCAGGCGATCCATGGCCTTCTTGACCACGCGGTGGAAACCGATCGCCGAATTGCCGCGCTGCTCAAGACCATGGAGCGTTGTGGCGTCGCTCTGGAGGATGACGTGGCGACGGCAGACAATTTCGATCCGAAATTAATCTCGAAAATAGTTGACTAAATTGGTCAAGTCCAAATATAGTTGATGGAAATGCTCGGGTATTGATTGCCCGGAGCGTTTTCCAGGTGCACAACCTTCCGGAGAGTTGACATGAGACTGACCACCAAAGGCCGTTTTGCCGTAACCGCGATGATCGATCTGGCCCTGCGCCAGCACACTGGTCCGGTCACGCTTGCCGGTATCAGCGAGCGACAGAAGATATCCCTTTCGTATCTCGAACAGTTGTTCGGCAAATTGCGGCGGCGCAACCTTGTCTCCAGCGTGCGCGGCCCGGGCGGCGGCTATTGCCTCTCCAAGCCGCTGGGCGAGATATCCGTGGCCGATATCATCCATGCGGTGGACGAGTCGCTCGACGCGACCAACTGTGGCGGCAAGGGTAATTGTGCCGAGGACCAGCGGCCGTGCATGACCCATGACCTATGGACCAGCCTCAACGAGAAGATGTTCGAGTACCTGAGTTCCGTAACCCTGGCCGAACTCGTGGCGCAGCAGCGCGAGCGGACCGGCCAGACAGCGGTACTGCATGACGAACGTCCCCTGCGTCGTGCGCGGCGTCCCGCCGAGGAACTCGCGGCCGCCTGACCACCACAGCAAAGCCCCATGTTCGCCCCCGTCTATTTCGACCACAACGCCACCACGCCGCTTGATGCGCAGGTGCGGGAAGCCATGCTGCCGTTTCTGGATGGCCGGTTCGGCAATGCATCGAGCCGCCACGAGTATGGGCGAGCGGCTAGGCGGGCGATCGACGAGGCGCGTCAGCGTGTGGCCCACGCCGTCGGCGCGCACCCGACCGAGGTGGTGTTCACCAGTGGTGGTTCGGAGGCCAACAACCTGTTCATCAAGGGCGCGGCGGCTTGCCTTGCGCCAGGCCTGATTGCCGTATCGTCGATCGAGCACCCCTGCGTGCGCGAGCCGGCCAGGCAGTTGCGGAAGTCCGGCTGGCGACTGCGCGAGATCGCCGTCGATCAGAATTGCCGTGTCGCCAGCGCCGACTTTCAGTCAGTGCTCGCCGAGAAGCCGGCGATTGTTTCCGTGATGCTGGCCAACAATGAAACGGGCGCGGTACAGGATGTGGCCGGGCTGGCGGCCCGGGCAGCATCGCTGCGGTCATGGTTTCATACCGACGCGGTGCAGGCCTGCGGACGGGTGGCAATGGACTTTCGCTCGCTGAACGCCGCGGGCGTCCATGCCATGACGCTTTCCGCACACAAGCTGGGCGGTCCCAAGGGTGCCGGCGCCTTGGTGGTGGACAAGCGGGTCGAGTTACAGCCCCTGATCGCCGGTGGTGGTCACGAGCGCGGCCTGCGCTCCGGCACCGAGAATGTCGCGGCGATCGTCGGCTTTGGTGTTGCCGCCGAGCGTGCGGCATCGGCGCTTGATCAGCGCTCGCGCGAGCTGGTGAGCTTGCGGGCGGAACTCGAAGCGGGCTTGTCGGCGCAGGGCGCGAGCATTTTTGCCGCAGCTGCCGAGCGCCTGCCGAATACTTGTTACTTTGCCTTCGAGGGCATCGACGGCGAAACCCTGGTCGGAAAGCTCGATCGTGCGGGATTTGCCGTGGCGGCGGGAGCGGCCTGTTCCAGCGCCAATCCGGAACCCTCTTACGTGCTTTTGGCGATGGGTGTTGCGGCGGATCAGGCGCGTGGCGCCGTGCGCGTGAGCCTTGGCGCGAACAACACTGTTGCTCAGGTGCGCGACTTTCTGGGCACCTTGAATACTACAATCTTGCAACTCAGGGGCCTGACCGCCCTTGTCAGCTGAACTGGAGAAATCGTTAATGGATTCAGGCATGAAACTGCCGGTGTATCTGGACTACTCGGCCACGACGCCGGTTGATCCGCGTGTCGCGGCAAAGATGATTCCCTGGCTGACCGAACATTTCGGCAACCCGGCTTCGCGGTCCCATGTCTATGGCTGGGATGCAGAAAAGGCCGTCGAAGACGCGCGCGAGCAGGTCGCCGCGCTGGTCGGCGCCGATGCCAAGGAAATCATCTGGACCTCGGGCGCCACCGAGTCGAACAACCTCGCGATCAAGGGCGCTGCGCATTTTTACGCCAGCACCAAGGGCAAGCACATCATCACCGTGTCCACCGAGCACAAGGCCGTGCTCGATACCGTCAAGGAACTGGAACGCCAGGGCTTCGAGGCGACCTACCTGACGCCGCAGGAAAACGGGCTGATCACCATAGAGCAGTTCAAGGCTGCGCTGCGCCCCGATACCGTCGTGGCGTCGGTGATGGCAGTAAACAACGAAATCGGCGTGATCCAGCCGATCGCCGAAATCGGCGAGGTTTGCCGCGAGAAAGGCGTGATCTTTCATGTCGATGCGGCCCAGGCCACCGGCAAGATGCCGATCGATCTCTCGAAGCTGAAGGTCGACCTGATGTCCTTCTGTGCGCACAAAACTTACGGCCCGAAGGGTATCGGCGCGCTGTATGTCCGGCGCAAACCGCGCGTCCGGCTGGAGGCGCAGATGCACGGCGGCGGTCACGAGCGCGGCATGCGTTCCGGCACGCTGGCCACGCATCAGATCATCGGCATGGGCGAGTCATTCCGTCTGGCGCGCGAGGAAATGGCCACCGAGAACGAGCGCATCCGCATGCTGCGCGACAAGCTGCTCAGGGGCCTCATGGACATAGAGGAAACCTACGTCAATGGCGACATCGAGCAGCGCGTGCCGCACAACCTCAACGTCAGCTTCAATTTCGTCGAGGGCGAGTCACTGATCATGGCGATCAAGGACATCGCGGTGTCAAGCGGTTCGGCATGCACCTCGGCCAGCCTTGAGCCGTCTTACGTGCTGCGCTCGCTGGGGCGGTCCGACGAACTGGCCCACAGCTCGATCCGCTTCACGCTGGGCCGCTTCACAACCGAGGCGGATGTCGATTTCACCATCAAGCTGCTGCATGACAAGCTCGGCAAGCTGCGCGAGCTGTCGCCGCTGTGGGAAATGTACAAGGACGGCGTTGATCTCAATTCTGTCCAATGGGCAAAATGGACCACCCACCCCCCAACCCCCGCCCCGGGGGCGGGGG
>CAJBYR010000251.1 GCA_903959855.1 uncultured beta proteobacterium
TCGGTCGCCGCGCCGCGCTTTCCGCGATCGAGCACATTGAAGGTCTGCCAGCTTCCGACGCAGGTGCGCTGAATGCCAGTGCCGAAAAGACCGCGCAACACCTGGGCGAACTGTTCTCACGGACCGACGGCACCGAATCCATGTCCGGCCTGCGCCGCGAAATGATGGACACCATGGAAAAGAACGTGGGCATCTACCGCACCGAGGAAGGGCTGCAGGAAGGCGTCAGCAAGATTCACGAACTGCGTCAGCGCTACCGCCACGTCAAGCTCACCGACAAGAGCAGCGTCTTCAATACCGACCTGTTCCAGGTGCTCGAACTCGGCTCCATGCTCGACTGTGCCGAAGCCGTCACCGTCGGCGCGCTGGCCCGCAAGGAATCGCGTGGCGCCCACCAGCGTCTCGACCACACCGAACGCGACGACAAGAATTTCCTGCGTCACACCATGGTCTACCATCAGGGCCTCGACGCACCGCGCGTCGACTACCTGGACGTGGTCATCACCAAGTCGCCACCCGGTGTGCGCGACTATTCGGGAGACCACAAATGAAAGAACGTCTGGTCCAGCTGGAAGTCCTGCGCTACAACCCGGATACCGACACCGAGGCCCACTTCCAGCGCTACGAAGTGATGTGCCAGGAAGAATGGGTGGTACTCGACGCACTCAACAAGATCAAGGCCGACATCGACCCGACGCTCAACTACCGCTGGTCGTGCCACATGGCTGTCTGCGGCAGCTGCGGCATGATGATCAACGGCGAACCGAAACTTTCCTGCCATGCCTTCCTGCGCAGCTACGAAGGCGTGATCCGCGTCGAGCCGCTGGCACATTTCCCCGTCGAGCGTGACCTGGTCACCGCACCCGACGACTTCATGGAAAAGCTCAAGCGGGTCAAGCCCTATGTGATCACAAAGCAGAAAAAGCCGATCGAAGAAGGCGAATACAAGCAGACCCCGGCCCAGTTGATGAAATTCCGCCAGTATTCGATGTGCATCAACTGCATGCTCTGCTATGCCGCCTGCCCCGAGTACGGGCTGACGCCGCATTTCGTCGGACCGGCGGCGCTGACTCTGGCCCACCGCTACAACCTCGACTCGCGCGACGAAGGCCGCAAGGAACGGATGGAGGTGGTCGCGACCAAGGAAGGCGTCTGGGAGTGCACTTTTGTCGGCGCCTGCTCCGAGGTCTGCCCCGCTCACGTCGATCCGGCGAGCGCCTTGCAGCAGTTGAAGATCGTCGGCTCGATCGACTGGATCGTCGAGCACCTGTTACCCGGAGGTAAGCCATGAGCCGCCGTCCGCTGGTCCGCGAAGTTCCGCCGACCACCTGGTTTTTCCGCCACCCGCGTTACATGCGCTACATGGCGCGCGAGGTGACCAGCCTGTTCATCGGCGCCTATTGCTTACTGCTGGTGGTCGCCATGCAACGGCTTTCCGCCGGACCCGTGGCATGGCAGGGATTCCTCGATGCCTTGCGCGGGCCTGGCGCGATCATTTTCCACCTGCTCGCCATGGCTGCCGCCTTCTATCACGCCGGAACCTGGTTCAATGCCACACAGAAAGCCATGCCATTGCAGATCGGTGAAGAATTCGTGAACGGTAGCTATATCTCGGGCGCCCACTACCTGGTCTGGGCAGTACTTTCCGTGGCCGTACTGTTTTTCGCGGGAGTATTCTGATCATGGCCAAGTCGAACAAGCCCGTCGTCTGGTTCCCCTTCGCCGCCGGTGGCACCGTCATCGCATTTTGCATGCCGGTGATCGTCGTCCTCGGCTTTCTCGCCGCGCTCGGGCATGTGCCGCCCGGATTGAGCTACGAGAATCTTCATGCCTTTGCCGCACATGGCCTGGGCAAGCTGGTGCTGCTAGGCGTGATCGCGCTCTCGCTGTGGAGTTCCGCGCACCGCGTACGCTGTACCTGCTACGATTTCGGTCTGCGCGCCGACACTCTGATCGCGACGGTACTTTACATCGCGGCCATAGTGGGCAGCATGGCGACGGCGCTTTTCCTTTTCCGGATCTAGGGCGCCGACGGACCACAACAAGAGCATCAGGGATAGACATGGCACCACCCCTACCGGCCTCACGCGAGGCCGTCCGCGAAGCGCGTCTGGGCGACGTATGGAGCAATGAGCTGAACGACGTTTTCGCCGATGTCGCGCCATACTATGATCGCGCCAACAACATCGCAGCGCTGGGGCAGTTCGAGAATTTCCTGCGCCGCTTCATGCAACTTGTGGAATTGCAGCCGCAGCAAAAAGTGCTCGACGTCTGCGCCGGCACCAACGCCATCGGCATCGCGCTGCTGAAGCGCGAAAAGACACTTGACGTGCACGCCATGGATCGCAGCGCCGCAATGCAGACAGTCGGCCAGCAGCGGGCAGCGGAGCATGGCTTCCAGATCAAGAGCAGCATCGGCGACGTACACACCCTGCCCTTCCCGGACAACCACTTCGACATCGTGACCTTGCAGTTTGCTTCCCGCCACCTGCGGGTGCGTGAGGTGTTCGCCGAAATACGCCGCGTGCTGAAGCCCGGCGGCCGCTTCTACCATTCCGACTTGCTGCGCCCACGCAATCCCATTGTGAAACGGCTTTACTACAGCTACCTGCGCGGCTGCCTCGGCATCACCGGACTGCTCGTCGGCAGTGGCCCGGCGGCGGGGCAGGCCAAGCAGTACTTCATGGATGCCCTGGAGCTGTTCTATACCGCCGAGGACCTGTCAATCCTGCTGCGCGAGCTGGGATACATCGAAGTCCGTGCCGATACGGTGTTCCACGGCATGATCGGATTTCATCGCGCGGCCAAGCCGTCCTGAGTCGCGCAAGCACGGTGAATCGGGCGCGCCAACTCGCCAGGCTCAACGGCCGGATTCTTCGCCTGTTCAGTCAGCGAACGCTGGTCGCGCTTCGTACAGCGCTGCCGATGCGCCTGGCGCTGCCGCACCTCGAGCCGGTGCTGATGCTCAATGTCGGCAAGGAAGTGGAAAAGGACACGGCCATCATCCTGGATGCCGGCCTGCCGGCGACGCCGGGGACAGCTGACGAACCACGGCTGACCGCGCTGCTGCAAGCCACCAAGGACATCGATCGCCGCTTCCTCGCCAATGTGGGACGCTTCCCGGTGGAAATCGTCGTCCGCTACGACGAGATCATCCCCTTCCGCACACGACGCATTCGACTGTTGCACCATGCCGCAACGCGCATCCTCAATGGCGAAAGCCCGTCATCACGGCTACGCGACGCGCTCGGCACGGCTTACAACCGGGAAGACTTTGCCCGGCTGCTCCATGAACTCTTTCGCCTCTATGCGGAAGAGGTGCGCTCGCTCAGTCATTCCGTGCGCCTTCCCGGCCCGCTGATACCGCTGCGCGAAATGATCGCCCGGGAACTGCTCGACGTCATGCTCAGGGTTGCCTGGCCGCTGGCACAGGAGATCGCAGCGCGGGCGCTCCCCTCTCCTTCCTCTCCTTCCTCTCCTTCCGCTCCTTCCTCTCCTGCCGACGATTGACGTCGGCGCATACGGGTCACATACTTGCACGGGCTTGCGTCGGGCTTCAAGCGTCGCACCGAACCGGCAGAAATGGCCCCAGGAGGAGACCCCCATGAAATGCTTGCCACAAGACTGCTTTGTCCGGCCCCTGCCAGTGCATCTGATCGCCCCGCTCTGCCTGGCCTTGTGCCTGCCTGCCGCCACGCTCGCTGCCGACCCGAAGCTGCCCATATTCGACGCCCACGTGCATTACAGCCACGATGCCTGGGACCGCACGCCGCCGAAGGAAGCCATCGCCATCCTGCGCAAGGCGGGACTGAAGCGCGCCATGGTCTCCAGTTCCAGCGACGATGGCACGCAGAAGCTCTATGCGGAAGCACCCGACCTGGTGGTGCCGTCGCTGCGGCCCTACCGCAAGCGCGGCGAGATTTCGACCTGGGTGCGCGACGAGAGCATCGTCCCCCACCTTGAAGACCGCCTGCGCAGGTTTCGCTACGCGGCAATCGGCGAGTTCCATGTCTATGGTCCGGATGCCGACCTGCCGGTGGTGCGGCGCATGGTGCAACTGGCGAAACAGTACAAGCTCTGGCTGCACCTGCATGGCGACAGCGACGCCATCGAGCGGGTGCTGGTCCAGGATCCCGAAGCGCGCATCCTCTGGGCGCACTCCGGCTTCGACCGGCCGGAGGCGGTGCGTGCGATGCTGAGAAAGCACCGCAAGCTGTATGCCGACCTGGCCTTCCGCAACGACCACGCCAGCAGCGGCAAGATCGATCCGGCCTGGCGCGAAGCCTTCATCGAATTCCCCGACCGCTTCCTGGTCGGCACCGACACCTTTACGCCGGAGCGCTGGTACTACATCGCCGAGCACGCCGACTGGTCGCGCGCGTGGCTCGCCGATCTGCCCAGGGACATCGCCGAGCGCATCGGTTGGCGCAACGGCGAAACCCTGTTCGCCTCGATGATGGCAACGAAATGAAGCAGAGTCGGCGCTGGCGATACGGCGTCTCCGTGCGCGGCATGCTGGTAGTACTTGCCCTGGGTGCGATTGCAGGCGTCGCCAACGCGACCTGTCCGCCGGACGACAGCGATGGCACGGTAATCCGGAAGGGCGGCTTGCTGCTGGCCTTCAAACCCCTGCTGAAGGCAGGCTCCGCGTCAAAGGCGCAACAGATTCCCATGGCCCGGCATTTCGTACTGGATGTTCAGCTGTGCGACCGGGGCGGCGTCTCCGGCGCACAACTGACGAAGGCCGATGCCAGCATGCCTGCGCACAAGCACGGCATGAACTATCGGCCGACGATCACGCCGCTGGGCAACGGGCGCTTTCGCGTCGACGGCATGATGTTTCACATGGCCGGCCAGTGGCAACTCGCCTTCGAAGTTCAGGCCGACAAGGAAGTCACCCGCCTCACCCATGACGTTCAGGCGGACTGAGTACCGCGCCGGGCGACGCGCTCTCGCGACGCTGCTGGTCCTGCTGGCCCCAGCCGTCGCTGCCGAGCCCGAAGGATTCAGCGTCAGCGAAATCGAACGCATTGCCGCGCACGGCCCCTGGCCGCCAGACTGGGCGCCCGATCCGGGCAACCGCGTCTCCGCCAACGCGGCGGCGATCCGCCTCGGCCACCAGTTGTTCTTCGATCCGCGCCTGTCATCCAACGGGGGCGTCGCCTGCGCCACCTGCCATGATCCGGCACGCGGCTTCCAGGACGGGCGTGCCACGGCGCGCGGACTGGCCGAAGCCACACGCAACACCCCCGGCCTGCTCGACGTACGCCACCAGCGCTGGTTCGGCTGGGACGGCGCCCATGACAGCCTGTGGGCGGCCAGCCTGCGCCCCATCCTCGATCCGCGCGAAATGGGCGGCAGCGCCGCACGCGCTGCGACGCTGTTGCGCAGGTCCGCCGCACTCGCCTGCCACTACCGGCAAGCCTTCGGCAAGGCGCCGGGCGCCCGCGATCCCGAGCTGCTGGTCAACGTCGCCAAAGCCATTGCAAGCTGGCAGGAAACCCTGGTTTCCCCGCCGACGCCCTTCGACCGCTTTCGCGACGCGCTGGAACGCAAGGACGTCGCGGCAGCGGCGGCATATCCGGCAGCGGCCCGACGTGGCCTGAAGATATTCCTGGGTCGCGGACAATGTTCAACCTGCCATGCCGGGCCGCTGTTCTCCAACGGCGAGTTCGGCGACATCGGCGTGCCCTTCTTCATCAAGCCCGCGGGGGTCGATCCGGGTCGCCAGGGCGGCGTCAAGCACCTGCTGGCAAGTTCCTACAACCTGCTTGGCGCCCACAACGACGACGCAACCCGGGGCAATGCCACCGGAACCCGATACCTGCGCCCCGAGCACCGCAACTTCGGCGAATTCAAGGTACCCAGCCTGCGCAACCTGAAACTGACCGCGCCCTACATGCACGACGGCAGCATCGCCACCTTGCGCGAGGTCGTGCGCCACTATTCGGATCTCGATGAAGACCGTCTGCACAGCGATGGCGAGCGCATTCTCAAACCGCTGGGGCTCACCGATGCCGAAAGCGAGGATCTGGTCGCGTTTCTTGAGTCGCTGTCGCCCACCGGGCCGATAGCAACTGCAATCAAACCAGAACCGGATCGGGCCTGCCTGAAGGCGACTCAGGTCTCACGCATTCCGGCAACAGGCCCCGCAGTCGCCACCAGGAAACGAGCTGGAACGGATCGGAAACTGAGGGGAAACTGAGGGGAAACTGAGGGGAA
>CAJBYR010000252.1 GCA_903959855.1 uncultured beta proteobacterium
GCGTGGATCTCGGCAAGCTTGCCGCGCTGGTGGCGCCGCGCCTGCCGCCGGAGCTGGGTTTTGTGCCGCCCGAAGGCATCGCCGGCCTTGCCTTCGACTATCGCCTCGGCCATGCCGATGGCAAGCTGGCGCTGACGCTTGACCCCTTCTCCGCCGATCTCGGCAATCTGGTCCTGCGCAAGCCGAAGGCAGTTGGTGCGCCGGCATTGGGGCTTGGCTCGCTGGCGCTGGCGGGCGGGCGCTTCGACCTCGCCACGCAGCTGTTGAGCTTCCAGTCGCTGACGCTGCGCGATACCAGCCTGGAATCCGGCGCCGGCAAGCAGCGCGCAAAGCTGGTCGCGCTGCCCGAACTGGCGCTGGCCCCGGCGCAGATCGACCTCGCGCAACACAAGGCCGAACTCGGCGCGGTTACCCTCAAGAACGGCCGCATAACGCTGCGCCGCGATGCCGGCGGCACCATCGATCTGCTCGCGGCCCTGAAGGCACTCGCGCCCGACACGACGGCAAAGCCCGCCACCAAGCCGGCAGCCGACCCCGGCGCACCACCTTCGCCCTGGCGCTACTCGGTGACAGGTGTTGCGCTCTCCGGCTTCGGCGTCGCCTTCAATGACGAATCGATGACACCGGCGCTTCAGGTTGGGCTGGACGACATCGCCATCGAAACCACCGGAATCAGCGACAAGCTCGACCGCCCCCTGCCGCTCAAGGCCGGCTTGCGCGTGGCCAGCGGCGGACGGTTGTCCCTGGAAGGCAAGCTGGTACCGGCTACGGCGGCGGTCGAGCTTCAGCTCAAACTCGACGAATTGGCGCTGAAGCCGGTCCAGCCCTTCATCGGCAAGTACGCCGCGCTGGATCTCGCCAGTGGTCGCATCAGCGCCGCTGGCAAAGTACAGCATGACGCCAAGGCCAGCAGCTACAAGGGAAGTTTTGCCATCGACGCGCTGCGGCTCAACGAGGCGGGCACGGACAAGATCTTCCTTGGCTGGAAATACTTCGGCACCAAACAGCTCGAAGCCACGCCACAGAAGCTGCAGATCGGCGAGCTGCTGCTCGACGGGCTCGACACGCAACTGTTGATCGCGAAGGACAAGAGCACCAACTTCCAGCGCATCCTGCGCAAGACGGACGCGCCGGCAAAGGCTGACGAAACGGCTGGCGCCGTGTCGCCAGCGCCGACTTCTGCCGCACCCGCCCAGCCGGTGTCACCCACGCCACCAGCGGCCGAGGCCAAGCCGGCGCCCGCCTTCCTGGTCAACATCGACCGCCTGCGCTTCCGCGACAGCGACCTCGACTTCGCCGACGAATCGCTGTTCTTCCCCTTCGCCACCCGCATTCACAAGCTGCGCGGGTCCATCGCCGGCTTGTCGTCGCGTCCCGGCGCGGCGGGCCAATTGGAACTCGACGGCGAGGTTGACGACTACGGCCTGGCGCGCGCCGTCGGCCAGGTCGATCCCTTCGATCCGACCGGCTTCACCGAGATCAAGCTGATTTTCCGCAACCTCGAAATGACGCGCCTGACACCCTACTCGGCCACCTTCGCCGGGCGCCGCATCAATTCCGGCAAGCTCTCGCTCGACCTGGAATACAACATCAAGAAGCGCCAGCTGCAAAGCGAGAACAAGGTGGTGATCGACAAGCTGGTGCTCGGCGACCGTGTCGAAAGCCCGAGTGCGAAAGACCTGCCGCTGGACCTCGCCATCGCGCTGCTGGAAGATTCCGACGGCCGCATCGACCTCGGCCTGCCGATCACCGGCAGCCTCGACGATCCGCAGTTCAGCTTCGGCGGCATTGTCTGGAAGGTCATCACCAATGTGTTGACCAAGATCGTCACCGCGCCCTTCCGCGCGCTCGGCGCCCTGTTCGGCGGCGGCGACGAAAAGCTCGATAGCATCGCCTTCGAAGCCGGTGCGCGGCGCCTGACCCCGCCCGAGCGCGAGAAGCTGGTAAAGCTGGCCGGTGCGCTGAACAAGCGGCCGGCATTGGCCTTGAGCATCAGCGGTACCTGGAACGCCGCCGACCGCGTGGCCTTGCAGGATTTGCAACTACGCCGCACGGTGCTTGAGAAGAGCGGCCAGAAGATCGAGCCCCAGGGCGATCCCGGGCCAATCTCGACACGCTCGCCGGCAATCCAGGCGGCACTGGAAGAACTGTTCGGCGAGCGCGTCGGCAAGGCCGAACTGGCCGGACTGAAGCAGGGTTTCCGCAACGCCAATCC
>CAJBYR010000253.1 GCA_903959855.1 uncultured beta proteobacterium
ATGACGGGCACGGCGGGCGGCACTTTCGTCACTACCAACCTGCCGGCCAACTTCGACGCGGGCTACCTCCTGGCCGGTGGCGAGGCATCGCGGCTGATCTATTCAACCACTGGCACGAAGACCTTCTTGAACGGGTCCGGTGATTCAATCTGGGGCAATCAGGCCAACTGGTCGGGCAGCACGGTGCCAGGGGCGGGCAACACGGTGCTGATCAGTTCGGGCCCAGGCTTTGCAGTGCAGCATCCAAGCGGAATTGACTCGATCGCCGCCTTGACGGTCAGTATCAACAATTCGTTGGATATCTCTGGCGGCCAGTTGACCGTGAGCGGCGCAACCACGGTGGGCGGCTCCCTGGCGGTGTCCGGCGGCACCCTGGTGCTGAACGGAGCCGCATCGGTTCAAACGCTGGGCGTGAGCGCCGGTGCCCTCAACGGCAGCGGCAGTCTCAGCGTTCTGAACGCGTTCAACTACAGCGGCGGCACGGTCGGGCTCAGCGGGGCGCTGGACGTGACCCACATCGGGGACCTGACACTGCCCGCCATGAACTCCCTGACCTCGCTGCTGGCGAACGCGACCGGCCACATCACTCTGAACGGCGGGATCACGGCCAGCGGCACCGGCAATGCCATCGTACTGGCGGCAGGAAAGGATTTCAACAACAGCGGCCCGCCTTCGCTGAGCGCGGGTAGCGGGCGCTGGCTGGTGTATTCGCAGGCGCCGGGCACGATCGCCAAGGGCGGATTGACATCGGCCTTCCGTCACTACGCAGGTACCTATGCCAGCTACGCGCCGGGCAGCGTGAGCGAATCGGGCAACGGCTTCATCTACGCCAGCGCCCGACCCACCCTGACGGCGGATGTTTCCCTGCCGGGTTCTTCGGGCCACATTTACGGCGATGCGCCCACGGCCACGTATGGCCTGACTCTGACGCCGTCGGCAACGGCTGACAACGAGGATATCGCCGCAAGTTTCGGCGTCAATCTGGGCGCCGCGACGTATCGCACGAGTGTGGGCAGCCTGTTGATCGACAACCAGCTCAATGCCGGCGGCTATTTCGTCGTTGCGAACGGCCTTTCCAGCACACTGGGGTACACCATCGGCAATGGCATCACGCCGCCGGCCTACAACGTAACGCAGGCGCCGCTGGCGATTACCGCTAACAATCAAAGCAAGGTGTATGGCGATGTGCTGAGCTTCACCGGCACCGAGTTCATCGCCGGCGGCCTCAAGAACGGCCAGACGGTGGGCAGCGTCAGCCTCGCCAGCGGCGGCTCGGGGCCGACCGCGGGTGTCGCCGGCGCGCCCTATGCGATCACGGCCAGTGCCGCGACGGGCGGCAGTTTCAATCCGGTGAATTACAGCATTGGCTATGTCCCCGGCTCCCTGGGGGTGACGCCGCGGCCGCTTACGGCAAGCTTTGCCACGCAGAGCAAACCCTATGATGGCAACACGGGTGCCAGTACCACCGGTTACACGCTGAACAATCTGGCGAACAGCGAAACGCTGACCCTCGGCGGCACCGCAAGCTATGACAGCCGCAATGTCGGCGGTGGCAAGACGGTGAATTTCGCTGGCCTTGCACTGGCCAATGGCACGGGCAGTGCCGCCAACTACAGCATCGCGGCGACGGGCACCGGTACCGGCTCGATTACTCAACTGGCGAGTGTCGCCTGGACCGGAACCGCCGGCGATGGCAAGTGGTCGACCGCTGGCAACTGGGCCGGCGGCGCGCTTCCGGACGGCGCCAACGTCGGCGCGGTAAGTCTGCCGCCGGGTGCCACGGTGAACTTCGATGCCTCGACCCTGGCAACCCAGCTCGCCAGCATCGCGCAAGGTGCCGGCGGCAGCTTTGTCATGGCCGGCAGCAGCCTCAACGTGTCTGGCAGCGTGGTTACGCCAAACTACAACCAGACCGGCGGCACCCTCAACGGGACAGGCAGCCTCGCCGTCAGCAGCAGCTTCGCCAAGAGCGGCGGCAGCCTGGCACTGACCGGCCTGATCCACATCCACCAGGCGAGCGGGGCGCTCAACATCGTCAATAACGCGCCGCTGACACTGGGTGCGGTGGAAACCGTCAATGGCAACATTCTGGTCGATACCAGCGGCGGGGTCTTCACCACCGCTTCAGCGGTCAATGCCAACGGCGGCACCCTGAGCTTCGTTGCCCATAGCCCGATCCAGGTCGGCAGCGGCGGCTTGTCGGCCACCGGCAACATTTCGCTGACGGCAGCGACGGCATCGCCCGGCAGCACCATCACCATGAACGGACCGATCGCTTCCTCCGGCGGTTCGGTGGGGGTTTCGGCGTATGGCGCGGTTGCGCAGAACTCTTCGATCCAGGGGCAAAGCATCACGGTGGCCAGCACCAGCGGCAACATTTCGGTGGCGCCGACGGCGGTAAGCACCGTGCCGGCAGGTGGCAGCATCGGCTACAGCGCTTCGGCCGGCAGCGTAACGTCCAGCGCATCCAACTTTGCCGGCGCCACGCCGACGATTGCCAGTTCCGGCGGGACGACAGGCAGTGCTGCGAGCAATTCCACCACCAATGACATCGTCAATACGGTGACCAAGACCTCGGATTCGCTGACCAAGGAAACCGCCTCGGCGCCGCCTCCGCCGCAGCAGCAGACCGAATCGTCAAGCGGGCCGGTAAATCTGGCCTTGGCCAACCAGACCACCGGCGGTGATACGGGAACCTTTGGTTCGCCGGTTCCGGAGTCGAACCTGGGATCGGGTGGTACGAATCAGCTTGGTGGTACGGAGCCGACGCCGGCCCCGTCTGCGCCCCCCGCCAGCCAGTCCTCTTCGGGTGAGGGCAGCGGTTCCGGCCAATCGCAAGAGAAATCGGAAGCCCCCAAGGCCCCGGCGAAGGACGCCGTCGCCGATAGCTCCAAGGACAAGGACGAAAAGAAGGACGAAAAGAAAGACGAGAAAAAGAAGGCCGATGCCAAGGAAGAAAAGAAGGAAGAGCGTCGCGCCGCCAAGAAAGTGGCGCAGTGCTCGTCCTGAACGGCATGCGGTGATGGATCTCGCGCCGGGCGCGCGGACTTGGTCAGCCCGGCGCGCGCGGCTCGATCAGTGCCCGGTAGGCATGCCAGGTGGCATGGCCCACCAGCGGCATGGTGATGATCAGGCCGATGAAGGCGGTGGCGATGCCGATTGCCGTGAGCAATGCAATCAGTGCGCCCCATAGCAGCATCATCGGCAGGTTGCGCACCAGTGACAGAAAGCTGGCCAGCATGGCGGTGACCGTGTCCTGGTTGCGGTCCAGCATCATCGGAATCGACACCACGGAAAACGCGAACACCAGGCTGGCGAAGATGGCGCCGACCACCAGGTAGGCAATCATGAACTCGATGTTGTCGAACTTGGCGATCTGGTCGATGAAGCCTTCCAGCGTCGGCATGCCGCCCTCGTAGAAGAGGGCGAACATCACCAGCGAGGCGCGTGCCCACAGCAGGTATAGCACGATCAGGATCAGTGAGTAGATGCCGATGGCTGCCAGGTTGCGGCGCCATACGGCCAGAGTCGGGATCAGTTCCAGCGACTCTCCGGCTTCACGCCGACGCGAGAGTTCGTAAAGGCCGATGGCAAAAAACGGCCCGACCAGCATGAAGCCGGTGGTGACGGCGGTAACCAGTTGCACGGCATGGCGCAGCGCCAGCAGCAGCGCCAGGCCGGTGCCGGCAAAGCACAGGCCGTAGAACAGGCTGGCCATGCCGCAGGCCCGGAGGTCGTCGGCGCCGCGCCGCAGCCATTCGACGGGCGCGGTCAGCGGCAGTCCGCTGCGGACCACGGGAAACGGATTCTGCGAGGATGTGTCGTCCAAGCGACTCAAGCGCCGATGAAGGCGCGCAGGGTATCGAGCACGGCATCGGGCTGCTCGGCCATCAGCGCATGGCCGGCGCCGGCAAGCGTGACGCTGCGAACCTCGCGAATATTGCTTGCCAGCTTTGCTGCCGCCTTGGGGTGGGTCATCATGTCCCTGCTGCCGCTGACGACGAGGGCAGGGCAGGCCAGCATCGTTGCCGCCTCGATGCCATGCATGTAGGCATTGCAGGCGGCGAGGTCGTTGTGCAGCACGCCGGGGCGCTGCCGTTCTGCCAGGCGTTTGGCGGCGCCGAACATCCACATGCCCGGCACCGTGTTGCCGCCGATGGTGCCGCGCGGCGAATGCGACCAGGTGTTGATCATGGCGATGGCCTTGGGCTCGTTGTTCTTCGCCGCGTCGAGCAGCGCATCCGACACCGGCATCGGCACGGCGGTGCCGACCAGCGCAATGCGGGCGATGCGGGCCGGGTGGCGCGCGGCACATTCGAGCGCCGTCAGCGAGCCCATGCTGTGGCCGACCAGGGACACGGATTTCGCCGCGCAGTCTGCCGTATCCCCGGCGCCGACTCTTTCGAGCAGGAGTTCGATCCAGTCGGCGAGATCCTCTATCGAAGGCAGCGGGGCGCCGTCGCTGCGACCGTGGCCGGGAAGATCCACGGCCAGCACGCCGAAACCGTGATGGGCGAACCAGCGGCTTTGCAGGCCCCATACGCTGTGATCATTTTGTGCGCCATGGATGAACACGACGGTGGGCAAGCTGGCGTCGAAGGGCTTGCCACCGGTGTAGGCAAAAGCGGAATGGCCGTTGAGCTCGATCTTCACGGGATCAGGCTCGCCGTTACGACTTCTGGGCAGCGGCGAGGCCGCGACTCAGGTCTTCGAGCAGGTCGCCGGCGTCTTCGAGGCCGATCGACAGGCGGATGGTGCCGGGATGGATGCCGGCGGCGACCAGCGCTGCATCGGACATGCGGAAATGCGTGGTCGATGCCGGATGGATCACCAGCGACTTGGCGTCGCCGACATTGGCGAGATGCGAAAACACGCGCAGGGCTTCGATGAATTTCCGGCCGGCGGGCCGCCCGCCCTTGAGCGTGAAGCTGAACACCGAGCCGGCGCCGCGCGGCAGCAGCGTTTGCGCCAGGGCGTGGTCTGGGTGGCTTTCGAGTTCCGGGTAGGCCACGGCGTCGACGGCTTCGCTCTTGACCAGATGCGCCACGGCCTGGCGGGTGTTGGCGATGTGGCGTTCCATGCGCAACGGCAGGGTTTCCACGCCTTGCAGCAGCTGGAAAGCGGTCAGCGGGCTCATGCAGGCGCCGAAATCGCGCAGGCCCTCGCGCCGCGCGCGCAGCAGGAAGGCGGCGACGGTGGATTCCTCGCTGAAATCCATGCCGTGAAAGCCCTCGTAGGGCTCGGTCAGGGTGGGAAATTTGCCCGACGCGTCCCAGTCGAAGCTGCCGCCATCGACCAGAACGCCGCCAATGGCGACGCCGTGACCGCCGAGGAACTTGGTGGCGGAATGGAAGATCAGGTCGGCGCCGTGATCGAAGGGGCGCATCAGCCAGGGCGTGGTGAAGGTGCTATCCACCAGCAGCGGCAGGCCGTGCTCATGGGCCAGTGCCGCCACCTCCGGGATGTTCAGTACGTCCAGCCCCGGATTGCCCAGGGTTTCGCCGAACAGCAGGCGGGTTTCGGGGCGGATGGCGGCGCGCCAGGCATCGAGGTCGCGTGGATCGACGAAGCTGGTGGTGATGCCGAAGCGGGGCAGCGTGTAGTCGAGCAGGTTGTGCGAGCCACCGTATAGCGAGCGGCTGGCAACGATGTGGCTGCCGGCGCCCATCAGCGTGGTAATCGCCAGGTGCAAGGCGGCCTGGCCCGAGGCCACGGCGATGGCGCCGACGCCGCCTTCAAGGGCGGCGATGCGCTCTTCGAGCACGGCATTGGTCGGGTTGGAAATGCGCGAATAGACGTGGCCGGCGCGCTCCATGTTGAACAGCGCGGCCGCCTGGTCGGAATCCTTGAAGACGAAGGATGTCGTCAGGTAGATCGGGGTCGCGCGCGCGCCGAATTGATCATCCGGCACCTGGCCCGCATGCAGGGCCAGCGTATCGAAGTTGTAGGTCATGCCGTTCGCCTAAGCGTATTCGTCGGGGTCAAGCAGGCGTTCCAGCGCCGAGATGCGATCCTTGATCATCAGCTTGCGCTTTTTGAGGCGTCGCAGCAGCAGGTCGTCCTCGGGCGGCGTCTGCGTCAGCCGCTCGATCGCCTCGTCGAGATCACGATGCTCGACGCGCAACTCAACGAGCTTCGCGCGCGAGGCTTCGGGCGTCTCGGGCGCGTCGTTGGCGGCCATGGCGCTTGGGGCGGGGTTAGCTGGCGATGTACTGTTCGAGCTGCTTGATCAGGAAGGCCTGTTCGGAGATGGTTTCCTTGACCAGGTCGCCGATCGAGACCATGCCGATGACGCGCTTGCCGCTATCCAGCACCGGAAGGTGGCGAATATGCTTTTCCGTCATCAGCGCCATGGCCTGGTCGGTGGTCTGCTCGGGCAGGACGTACAGCACCTTCTCGGTCATGATTTCCTTGACCGCCGTTTCCTTGGATGATTTGCCGAGCAGCGTCACCTTGCGCGCGTAATCGCGTTCGCTGAAGATGCCCGCCAGTTGGCTGTCACGCATCACCAGCAAGGCGCCGATATCGTGCTTGGCCATCAGTTCCAGAGCCGAGAAAACGGAATCGTCGGGGGCGACCGACAGTGGTGCGCGCGGCGTTGCGCCTAGCAGTTGCTTCAAGGTCTTCATGGTGAGTCCTCCTCTCGTGTCGGGTGGCCTGATGGCCGGGTGTTGTTGGTTGCTGGTTCAGAGCCTGGCGCGCATTTTGGCTATTGTGCAGGAAGTCGCACGCTTGGTGTTTGCTGATGTTGCCGGACAGGCGGCACGTGGTTCGCGATCAATCGGCAAGGCCGTGTTCGAGGCCATAGCGGATCAATTCCGCGGTGCTGCGCAGCCCCATTTTTTCGAGCAGCCGCGCGCGGTAGGTGCTGACCGTAGCGACACCCAGGTTGAGCGATTCGGCGATCTGGGTGAGCGTTTTGCCGGCCGCGATCAGCTTCAGCACCTGGTACTCGCGGTCGGTGATGCGCTCGTGGGGCGACTTTTCGGTGTCTTCGGAAATGGCGTCGGCGAGTTGCTGGGCCACGGCAGGGCTGAGGTACTTCTTTCCCGATGCGACCTGGCGGATGGCATTGACCAGTTGTTCCGGCGCGCTTTGCTTGGTCAGGTAGCCCGAGGCGCCGGCCTTGAGGGCGCGCACGGCGTATTGCTCTTCCGGGTGCATGCTGAGAATCAGCACCGGCAGGCGCGGAAATTCCTTTTTCAGCTGCTTGAGGGTGTCGATGCCGTTGCGATTGGGCATCGAGACATCGAGCAGAAAGACATCCCAGGGCTGCTGGCGCGCGAGGGCCAGCGCCTCGGCGCCGTCATCGGCTTCGCCGGTGACGAGCATATCCTCGGTTTCGGAAAGTATCTGCTTCAGGCCCTGGCGCACGATGGCGTGGTCGTCGGCAATCAGTACGTGGATTTTGTCGGCCATTGTCAGAACAGCTTGCGTTGCAATTCTTCTTCCGTCGGTGGTTCGCTGGGGCGGGATTCCGGCACGCGCAGCACAAGGTGCGTGCCGCCATGCTCGGCTGCGGATATCTCGAATTCGCCGCGCAGGCTCGATACCCGTTCGCGGATGCCGCGTAGTCCGAAGGACCTCGGCTTCTGCATGTCGTGCTGCGATATGCCGCGACCGTTATCCCTGATTTCGAGCAGGATGTTACCGCTTTCACGACTCAAGCGCATCACCACCAGCGAGGCATGGGCGTGCTTGGCGACATTGGTCAGCGCTTCCTGGGCAATCCGGAACAGCGCCAGCGAGGTATCCGGCTCCGGCTCGATGCCATCTTCATCGCACTGGACGCGGCAGGAAATGCCGAAACGCTGGCTGAAGTCCTCGGCCTGGCATTCGATGGCTGCCGGCAGACCGAACTCCTTGAGGATGCCGGGACGCAACTCGCGCGCGACCCGGCTCGCGGTGCTCATCGCCTGGTCGAGCAGGGTCTCGATGGAGTGCGCCTTCTCGCGCAGCTTGGTGGCGTCGGCCGGCAGTTTGCCGGCGAGTTGCGCGGCCTCGATCTTGAGGAAAACGAGGATCGAGCCGAGTTCGTCGTGGATGTCGCGCGAGATGCGTTCGCGTTCCTCTTCCTTGGCGGCTTCGAGGTGGCTCGACAGTTCCGCCAGTTGCTGCCGCGAGCCGCGCAGTTCGGCTTCGTTTTCCTTGCTTTCGGTGATGTTGGTGGCCATGCCGCGCCACTCGACGACGCCGTTGTCGAAGCGATATGGCGTCGACCGCAGGTTGATCCACTTCTGTCGCGTCCGGCCGCGCGTGTGCCCTTCCCAGTTGAGCAAGGTGCCGAGCAGCGCCGAGTCGCGCAGGGCGGTTTCCAGCCCCTTGCGGCGTTCGCCGTCGAAGGCATCGAACAGCTTGTCGGCCGAGGCCAGAAGATGTTGCTGCTTGAAGCCGAAGAGCTTCTGGCACCCTTCGCTGACGAACAGAAAGCGGTATTCACCGGCCTCGTCGCGACGCAGGTGGAACAGCATGCCGGGCAGGTTGGAGGCCAGGGCATCGAAGCGCGCCTGGCTCTCGTTCAGCATTTCCAGCGCCGCGCGATGGTCGGCGCGATGGCGTGCCTCGCGCACTTCGCGTTCCACGGCCAGCCGCAGGCGGTCGAGGCGGTCCGCGTCGACCACATCGCGGGCACCGGCCAGCATCGCTTCGGTCATCGCGACCTTGTTGTCCGCCGGCGCCACGGCAATCGTCGGCAGATCGGCGCCCTGTTCGTCGATCAGCCGCAGGGTTTCCACGATGCCCGGGCCGTCGTCGCTAGGCAGGTGCAGCACCAGATCCCAGGCCTGGTCAGACATCGACGCACGCAGGGAGTCGGCGCTGGCGGCACGGTGAAAATGGCAGAGCTTGTCGGATTCTTCCAGCGCCATCGCCAGCGGTGCCAGTGCGGCATCGTCGCTGGCGACGACCAGCAGATTCAATGGCTGGCGGGAAGAGGGTGTGGCAGTCATGGGAATGTCGGCAATGGAGAGCGGGGAGTTTATAGCGGAACGCCTCCGCTATAATTTGCGCCGTGCCGGCATAGCTCAGTTGGTAGAGCAACCGCCTTGTAAGCGGTAGGTCACCAGTTCGATTCCGGTTGCCGGCACCACAGAACGAGGCTCTCGCGCCGGAGCGGTCTTTTAAGCGCAGAAAATGCCGGCCAAGGGCCGGCATGGGAATTGGTGGCCGAACTGGGAAACGAGAGCCCGTCCGGAATGACGCGGAAGATTGCGGATTGCTTCAGGTTTCTGCGGGTCAGTGAATAGCCAGCAATGCCTTGATTTTGGCGCGAACGTGCATCATCACGTCAGCAGACACGGTGGCCTTTTTCTTTGCTTTGCGGACCTTCCAGTCCAATGATTTGACCTGGTCGGAGAGGACCGCGCTCGCTACGCCACTCACCTCGGTCAGCACCTCAAAAGGATGCCCTTTAATCTTGGTGCTCATCGGGCAGCAAACCATCAGGTCAGTTTTTCCGTTGTAACTCGCTGGACTGATGACCAGCGCCGGTCGATGGCCAGCCTGCTCATGACCGGCTTGTGGGTCAAACTCCAGCCAGACAACATCACCTGATTCAGGAACATAGCCACGCACTGCCATCAAAGTGCTTCCTTGCCGACCGGGCTACCAAAACTCACTTCGCCGTGAGCGTTCGTGGCCGTGATACCACTCAGCAGCTGGTCAAGATCGTATTCAACGGTATCAGATGGCTCGATCACAATGCGTCCCCGGGTGACGCTGATGTTGACCTTTTGCTCAAGACTGAAGTTCGCTTCTTTGATGACAGCAACCGGCAAGCGTAGCGCGGGGCTATTCCCCCATTTGCGAATGACAGCTTCCATGATTGCAACTCCTAGCCAGAATGTTTCTACATTGTAGATACGCTACAGCCGAAATTCAAGGCATTTCTTGTAGCGAAAATGGGTGCTCCCACTCTCAATCATCGAGGAAAATTGGCAAAATTTCCCGCATTCTCCACTCCCAAGGTCCAAGGCAAGAATCCACAGGAACCCTCGTGGGTGCGCGGGAGGACGAAAAAAAATGATCAACTGCAGAAGCAGTTGGTCATCGATATTGGTGGGGCGGCGGGAATTGAACCCGCGACCCTGGCTCAACCATGCGGGTCGGATTGAAATGCTGTCGCGAAATCGGAGTCTCGGTCTCGCTATCCAAGCATCTTCGATACTTCCGCTATCAGAGAGTCTGCCAGGTCGCATAGCTCTGTGATGGCGGACTCGTCTACTTCCAGAAAACCTTCGTATTCAGCCAGATTTCGCTTCTGATGAGAGGCATCCAGCATCCGCCAGCGGGGCGCAGGCCAATTCAATGTATGCGTGAGGCACTGGAACACGGTGTATCGGTTTTCGCTGCGATAGCCATGCCAGCGAAGGGCTACCAGGGCAGCAGCGTGGGCGGCGTTGTAGGCGCTGGTGAAGCGACCTTCAATGGAGAGATTCACCAGTCGAGCATCTTCCAGGCGGGTTCTTGCCATCGCCAATATCCGCCTGGCCTCGGCTACGTTGCGCGGTTCGGCCTTGAGTTGGCCGATGCGGACCAGATTATCGAGCGCGGGCAGGCTCATGGGCATCGCCAATCAATGGAAGAATGGGCTGCGCCAGGACGCGATTCACAAATGAATCAGGTTCGGCACGACGGCGCTCAAATTCGGCCGGGGTGTAGTAGG
>CAJBYR010000254.1 GCA_903959855.1 uncultured beta proteobacterium
CAACCAGGAAGCCGCGCGCGCGCTGGTCGCCCGCGGCCCAGACCAGATCCATGGTGCGCTGCATGCCGAACATCGAATAGCAGACATAAACCGGGATGGTCTGCACGCCGTGCGTCGAATAGCTGGTGCCGGCGGCGATCCAGTCGGCCATGGCACCGGCCTCGTTGATGCCTTCCTGCAGGATCTGGCCGTTCTTGGTTTCCTTGTAGAACATCATCTGGTCGGCATCCTGCGGCACGTAGTTCTGGCCGTCCTGGTTCCAGATGCCGATCTGGCGGAACAATCCCTCCATACCGAAGGTGCGCGACTCGTCGACCACGATGGGCACGATGCGCTTGCCGATGATCTTGTCCTTCAACATGACGTTGAGACCACGCACGAATGACATCGTGGTGGAAAATTCGCGCCCCTCGCCGCCGGCCTTGAGCAGGGCGTCGAAGGCCGACAGCGGCGGCACCGGCAAAGCTTCTGCCGTGGCGCGGCGCGACGGCAGGTAGCCGCCCAGCGCCATGCGCCGCTCGCGCATGTACTCGATTTCCTTCGAGCCTTCGGGGAAGGTCAGGTAGGGCAGCTTCTCCAGGTCCGCGTCCGCCACCGGCAGTTTGAAACGGTCGCGGAAAGCCTTGACCGAGGTGGTGCCCATCTTCTTCTGCTGATGGGTGATGTTCTGCGCTTCGCCGGCTTCGCCCATGCCGTAACCCTTGATGGTCTTGGCGAGGATCACGGTCGGCTGGCCCGTGTGCGCGGCGGCCGCAGCGTAAGCCGCGTAAACCTTGTGCGGATCGTGGCCGCCGCGGTTGAGGCGCCAGATGTCGTCGTCGGTCCAGGTCGATACCATCTTCAGCAGTTCCGGATACTTGCCGAAGAAGTGCTGACGCACGTAGGCGCCATCCCGCGCCTTGAAGGTCTGGTAATCGCCATCGACGCATTCCATCATGCGTTTCTGCAAGAGGCCGGTCTTGTCCTGTGCCAGAAGCGGATCCCAGTAGCTGCCCCAGATCACCTTGATCACGTTCCATCCGGCGCCGCGGAAGTCCGACTCCAGCTCCTGGATGATCTTGCCGTTGCCGCGCACCGGGCCGTCGAGGCGCTGCAGGTTGCAGTTGATGACGAAGATCAGGTTGTCGAGGCGTTCGCGCCCGGCCATGCCGATGGCGCCCATCGATTCCGGCTCGTCCATCTCGCCGTCGCCCATGAAGGCCCACACCTTGCGGTTGTCGGTCGGGATCATCTCGCGATGCTGCATGTACTTCATGAAGCGCGCTTGGTAGATCGCCTGCAAGGGGCCGAGGCCCATCGACACCGTCGGGAACTGCCAGAAATCGGGCATCAGCCACGGATGCGGATAGGAGGACAGGCCCTTGCCGTCGACTTCACGGCGGAAGTTGTCCATCTGCTCTTCGGTCAGGCGGCCGAGCATGAAGGCGCGCGCATAGGTTCCCGGCGCCGAGTGGCCCTGCGAGAACACCAGGTCGCCGCCGTGCTGCTCGGAGGGCGCATGCCAGAAGAGGTTGTAGACGATGTCATACAGCTTCTCCGCCGAGGCGTAGCTGGCGATGTGGCCGCCGAGGCCCGAGTCATCCTTGTTCGCCCGCAGCACCATGACCATCGCATTCCAGCGCGCATAGTCGCGGATCTTCTGCTCCATTTCGTAATCGCCCGGCGTGACCGGTTGCTGGTCGGCGGGGATCGTATTGGTGTATTCGGTGTTGGCGCTGTAGGGCATGTTGATGCCCGTGTGGTGGCCCAGCGCAATCAGTTGTTCGAGC
>CAJBYR010000255.1 GCA_903959855.1 uncultured beta proteobacterium
GCACTACCTGTTCCTTCGGCACCGAATCGACGAATATCACGTTGTCGAGTGCCATGGCCTTCGCCTGCGCCACCAGCTTTTCCTTGTTGGCGCCGTCACCCAAAAACAGCAGCCGGATATCGCGCCCGACCGGATCGTCCCGCAGCCGCCGCGCAGCTTCCAGCAGGGTCTCCAGCGCGTGCGCCATGCCGTGGGTGCCGATGTAGCCGGCGACGAACTTTCCCTCCAGACCCAGATCGCGTTCCAGCGCGGCATCGCGCGGCTGCGGCTTGAAGCGACTGACATCCACGCCGTTGGTCACCACCGCGATCTTGCCGCCGTCGATGCCGCGCCCAACCAGGTTGCGCCGGAAAGACTGCGTCACCGAAACAATCCGCGCCGCCTTGCGATACAAGAACAGTTCCAGTTGCTCCAGCATGTCCAGCACGCGCGAATTTCCGATGGCGCCTGCCGCGCGGATCGATTCCGGCCACAGGTCGCGCAGCTCGAACACATACGGAATGCCTTTCAGCCGGCTCACCGCATACGCCGCACAGGTCGTGAACAACTGCGGCGATGTTCCCACCACAACATCCACGCCGCGAATGAAGGGGGATGCCAGCACCGCCGCCGCCATGAAGCTCTGGTAATCCACGATGCGCTTGATGAAGCCCGCATTCGCCGTGATTTAGGTCCACACGCGCACGACGCGGATGCCGGCCATTTCCTCCGGCTGCCACAGCGCATTGCGATAGCCGTCGAACACCCGACCTTTGGGAAAATTCGGCGCGCAAGTCACAACCGTCACGCGATGCCCGGCGCGCACCCATTCCCGGCAGTGCTCGAAGGTGCGCGACGCCGGCGCATTCACCTCGGGCGGAAAATTGTCGGTCAAAAACAGGATGTGCATATCAAGCCCAGGACAGTTCCATCGTCACCTGCGGCCCGCTGAACACGAGCTCGATGCACGTACTGGCGATCGACCGGCCGAATTCCGGGTGCCAGGTGGCAGCCACGACACGCGCAGCGCCACCGCTTACGGACCAGCGGATTATATGTCCATCGGGTAGCGTCAGCTGCCCGCCGCCGTCCGCGCCGGAAGCCGTGACCGCCGGATGCAGATAGAAGCGAGCCACCGCTGCGCCAAAGCCGCCTTCGATGCTGTCGATCACGCGCAAGCCCTGCGCCGTCATGCGCCAGTCGCGTCGATGCAGCGGCCGGCCCGGCAAGCGGCGGTAGCCATCATGCGCACAACTCACCGCCACCGCGCCCGCGTCATCGTTTGCCGCAAAGCCGACCGGCCGCGCCCGCCGCGCCACGCGAAAACCGCTCCACACCTCGCTCGAATCGGCATCGTCGATCTGCACCGTGCTGTGTGCCGCCGTGCCGCGCTGGCGCAGGCGTTCCGCGCCCAGGCCGTATTCCGAGGTCCCGGAATTCACCACCACCCGCTGGCCGAACACCGACAGCTCGAACGACAGCGTATCCGCATGGGCGTGGCCCGGCAGGTAATCCGGGCCGATCTCGCCCACATCGGCCAGCAGCACCGCCGCACCCGCCTCCGCGCGCAGGTAGCCGCTGTCCGGCAAGAGTCGGCGCTGGCC
>CAJBYR010000256.1 GCA_903959855.1 uncultured beta proteobacterium
CGTCGAGGAACATGTGGTCCTTGACCTCGCCGTGGCCGAGGCGGAAGCCGCCGCGCGCCTTGGGCAGGAGATAGGGCGCGTTGCTCATCGATTCCATGCCGCCGGCGACCATGACCTCGACGCTACCGGCGAGCAACATGTCATGGGCGTACATCGCGGCACGCATGCCGGAACCGCACATCTTGTTCACCGTGGTGCAGCCGGCCGCCAGCGGCAGGCCGGCGCCGAGGCTGGCCTGGCGCGCCGGGGCCTGGCCCTGGCCGGCGGGCAAAACGCAGCCCATGATGACTTCGTCGACTTGCGCTGGCTTCAAGCCGGCGCGCTCAACGGCGGACTTGATGGCGACGCTGCCGAGCTGGGCGCAGGTCAGCGAAGCGAAGTCGCCCATGAAACCGCCCATGGGCGTGCGGGCGGCAGAGACGATGACGATGGGGTCGGACATGACGATTCCTTCAGAGCAAGGTTGAAAGCGCAACGGTATAGCGGCCGGGCAGCTGGTCGGCGGCATTGACGGTGATGTCGAGGTCGCGCATCAGGCCGTCCTTGAGGCCGTAGATCCAGCCGTGGATGGTCAGCGGCTGGCCGCGCTGCCAGGCATCCTGCACGACGTAGGTCTGGCAGACGTTGGCGACCTGTTCCAGTACGTTGAGTTCGCACAGCCGGTCGTGGCGCGCCTCCGGCGGCAGGGTGTCGATTTTCTGCAGGTGCTTGGCGCGCACGTCGCGCACGTGGCGCAGCCAGATGTCGACCAGGCCGACGCGCGCGCCGTCGAGCGCGGCCTTGACGCCGCCACAGCCGTAGTGGCCGACGACCATGATGTGCTTGACCTTGAGCACGTCGACGGCGAACTGGATCACCGACAGACAGTTGAGGTCGGTATGCACCACGACATTGGCGACATTGCGATGGACGAAAACTTCGCCCGGCAGCAGGCCGACGATTTCGTTGGCCGGCACCCGCGAATCCGAGCAGCCGATCCACAGCAGCTCGGGCGTCTGCAGGTGCGAGAGCTTCTCAAAATAGCCCGGATCGACCTCGCGCATCTTGTTCGACCAGGCACGATTGAAGTCGAACAAATGGTGCAAGGTCCGGTTGTTGATCGCGTCCTCGGACCAGTTTTCCAGATCGAGGGCGAGAAACTGCGTGCCCTCCACCGCGGTCTGGTAATAGGCCGGAGCCTCGTCGAAGCCCAGTTCGCGGTAGAGCTTGACGGCGATGCGCATCGCCGGCAGCGTATCGAGCAGGATCTTGCGATAGCCGATCTGGCGCGCGGCGCGTATCCCCGCCAGCGCCAGGTCGCGGCCGACGCCGAGGCCACGGAAAGCCGGATCGACATACAGGCGCTTGAGCTCGCAGACACCCTCGGCCAGCGGCCGGATGCCGACGCAGCCGGCGCCCTGGCCATTGACCGTTGCGTAGAAAAGTCGTCCGTCCGGGGCCGTGTAGCGACCGGGCAGGGTCGCCATCTCCTCGTCGAAGTTCTGGAAGGACAGGTCGACGCCGAGCCAGCCCGCGTAGTTGCGGAAGAACTGGCGCACCTGCTCGATTTCGGCGACATGGTCGCCGCCGATGACCTGGATCACCGTCCGCTCAGCGCCGACTTTCAAGGTTTGTGTAGTCATGGGGTTCCTTCGCTCAAGCCAGGCGCCGAGTCAGGACCATGGCAGGACGTAGTCCACCATGAGTTCGCGCGCCCGGTCGCGCACGTCCTCGGGCAAGGGGCAGGACTTGCGGCTCTGGGTGTCGAGATGCACGCCCGTCAGCAGCGTGATGGCCGAGACCTCGTCCTTGTCGGCGTTGCGCATTTCGTGGAAAAAGATGATCTTTTTCTCACCGACGGATACGACACCCGTGCGGATGGCCACCGTGTCGCCAGCATGTAGTTCGCGCTGGTAGCTGAGGCGCTGGTCCACTGCCGCCATGCCGCGATGGTGCTTGCGCAGGAAGGCCGCGTTCATGCCGATGTGCGACATCAGGTTCCAGGTCGCCTCGTCGAACTTCCCGGCGTACCACATCACGTTCATGTGGTGCATGTGGTCGCAGTGCCACGGATACACGGTGCCGCGATAGGTGTCGAGCAGGGGCATGGCGGCTTAGAGCGGGAACACCAGGCAGGTGGTGGAAGCGTGGGCATAGAGGCGACCCTGCACATCGACGATTCGCCCCTCGGCGGTGGCCACCTGCTTGCCGACATGGATCACCTTGCCTTCGGCACGCACCGGGCCGACGCGGTCGGTCAGGGCGCGCACGTAGTTCACCTTGAGTTCCAGCGTGGTGTAGCCCTGCCCGGCTTCGAGGGTGGTGTGCACGGCGCAGCCAACGCACGAGTCAAGCAGCGTGGCGTGGAAGCCACCATGCACCGAACCGATGGGGTTGTAGTGGCGATGCTCGGGCGTGCCCTGGAACACCACGTGTCCTTTGTCGGCGCTGATCAGCATGAAGCCCAGGGTGTCGGCGATCGGCGGGTAGGGCAACTCGCCGGCGATCATCTTGCGGAAGATCTCCAGCCCGGAATATTCGCGCAGGGTTTCCAGCGCCAGCGTGCCGACGCTGCCGGCACTTGCCCGCACGGCAGCTTCCTGCGCCAGCCAGTCTTGAACGTTCGCACTCATGGCGCTCACATGGTCTCGTTATAGAGCTCGCGACCGATCAGCATGCGCCGGATTTCGCTGGTGCCGGCACCGATCTCGTAGAGCTTGGCGTCGCGCCAGAGGCGCCCGGCCGGGTATTCATTGGTGTAGCCGACGCCGCCCAGGGTCTGGATCGCCTCACCGGCCATCCACGTCGCCTTCTCCGCCGAATACAGGATGGCGCCGGCGGCATCCTTGCGCAGGGTGCGCGCGTGGTCGCCGCGGTCGCAGGCCTTGGCCACCGCATACACATAGGCACGGCAAGCCTGCCAGGTGGAGTACATGTCGGCGATCTTGCCCTGCATCAGCTGGAATTCGCCGATGCTCTGGCCGAATTGCTTGCGCTCGTGGATGAAGGGCAGCACCACGTCCATGCAGGCGGCCATGATCCCCAACGGTCCGCCGGAGAGCACGGCACGCTCGTAGTCGAGGCCGCTCATCAGCACCTTTACGCCGGCGCCTTCGCCGCCGAGCACGTTCTCTACGGGCACTTCGCAATCGTCGAAGAACAGCGGGTAGGTGTTGGAGCCGCGCATGCCCAGCTTGTCCAGGTGCTGGCCCTTGCTGAAACCCTTGAAGCCCTTCTCAACGATGAAGGCGGTCATGCCGCGCGGGCCGGCGTCGGCATTGGTCTTGGCATAAACCACCAGGGTGTCGGCATCGCCGCCGTTGGTGATCCACATCTTGGAGCCATTGAGCACATACCGGTCGCCTTTGAGGTCGGCGCGCAGCTTCATCGACACGACGTCGGAGCCGGCGCCCGGCTCGGACATCGCCAGTGCGCCGACATGCTCGCCGGAGACCAGCTTGGGCAGGTACTTCGCACGCTGGGCGTCGTTGCCGTTGCGACGGATCTGGTTCACGCAAAGGTTCGAATGCGCGCCGTAGGACAGGCCGACCGATGCGGAGGCACGGGAAATCTCCTCCATGGCCACCACATGGGCGAGATACCCCATGTTGGTACCGCCGAGTTCCTCCGGCACCGTCATGCCATGCAGGCCCATCTCGCCCATCTTGCGCCACAGGTCGGCAGGGAACAGGTTGTCGCGGTCGATGTCGGCTGCGCGCGGCAGGATTTCATTTCTGGCGAAATCCCAGATCGCGTCGCGCAACGCATCGATGTCTTCGCCGAGGTCAAAGTTGATTCCGAGCATTCAGTAGGCTCCTAGGTAGAGTGGGGCAGCGCGGCGCTCGTGAAGAAATCGTAGCGAGCGGCCCGCAGCGGGGTGCGGCCGGAGCGCAGCTACCGGAATGTACGCGTTTGTACATGAGGATAGCGAGCACCGCCCAAACCCCGATCCGGGACGCGCAGTAGATTTATTCATGAGCGACCGTGCATGGTCATGAGGGTTTGCTGCATGGTGGCGCAGTGGGTGGCGTGACCGTTCTTGATGGCGTAGACCTCGCCACGGGCGACCACGAGGTTGCGACCGGTCTTGAGTATCTGGCCTTCGGCGACGAGGTAGTCGCCATCGGCCGGCGCCAGAAGGTTGAGCTTGAACTCGACGGTCAGCACGTCGGAACCGACCGGCATCAGCGTCAGTCCGGCATACCCCCCCGCGCTGTCGACAATGGTGCTGGTGATGCCGGCATGGAAGAAGCCGTTCTGCTGGGTGAGGTCGGCGCGAAAGGGCAGGCGGATTTCGCAATGTCCGGGAGAGAGGCCGCCCACTTCGGCGCCGATCAGCGTCATCACGCCCTGACGCGCGAAGCTGCCGCGCACCGTGGCTTCCCAGTCGGGATTGCGCGGCTCGAAGCGTTTCTGGGCGGGACGTGCGGTGTGGGGCATGTTCTTTCCGGCCGGGGAAGCGGGTGGCGAATGGTAGTTGACGTTGACGTCAACGTCAACTAGTGCGGGCGTTCTTGCGCGACGCCGAGGCGACGGCTTGATCGGCTTTGAGCATTGCGCGGCACTGCCTTTCGAAACGCGAGATTTCCTTGAGCACGGCCTCGATGTCATCGCGCTGCTGTTCCAGCGCGGCGCGGCGTTGTTCCAGTGCGCCGAGGAAGGACAGGAGCTGGGTGGACTCGTCCTCTGCCGTGTCGTAGATGTCGATCAGGTCCTTGATCTCGGCCAGGCTGAGGCCCAACCGCTTGCCGCGCAGGGCCAGCTTGAGGCGCGTCTGGTCGCGCTTGCTGTAAATGCGATTGCCGCCTTCGCGCGCCGGCGAAACCAGGCCGTGGCTCTCCCAGTAGCGGATTGCGCGGGTGGTGACGCCGAAATCGCGGGCCAGCTCGGTGATGGTTTGTGTTTCGTTCATGGCGGCGGGCCACGGGCGGCAAAATGCTGCACCGCACATAAAGCCCTGAAAATTGGATAAAATGGCAGATCGCCTGCCGGCAAGTTTAAGCAGATTCCCCTCCACGATGCAAAGAGACGCGGCTTGAACGCTCCCATCGCTTATCCGCACGAAACCGCACCCGCCCCCGGCGTGGCGGTGTCGCTCGTACCGGGCGTGGAGTGGCTGTGTATGCCGCTGCCGTTTGCGCTGAACCACATCAACCTTTGGCTGCTGGCCGATGGCGATGGCTATGCTGCTGTCGATACCGGTTTTGCGCAAGACCCGATCAAGGACGCCTGGAAGTCGGCTCTGGCAGGACGGCAATTGACGCGCGTCATCGTCACCCACTGCCACCCCGACCACCTGGGTCTGGCCGCCTGGCTGGAGCAGGAAACGGGTGCCGGGCTGTGGATCGCCCAGGGCGAATACCTCGCGGCGCACATGATGGTTGAGGGGGTTGCGGGCTACCGCATCAGCGCCATGGTCGAATTCTTCCGCCAGCACGGGCTCGACCAGGAGCGTGTCGATGGCCTGGTCCAGCGCGGCAACGGCTACAAGCGCGGCGTGCCCGAGATTCCCGCCACCTACCGTCGCCTGTTCCACGACCAGCGCCTGGCGATAGGCGACCATGAATGGCGCACCATCGTCGGCCATGGCCATGCACCGGAACACATGAGCCTGTATTGCGCTGAGCTCGGCGTGCTGATTTCCGGCGACATGCTGCTGCCGCGCATCTCGACCAACATTTCGGTGATGGCCAGCACGCCGCTGGCGGACCCGCTGGGACTGTTCCTCGCCTCGATCGACGAATTCCTCGCCCTGCCCGCCGACACTCTGGTGCTGCCCTCGCACGGGCGACCGTTTCGCGGCCTTCATGCCCGCGTCGAGCAACTGCATGCACACCACGCGCAACGCTGCGCCTTGTTGCTGGACGCCTGCCGTGGCACGCCCAAGTCGGCGGCCGAACTGATCCCGGTGCTGTTCGACCGCGAAATACCCGATCCGCACCAAACCATGTTTGCCATGGGCGAATCCATCGCCCACTTGAACTACCTGGAACACGCAGGAAAATTGCAGCGCATCGAAGAAAACGGGTTCATCCGTTTCCTCAGCCAACCCTAGGAGTCTCCATGTCCGCAAAAGAAGCCAATGCCTTGCCCGATCCCCAGGAAATCGCCAAGACCTACGCCGAGGTAGCTGAACGCGCCTCGCACCTGATCACCCAGCACATGAAGCGCCAGATGAAAAAGGGCATTTCGGTCCCCTCCGATGACCTCGGCATTGCACAGGCCTTCATGGACATGATGGCCAAGATGCTCGCCAACCCCTACAAGCTGGCCCAGGCGCAGATGAACCTGGTGTGGGACTACTTTTCGTTGTGGCAGCACTCGACACTGCGCATGATGGGCATGCAGAGCGCGCCGGTAGCCCAGCCGAAGAAGGGCGACAAGCGCTTCGCCGACGCCGAGTGGGAAGAGCACTTCCTGTTCGACTTCATCAAGCAGTCCTACCTGATCACCGCCCGCCACATCCATGACTCGGTGAGCAATGTCGAAGACCTCGACGAGATCTCGCGCAAGAAGGTGAATTTCTTCACCCGTCAGTTCATCGATGCGCTGGCGCCGTCGAACTTCGCCATGACCAATCCGGAAGTGCTGCGCGAGACGGTCAAGAGCAACGGCCAGAACCTGCTCAAGGGCTTCAACAACCTGCTGCGCGACATCGAAGAAGGCGGCGGCCAGTTGCGCGTCAAGATGACCGACCCCACGGCCTTCGAGATGGGCAAGAATGTAGCCTCGTCGCCGGGCAAGGTCATCTTCCAGAACGAGATGATCCAGCTGATCCAGTTCAGCCCGAGCACCAAGGAACAGTGGAAGCGCCCGCTGCTGATCATCCCGCCCTGGATCAACAAGTACTACATCCTCGACCTGCGCGAGAGCAATTCCTGGATCAAGTGGTGCACCGACCAGGGCCACACGGTGTTCGTCATCTCCTGGGTGAACCCCGACGCCAAGCTGGCGCAGAAGGGCTTCGACGCCTACATGACCGAAGGCGCGATCACCGCCATCGACGTGGTCTGCCAGCAGACCGGCGAGAAGGAAGTCAACCTGATCGGCTACTGCCTCGGCGGCACGCTGCTCGGCTCGACCATGGGCTACATGACGGCCAAGAAAGACAAGCGCATCGCCTCCGCCACCTTCTTCGTCGCCCTGCTCGACTTCTCGATTCCCGGCGAACTCGGCGTTTTCATCGACGAAGGCCAGGTTGCCAGCCTGGAAAAGAAGATGGAGGAACGCGGCTACCTGGAAGGCTCGGAGATGGGCACCACCTTCAACATGCTGCGCTCGAACGACCTGATCTGGACCTTCGTGGTCAACAACTACCTGATGGGCAAGGAACCCTTCCCCTTCGACCTGTTGTACTGGAACTCCGATTCCACGCGCATGCCCTACAAGATGCACAGCTACTACCTGCGCAACATGTACCTCAACAACCTGCTGCGCGTACCGGGCGGCATCACCCTGCTCGACACGCCGATCGATATCAGCAAGGTCAAGACGCCCTGCTATTTCATCTCCACCATCGAGGACCACATCGCCCCTTGGCGCAGCGTATATCTGGGCTCCACGGCCCTGGGCGGCCCGGTGCGCTTCGTCCTCGGCGGCTCGGGCCACATTGCCGGCATCGTCAACCCGCCCTCGGCCAACAAGTACGGCTTCTGGACCAACGACAAGCGCCCGGATACCCCCGATGAGTGGTTTGCCGGCGCCAAGCAGAACGAGGGCTCCTGGTGGACGGACTGGCAGAAGTGGGTCACCAATCTGAATGATGACAAGGTAGCCGCGCGCGATCCGGCCAAGGGCAAGCTCAAGGCCCTGGAAGACGCACCGGGCTCGTTCGTCAAGTTCCGCCTCGACGCGCCGAAGAAGAAGTGACTCGTTATCCGGAAGCGGTCCCCGCCGGGGACCCGCCCGGAGAAACGACAACGGGTGCGGAACCGTCAGGGTCCGCACCCGTTTTTCATTCGGGCGCAGGGCGGCGCGTGGTGTTCGACACCAATGTCCTGGTGTCACTCTATGTTTTCGCCGACAGTCGCTTTGCGCCGCTGCGCGACAAGGTCGAAGCAGGTGAATGGCTGGCCCTGACCGGCGACGCCTGCCTGGATGAGTTTCGTCGCGTCCTGACCTATCCGATGTTTGCGCTTTCTGCCGAGCGGCAGCAGGCTGCGCTTGCCGCCTATGAACAGCGGGTAACGCGGATTCCGGCGCCGGCCGGTGGCACAGCGTGTGTCGAACTGCCCCGCTGCAAGGATCGCGACGACCAGAAGTTTCTCGAACTGGCGCGCGACGGAGCGGCTGACTGGCTCGTCACGGCCGACAAGGCATTGCTCAAATTGGCGCGGCGTGAACGCCTGCGCGGGCTGTTCCGCATCATGACGCCTGAATCTGCGCTGGCGGAACCCGGCTGCTGAACCGTCCGATGTGCTAGAGGCGAATGTAGCGGTGCTGTCCGTGCTCGTTATGCATGGCGGCAACGCCCTCGGCGGTCGGAAAGCGCACATAGCAGACCAGCCAGTGGCGACGGTCGCGAACCAGCAGTTCCGGCAGCGCCTCGATCTGGTGGGCGGCATCGGTGGCATTGGTCCGCGATTCCGCCATAACCTGAAGATGTTCCCCCGGGCGCTGCAACCAGGCCACTATCCCGCGCAGCATCTTCTCCGGCTGCAGTTCCTCGCCCGCGAGCACCATGGCATCCTTGTCACCATCGGCCACCGTCAGGTCCGTGCGATTTTCGATATTCCAGGCGGCGCGCGGAAGCTTCTCGTGCTTGCGCAGTTTGTCGAGATGCTCACCATAGGCCGCCACCACGCGCATCAAAGCCGCCGTGCGCAAACCCTGGCGCGCCCCGGATTCGGTTGCCGCAAGGCAGCGCAGCGTATGGTCGCAAAACACCGGCCCCCCGGAACCGCCAGGCACTTTCTGGCGACGGACTCCGAGCAGGGCGA
>CAJBYR010000257.1 GCA_903959855.1 uncultured beta proteobacterium
CGCTCGGCCGCCGCAGCATGGCGAGCAATCCGTTCTTTCGCGTATCCATGAAACCACCCTTTCCCCTGAATTATCCTGATGTCATACAGGATAAGGGGGCTTTCGCCCCCTCTCCTTGCTGCCGATCAAGTTTCGATCGTTTTCTCAGTAGATGTCGTGCTGCGTGTTGTAGACGTTGAACTTGCCGGTCGGCGTGATCATCTTCGGATCGGTGATCACTTTCTTGACCTTCAAGGTGGCGTCGTCATAAACAACGATTGCTGACTGGTCGGTCTTGCCACCCCATAAGGAGATCCAGACTTCCTTGCCGTCGGCGCTGTACTCGGGATGCACGGCGCGCTTGGTCGCCTTGGTCGGCGGCAGGCCCGAATCCTTGGCCACGTTGAGTACGGCCTTGGGCTTTGACAGATCCGACATGCTCCACACGGCGACGGATTCAGCCAGGTCCTTGTCCGGGTTCTGCGGCGCGTCTGCCCAGAAATGCTTGGACTTTGGATGCGTCTTGACGAACAGGTTGCCCGGGACGTGCTTCATTTCCTGGACCACCTTCCAGTTGAATTCCTTGTACTTCGCGTGCTCCTTCTTTTCCGACGGCGTGCTGATCAGCGTCACCACATCGGCGCCGAGGTGGCCCGTGGCCCAGACCGGACCGAACTTCGGATGCATGAAGTTGGCGCCACGCCCCGGATGCGGGATCTTCGCGGTATCGACCAGGGCGGCCAGCTTGCCCGTCTTGGTATCCACGGCAGCGATCTTGTTCGAGGCATTGGCCGCAACCAGGAAGTAGCGCTTCGAGGCATCCCAGCCGCCGTCATGCAGGAACTTGGCAGATGCGATGGTCGTCGTCTTCAGGTTTTCGATATCGGAATAATCGACTAACAGAATCTGGCCGGTTTCCTTGATATTGACCACCCATTCCGGCTTGATGAAGGAAGCGACGATCGAGGCCACACGGGGCTCCGGGTGATACTCGCCATCCACGGTCATGCCGCGCGTGCTGACCACCTTGCGCGGCTTGAGCGTGTCGCCATCCATGATCACGTACTGGGGCGGCCAGTAGGAGCCGGCGATGGCGTATTTGTCTTCGAAGCCCTTGAACTTGGAGGTATCCACCGAACGGGCATCGAAGCCGATCTTGATCTCGGCAACCACGGCGGGCTTTTCCATCCACAGGTCGATCAGCGACAGACGACCATCGCGACCGATCACGTACACATAGCGGCCAGAAGCCGAGAGACGGGAGATGTGCACCGCATAGCCGGTCTTGACGATGCTGCGGATGTCATAGGTGTCGCCGTCGATCAGGGCCACTTCGCCGGTATCACGCAGGGTGACCGAGAAGAAGTTCTTGAGGTTGTACTTGTTCATCTGCTTGGTCGGACGATCCTTGACCGGCACGATGACCTTCCATGAATCCATGGTGTCCTTGAAGCTGTACTCGGGCGGCACATCCGGCGTCAACTGGATGTACTTGGAGATCAGGGCGATTTCTTCCTTGGTCAGGATGTCGTCAAAGTTCACCATGCCACCGTCGGTGCCGTAGCCGATGATCTTTTCCAGGCGATTCTGGCCGAGTTTGAGCGTACCACCCTCGGATTTGGTGCCGTCCTTGGCGGTCTTGGTCCAGTGCGGCTCGAGGTTCTTGCCGGTGGCGCCCTTGCGCAACACACCGTGGCAGCCGGCGCAACGCTCAAAGTAAATCTTCTTCGCCGTTTCCTTTTCTGCTGCGGTCATCGACGGAGCGGCGGCGTCCTGCGCGTATGCTGGGGCAAACGCAGTTGATATTGCGAGAGCAATAGCTCCGAATGTGAAATGGAAATGCTTGAGCGTCGTCATCTAAATCCTCCCGGGAACATGATGAAAAATAGGTGTCCAACCACCTAAGGCGCTCAAGTCTCCACGTTCCCGTCTCTCCAAACCTTGATGGGAATCAAGTGCCAAAAAAAAAGCCGGCGAACACCCACGCGGCCAGGCATACGGAGGCTAGTGCCGGCGGGAGTGCATCAGTTGCCCCGCGCATTGCGCGCGGATGGCGGGACCTGTTAGTGCGAGGTACCCTCTGATTTCGTGATCTTGTTGTGCAGGTTGTATTTCCCGACCGGCTTGTCCATGGGAATTCGCCTGATTTCCTGGAAGGTCCTGGCATCGAAGACAATCAGCGCGCCACCGTCAGCCTTGCGTTCCCATAGGCTCGCCAGCGCGTAATTGCCATAGCGGTCAAACTCGATGTGGGCGAGCGTCTTGCCTGGGTCTGCCTTTACTTCAGCCACGACTTCGAGCGTACGCTTGTCGATGATCTGCAGTGTGTTCTTTCCCGCCTTGTCCATCATCGAATCCGTCCAGGCGTAGGGAGTTTCCTCGTGGCTACGCAAGAAGAAGCCAGGTCCTCGCGTGGGGATGCTCTTGATGATCTGCCAGTTCTGCATGTCAATCACCGAGACCAGTCCTTCTTTAAGGTTGGGCGACGCCATCAACCGTCTCCCGTCCCTGGTCCAAGTGATGCCTGAACCAAGATGCGGCATGCCTGGCATCTTCAGGTCGGCTATTTTCCTCCGGACGTCGAGATTGACGACCTGG
Organism: uncultured beta proteobacterium; assembly: GCA_903959855.1. Taxonomy (GTDB): domain Bacteria; phylum Pseudomonadota; class Gammaproteobacteria; order Burkholderiales; family Rhodocyclaceae; genus Sulfuritalea. The sequence goes on from CAJBYR010000257.1 coordinate 2,578, forward strand.
CCCTTGCCGGCCTCACGGCTGGCACCCATTACTTCGCTGTAATCCTTGGTAAAGAAAAAGTCATCGAGTGGCTCATCCAGAAAGGTGCGACGCGGATTGAGGAAGCCTGGAATGAACGCTCCCTCCTTGTACTTGAAGTCATGGATCATCCCGATGGGTATGTCTTCGACTCGCGGGTCGTAGCTGATTTCCCAAACCTCGGGTACATCCTTCAGCGCGGCGACGAAGCTCTTGCGCGGGGCAGCGTCATAAATCGCCGAGACGCGCGAACTTTCCTTGCCATCCTTGTCTTTTACCGTGTGCAGTCTGAGTACATTGAGGTCGGCATCCAGCAATACGATGCTGTGGGGCAGGTAGTTGGCGACGGCGACGTATTTTCCGTCACTCGAGACGGCTACGTTTCTCGTATTGATGCCGGCACGAATCTCGGTAACGATTTTCAGATTCCACAGGTCGAGCTTGCTGATCCAGCCGTCACGCGACGCGAAGAAGACATAGCGGCCATCCGGCGTGAATTTCGGCCCGCCGTGCAGCGCATAGCGCGTCGGAATTCGGGCGATCGGTATCAACTTGTCGCCATCGAGTATGGTGACATGATGGTCGCCGGTCTCGACCACAATGAAGAGATTCATCATGTCGGCGCCTGCGAAAGCGGCCGCGGGTTGGCTCGGCAAACCTGGATGATGAACGATGCGCGATGCCCGCACCTGTGCCTCGGAAAAGGTCGGAGCTGGCGAGACGGGGGTATAGATGTAATCCACCACTCCCTTGATCTGGTCCGGGGAAAGCTTGTCGGCGAATGGCGGCATCTGGGTCGCTGCTCGGCCGTCAGCAATGGTCTTGATAGCCTCAGGTTTACGCAGGCGTGCGAGGCTCTCTGGCAGCAGCGCGGGGCCGGTGATCCCGTGCCGCTCGGGGCCATGGCAGACGGCACAGTGTTCCTGGAAAAGGGTCGCGGGTTCCGCCGCCCGGGCGGTCGCCGCCAGCAACGCGACTATGAGGACAAGTTGCGCCTTCACGCGATTTCCTCGTCGGTCAGATAGCAGCCGGGGTCTTCCGACCATGCATTGCCCGTCACCTGCTGGGCGCGCACGCGTGTATTCCCATTGCAGATTTTCAGATGCGCGCAGCTTGCACAGCGCCCTTGCACGGGACGTGGAGATAGCTTCAGGCCAGCCATCAGCGGATCGGATTCGTCTGCCCAGATTTGCGAAAACGGCCGCTCGCGCACGTTACCGAGGGTGTGGTGCCACCACATCGTGTCGGGGTGTACGTTGCCCAGATTGTCTATGTTCGCCACGTTAACCCCCGAGGCGTTACCACCCCACTGGCGCAACCTAGCCTCGATTTGTGCCGCCTTGCCGGGGAATTTGGCACGCACCCAGTGCAGCAGAAAGACGCCGTCGGCATCGTTGTTGCCGGTGGTGAATTCCTTATGCAAGCCCTGCTCTTGATATTTCCAGCAGGTGTCGAAGAGCAGAAGCATCGCCGCGCGCGTCATGCGTTGGTGCGCGTCGTCCTTGCGGTTCTTGTTGCCGCGTCCGGCGTAGTTGAGGTGAGAGAAGTAGAAGCGGTCGATGCCTTCGTCGGCCACGAGTTGCAGCAGGCCGGGCAGGTCGTCATAGTTGTCTTGCGTCAGCGTGAAGCGAACGCCAACCTTCAGACCCGCCGCACGACAGCGGCGGATCGCGGCCAACGACAGGTCAAATGCACCGTCCATGCGACGAAACTTGTCGTGCACTTTACCCAGCCCGTCGAGGCTAATCCCGACATAGTGGAAAGCCGCGCTGGCGATACGGCGGCACATGGCTGCATCGATCAGTGTGCCGTTGCTGGAGAGCGCGGTATAGAAGCCCAGTTCTTTACTGCGTGCTGATATCTCGAAAATGTCGGGCCGTAGCAGCGGTTCGCCGCCGGAAAGAATCAGCGCCGGCACTTTGAAGGCCTTAAGGTCATCCATCGTGCGGAAGACCTCCGTAGTCGATAGCTCACCAGCAAAATCCTTGTCGGCGGAAATTGAGTAGCAGTGCTTGCAGGTCAGGTTGCAGCGTCGGATCAGGTTCCAGATCACCACCGGGCCGGGCGGCTTGCTCGCCGGGCCTGTTGGTACCGCTGGGGTCTGCGCCGCAATTTCCTGCATATATTGCGAGATACGAAACATGCCGACATTGGAATGCATGTCCGTATGGCTACGCGTTGATGATGATCAAGAATATGCGCGATCCCCGCAAATCATGGTCAGATCGCTTCCTTGTTGTCGGAATGACCTTGTGATCAAGCGGGAATAGAGGACGGAATCAACGCTCAGTTCGAACATCAAGCGGCCAGGGGGCAGATAAACATCCGCCAACTCGCTATGCCGTTCTCAGGGCTTTTTTGTCCACTTGCCGTTGGCATCGCGCAGCCACCAGCCGGATTCCCACTGCTGATGCCAGCGTTCGCGCATCATTTCCCAGACCCTGGGCTGGGCTTCGCGCTGCCCGTTGCCGTCTGCGATGGCAAAGACCAGGGTCTTGCGTTCGACGTTTTCCGCATCGATCAGCTTTTCGGCGATCTGCTGCTTGACCAGTTTGAACTTGGCTTCTTCGCGCAGATGGATCAGGCCGTCGCTGCCGAGCCCAATTTCGCCGGCCTCGTAAAAACGCACCAGTCGCGACTTACGCTGCGCCAGGGCGTGCTTGGTGATGACGACCGGCGGCGTGCCGATGTCGAGGTTGATCGCCGGTGGTGCTGCATCCTTGGCGGGGTCGGCGGCGGAAACCGGCAGGGCGAGGCAGGCGAGCAGCAGTGCGAGTCGTTTCATTTGGGTTCCTTGGCGTTCATTTTCCTGCAAGCATGGCTTTGAGGTCGGCGGCCACGTTGGCCGGTGTTTCACCATGCCGCAGCAAAAGGCGCAGTTTGCCGTTCGGATCGAAGGCATAGCTGCCGGTAGAGTGGTCCACACTGTAGCTGTCAGGCGTCTTTCCCGGCTGCCTGGCATAAAAAACCTTGAAGTCCTTGGCCGTCGCGGCGATGATCTTCTCGTCGGCATACAAGCCGACAAAACTCGGGTGAAACGCCGGAAGGTATTGGGCGAGCAATTGCTGGGTATCGCGTGCCGGATCCACGGTAACGAACAGCACCTGCACGCGGGAGGCGTCGGGGCCGAGCAGAGTCATTGCTTCGCGCATGGTGGATAGCGTGGTCGGGCAAACGTCGGGGCACTGGGTGTAGCCAAAGAACATGACCACGGCCTTGCCGCGAAAATCGGCGAGGCTGCGCGCCTGCCCGTTGTGGTCGGTGAGCTTGAAATCCTTGCCCCAATCGACCATCGAGAGGTCGGTGCCGCTGAAGCTCGTTGGTTGGGAACAGCCCGCCAGCAGGGTGACGAGGCAGAAGGCGAGCGCAGAAAACAGTTTCATGAGTGAGGTGGAATCGAAAATTTTCATCGCAGGGAAGTGTACCCCGTTTCTCCGCGGAGCTTGCCGTATACTTCCTGACTTTGCACGGAGTAATAGTTCAATTGCATACTATCAAGAGTCCCAGCGGCGCCGCGAAATCCTTGGCGCGCGCGTGGTTGTGGCTGGGGCTGATGGCCCTGATCGGTTCCGGTCTGCTGGCCATCCTGCTGGTGCTGTCGCGCACGCCGGGCATCCAGGACGTGTTCCCCCTGAAGGACTTCTTTCGCGCCGCGCTGGTGGTGCACGTTGACCTTTCGGTGGCGGTTTGGTTCATGGCTTTCGCCGCGGTGATCTGGAGCGCGCTGGGCCGCGAAGGTTTTGCCTGGCTGGGTTGGGGTGGCTTCGCGCTGGCGGTGCTGGGCACCGCGGTGATGACGGTTTCGCCCTTCCTGCCGGGCGCGGTGCCGGTACTCAATAATTACATTCCGGTCCTCCAGCAGCCGACCTTCTACGCCTCGCTGTGGATCTGCGGCGCCGGCTTCGGCCTCGCCGTGCTGCGCGCGCTGCTGACGACGTGGCCACGTCCCGCCTTCGGTTCGCCGCTGCAACTCGGCGCCTTCCTCGGTGCGGTGGCGGCCTTCTTTGCGTTGACCGCCTTTGTCTGGTCCTGGATCGTGGTGCCGAAGATCGAGGAAAAGATCTACTTCGAAGTCCTGTTCTGGGGCGGCGGCCA
>CAJBYR010000258.1 GCA_903959855.1 uncultured beta proteobacterium
TAACCAGCCGTGGTCAGTCACCACCCTAACGCTGTTCCAACCCGCAGCCAACAAGGCGGCGATGCGTTCTGCAATTTCTGCGAGAAGCGGATCGATATGCTTGGCCAGCTTCCAGCCGCGCGCATGACCCTCACTGTCAATGTCGCCGAATTCGCACCACGCGTTTCCCTGACCGTCGCCGTTTTCGGTACGGTCCAGCATCTTCCAGTGGTTGTCGTTCAGCAGTTTCTTCAGGTGGTAACCACCCTTGAGGGACTGACCCGTAGCGGCGACACAAGGCTCGAAGTCATCGCAGTCATCCGTACCGCTAATCTTGTTTCGCACAGGCGACGCAGCAGCCTTACCTGTTGCCGTCACGCTGGGCAACGCTGTCCAGCCCATGGTTTCTGCAACCTGGCAGCCGCGCCCCTCCAAAGTGGCCGTGAGTCGGCGAGCCGCATCAAAGCGCAGGCCATCCACAAACAACACGCACTCGCCCTTGGCGGCAGCAAAGGCCTTGGCGCTGGCGATCGTTCCTCCGGGATAGCTCGCCCCATCCACCAGCTTTTGCAAATACCGAGCCGATTCCTCCAGCCAGGGCAAGTAGATAGCCCGTACCGCAGTCGTCACGGCGTCCACATCGGTCGGCTTGTCTACGCAGGCCAGTGCGGCTAGCACGGCATCGTCTGCGCGCCAGCCCTGATTGGCATAGCTGGCTTGTAGGTCCTGCACCGAACCGGCGGCTAGGCTCGACTTGCTCACATCAGCAACGAGCGTCAGATGCTTGATCGCCATCGCCAAGGGTGACTCGCCCAGCTCTGCCCACACCAGGTCGCGACGCTGCGCATGGGTCTTCCCAAGGTCTACGACGCGCTTTCTGGCATCATGCGCTGGCAGGTTGGCGAGCGTGAGAAAATCGCCACGCAGCGCTTTTTCTTGCTCTTCGTTCCACTGCGGCCATCCACCCAGCTTGTCTTGTGCCGACTCAAATAGGCCCACATCCGGTGGTTTGCATTGGCGAATCCGGCTCGGGATATTGGGGTAACGCTTGGGTGCTTCGCTGTATCGCTCCCATACCGAATGCCAGGGGCCATCGCGGTTTGCCAGTTTGTTGGCACCGGCCAGCACGCCATCGCTTTGCGGGTTGAACGCCATCTGTGACTTGCAGACTTCGATAAACGCCTTCCATTCATTCTCGCCACGTGTGGGCTGGAAGGCATCTCCCAAGTCCAACCATTGCAAGAGATCACGGACCGGATCGCCGCCGGTAAGCAGGGTGTTGAAGTAGTCCTTGTCCAGCCGCTTGCCTTTGAGCAGTTCGAGCTCTTCATCGAGCAAGCGATACAGCGCCAACTGCATTGCATTCTTGGCATCGTTATCCTGAGCCACATCCAGGCCCATGCCACCTTGGTCGGACTTCAAAAAGGCCATGATGGTCCAGTCCTTGGCATTGACCTGTGACCAAATCACCCCGCGATACTGCAACTCGGCCAGGGGCTTCAGCAGATCCGGGCAGGCTTCAATGGCTCGCAAATCCTGGCGGCTCACGCCTGGCAGATAAAACACCGGCACGCGGTCAGCGGGTAGCGTCACATCCGCTGCCTTCCCCGCGATGACACAACGCAGCCAAACGGCCGGGCCTATCCGGTTTTCCGGGGCGTAATCGCCAAGCACCAACAACTCGGCCAATTCACTCTGCAAACGCGGAATCACCGCCTCCCACTGGCGATCCTTGTCCGGCCACAAGATGCACGCGGGAGCAACCTGAACCTCGGGGTTAAAGACTGCCGAGTCGCGCAGGGTTTTGACCAGGTGCTCAATCACGCGCATGGCTTAGCCTCCGTCATGGCGAACTCACTCACCACCTGATCAACCAACGTGGTCGTTCGCGCATCGATCTGAGCCACGCTCCAAGTCTGGGCAGTGGCCAGGTCAGCGTTCAGCTTGAGGCCGTTTTTGTAGCCGACAGCGCGCCCTTGCCGATCAGTACGGTCGCGCTTTTCTTCAAAGCTCTTGTTGCCAAGGGCACTGTTGAACCCCGAGATGGTCAGGTTGCCCAGCTTGTGGACATGCGTTTGCTGAACTTCCTTAGCCTTCTTTGCATCGCCAGCGGCGATCATCGTCACCCAGGCTGCCGGAATGTTGTCGCCCTGGGGGAAGATATGTTCAATGGTCCAGACGAACTGCTTGTTCTCGAACTTCCACAAATCGACCCAGGTCTCTTTAGTCATGCTCTTTTCCGCTAGGGCACAGAGGATGAAGCGGGTTACCCCGGAGTTTTCCTCATAAATTGCACCTTCCAGCTTGCTGCGGAAACTCGCATCGCTGGCAGAGACCGCCAGCAGTTCATCCCGAACCGTGGCTACGACCGCGTCGCCCGTCAGGGCCGACAACTTGTCGATGGTGGCCATGAACAAGCGGGTCAGGTCGCGTGTAGGCGGGGTGTCGGTCAGGTTGCGTCGGACGAAGAAGCAAACCAACAATTCAGCAGTCTCGCTCAGCTGGGCCACCGTCAATTTCAGCGCCTCTCGCCGCACCAGCAGGTACAGCATCAACAGGTAAGACGGTGCACCCTGAATCCGGTCCAAATCCTTGAGTGGCTTGTCCAGTTCAGCCCAGGCATCATCGGTATTGCGAGACAACATCAATGCATACAACTGGCCCGCAGCGCGAATGTCTTGCAGATGGCTCTTGGCATCCTGGTTGATCAGCTTCTCGAAAATCTGAATCAGGTTAGAGCGTGTGGCGACAGGGCCGAGTGGATCCTTCTTCTTGTCTCCATCCTTGCGGAACGGGACATTCAACTCGTCTTTGAACGCGTTGTAGTAGTGCCGGAAGAAACGTTCCTGAATGCTGTAATCGTCGCCCAGGTAGCCAAGCAGCTTGTTCCACACGTCGAAGTAGTGATCGACCTTGCCAGGCTCGGTAGTTTCCAGCCGGGCCAATAGTTTGTTCTTGATTAGATCGATGGCCGTCAGCGGCATGCCACGGTTGTTGAGCGACTCGAACAGCGTATAGGCATCCGCATGGCTGGCCACCTCGATCTTCACCAGGCAAGCTTGGCTCACCTTATCGAGGAAGGCCATGATCGATGCCAACCGATCGTTCTTACCATCCACCATCTCTACGATGCGTGATTGGAAATAGCGGAAGGCACGGAAAATCTTGCGGTTGCCCGCGTAGGCCGGCGTATCAAATGTGCTGATTACGCCGACGTCGGACAAGACGGCGCGATAGTCATTTTGGTTGTTGTTCTGAATCTGCGGGATGACTCGCAATTGGTCGTCGCCCTTTTTCAGCACCAGCTTGCGCTTGAGGTTTAGCAACTCTCCGCGCTGGTCGTCGTCCAGGTCTTTCTCGTGATGCTTGAACGACTGGTATAGCGCCGCGAAAAGCAGAGACAGCGTCGTCAACCGCTGCTGGCCGTCCACTACCTCCAGCTTTTGAACTGCCAGCGTGTCGGTAGTTTGGTTGATGCAAATGATTGAGCCCAGGAAGTAACCGGGGTCGTTCTCCTGCACGTCGTCAAACAGCGTTTCCCACTGGCTCTTGCTCCAGGTGTATTCGCGCTGGTAACGCGGAATGGCATAGACCACGCCCGCTTCAATGTCGAAGAGCTGCGAGACTGGGTAGTTGTTGACCGACTTAATCATAGGGATTCAATCACCTCAGCCGTTTGACGGTAGTCGGCCAAGTAGCTGTCGAAAGAAAAATTAGGGTTCTTGATGGCCGAAATGAAGTCGTCCATCCAACTGCCTGCCTTTTGCTGCAGGGCATGCATGCTGGCCTCCGGTGCGATCACGCCCTCCGGCCTCGACGCGTAGTCCGTCAGCACGTTCAACGCGGCATAACCGTGGGGCCCCATCTCCGAGAAGTAAGATTGGGTCAGGCTCTGAGTCTGCTGGCGCAGCGCCAGAAGGTCGTCGACGCGCCTTGGCTTCTCAACTACTTCTTTGCTCGCCTTGATGTCGAAGGCGCGGCAAAGTAGTGGCAGCATCTCCTTCTCAGGCACGTGGTAGCGCTTGAGTTGGTGCAGCTTCTCGGTCAGTGCGGTTTCCAGTTTGCGGATGTCGCCGATGTTCTCAACGAAGCGATCTACCCGGTCCATGCCACGCCGCGTGTGGGCGTAGCTGAACTCTATGCTCTTGCTGCCGAAGATGATGCCGTTCAAGCAGATCCAACGGCAAAAGCCCAACTCGAATCGCAGCAGCCGAGTGCGGTTGTAACTGTTGCTGATGCGCAGAAAAGCGATCCATTTGTCCTTCTCCCACGGCGAGAAGTCGGCAGTCTTGTGGATCAGGTCGATGTGGCAGAACGACCGGGTCTTGGGCATGGTGATGTTCAAGCACTCCATGTCGCCGATCTGCGTAGTGTGGAACACCTTCTTCATCACTTCGGCGGCCATGTCGTAGGCCGCCTTGTTGGTGACCAATTCGTAGTCATCGGTCACCACGGCAAAGGGGTTCTGCCGCTCGATGTCCACCACAGCGAAATGCCGTTTGAGCTGCTGATACTTGTCGAGGCCGTCTGCGGCCGGCATAAACAGTGGTCGCATTTCCACAGGGAAGAATGCCTCTGCAGGGTCTTTGGCCTTCCAGGTTTTGGGGGCGGTTGTCATGGTTTTATGCCTTTCCCTGTGTAGCGCGAGCTGCGCGTTTCTCTGCCAGTGTCAAATGGTAGTCGTTGATGCGGTCGCCAACTTTTCCGCCGTACTGCAGTCCCAGCTCGTACCAAGGCGCGGAAGCATCGTCCTTGCCAGGATCGGTGTCCCAATGAAGGCTCTTCGGCCTGTCGCGCAACACGCCTGCGCCGCGCTTACCCACATCAGAAGCGCAAAGGAAGGGGCGAATGTTCATGCGTACCCCATCGTTCAGATCCGGGTTCCATCCGATCGGCTGCTCGTCAATCGGCTTCCAGCGTATGAAGATGTCGTGGGGTGCCTCACCCGCCAAGATCAACTCCAGGCGCTTCTTCAACGCCTCGGCGGCGGCCAACTTTTCCTGAGCTCCGTCGACGCCGTTATCGGCATCTCGTCTTTGGCGCCCGATCCAGTCTCCCAGGTAGGTGTAAATCAAGGCCTCCAGTGCCTTGTAGTCGAGCCTGTGGTAGTTCACCAGCGCGGCAAATCCATCCCGCAGCCCATCCCAGACATGCCAGACAAATGGGCGACTGCCAAACAGCGCGCTGTGTTGGGTGAAGAACTTGTCACGCAGCCAGGTTTCCAGAGACTTACCAGCATGATCAGCTGCAGCTAGTAACTGAGCTAACGTGTCGTTGCTCCATGCCTCGCCATAGGCTGCAGCCAGCAGATTTAGTAGCCGGTCGCTGGCAGACGACTCCCGACCAACTGGCGGAATGCAGACGATTCCATCCTTATCCGCATGACCAGCTAAGTCTTTGCTACGGGCGGTCCACATACGCCCTTCGTCGGACAGTGCAATGTTGTCGTCTGACTCGGCCGGCCACGTATAGCCAACTAGACGGGCAACAGCCACCTGCAGCGGATCTGACGATCGCAGTGGGTGCCCGTGGAAGATCCACTGTCTCGGATCATCTGAATACGGCTTTGGCAAGCCACTGGGGTAGCGTTCAGTTGCGACGCTTTGCCAATAGGATAGACTAAACGGCACCTTCGCCATAGTTGCGCTTGTGACCTTAATTGCCTGGTCCACTTGGCGAACTTCTTGGATGAAGTTTGGCGACGAGCAGAAGCACCAAATGGCTGCCAAGTGAGCGGGATCTTTGGGAACGAGCGTGGCGCTGTTCATGTCCCATGGACTGCCTGAATTTAGCGTCGCTGGAAATGTGCCCATTTGCCTTACGGCCACACCCCACTTCTTCCAGGCTACCTGCCCCTGAATTCGCGCCGCCGGTGATGAGGCAAGTACACCCGCTCCATCTTCCCACCGAAAAACCTGTTCCCTTCCCGTGAAAGGCACACTCGTATCACCTGTTGATTGAAATGACATCCACGGCGATGCGAAACGCTTCTGCTCCCAGAAATACGCAATGAATCGGCGGTTATCTCCAGTGGTAATGCCCTGGTATGAGTTCGCGTACTTCGAAAGCAACTCCTCATCGGATGTGTCGCCCAGCGCCACGCGGGCATCTGAATTTCTAAGTTGAGCGGTCTGAGACACCTGAAGCAGAGATCCATCCCGCAGAGACACGGACTTCTCGAATGAAGTCCGTCCGCCGCTGGCATCAATGCCACGTATGAAGAAGTCCGTGGGAGCAGGTTCGTGCGTCTGCGTTAGCAGGATTACATTGACAACTTCGCCATTAATTGTCTCGAAAGCACCCGAACCAAGCCGTGAGAGAAGATTCCATCTAACGCGTTTGAGCAAGTCCTCCCGCTGTTGTTTGTAGCTAATTAGAAAAAGCCAGTTCTGCGGCATGACGATCTGAACGACCCCAGCTATTTCTCTAGAAAGCTCTAAACATCTCTCCAGAAAGACGTTTGCTAGGTCGTTCTTTGCGGTCGGATAATGTTCTTCGCAGTAGGTCTTCAATGGGTCCGACTGATTTCCGCGCTTGAGATATGGAACATTTGTGACTACGAGGTGATATCGCGCGTCAAGCAAACGTGCGGCCTCTAACAGGCCTTGAGCGCTCAACGCCAATTCCCAGCGATCATCGTCTTCATTCAGGAGGTTGGCGGGTCGTTCAGTGGCCAAGGCTTTACGCAACAACGCCCGCAACGTCTCATAACTGGATGTAGCCAGGTCATTCTTGAGGCTACGTGCCGGGTCCAGCAGACTGCCAAGTAGTGGCGCATCTGAAAAACTGGCGTGCAGCTGGCGCAACTCTTGGCGCACGTACTCAGCATTGGGTGCGTCGTCCGGTACCAATGCCTCCCAGTCCTGCGCGTTGGCAGCGACCTTCAGTCCGCAACACGCGATGCTGGGCGCCGGAATCTCCCGCACACCGAGCGGCTTGCCGGATGCATCCGGATAGCGCCAGGCCTCCAATGCCACTGCGAATACGGCGATTTCCACACAGCGCGGGTCCAATTCGAGGCCGTGCAAATTGTCGGCCAGAACCCGGTCGACTGCATCCTTTGCGCTCAAGCTCTCGGCTGCCATGCGCATCGGGACCAGCATCAGGAAAGCCGCTACCAGGAAGTGACCCGAGCCGCAGCACGGATCGAGCAACTTGAAGTCGGCCAGTGAGTCTGGCCAGCCCTCGAATTTTCCCGCTGCGGGAAGCTGCCCTGCAAAAGTCGGCGCTGGCGAGACGGCGCTATCAGGTATGAAGCGTAGGTAAGACAGATCGACCGGACTGGGAGTCTCCGGATGCCGCGTGACCCACCAAGCGCCCAGTGAGTTGTGCAGCAAGAAGGCCACCATGTAAGGCTCAGTGAAAAGCTGGGTGACGGCGGGCAGCTCATCGGCACCAATCTTCACTTCCGACTTGTTGATGCGTTCTTTGTTGTCGGCCTGCCAGAACTGGTACACCCAGCCCAGACTATCGCTGGCCTTGAATACGGCATCGGGTAAGGTCTTGAGCAATCGCTCAAGTTCGCTTTGATGTTCCGGGGCAAAGGTTAACTCAAATACCGGTGAACCTGGCTTGAACACCTGCGGCAACATACGAGCCGCCAGCTTTCCAGCTAACTCCCAGCCGTTTTTGGCGCCTTCGTCAGCGGCCAGTTCGTCGCATTCCTCGATGGTGACAGCCACGCCGTCGTACATCAGCAGATCGTTGTCGGCCAGGAAGCGGGCGAACAACATGCGGTGCCAATGCTGGTAGGCAACTTCCTGGACCAGATGTTGGACCTCTTGCTTGCCATAGGTTGGGTTCGTGCTCTTCGAGTCGCGTGCATCGCCGAGTTGCTTGCCGTGGGTGCGCAGGCGATTGCGCAGCGCCTTCTCGGCGTCGGACAAAAATGCCTCGGGTTTGTCGTGGCCGACCCCGAGTTGGTCCAGCGCGGCAAACGCCGCAATCTCGGCGGTTTCGCGCGCCGCCTTAACGGCTTTTTCTAGCGCGCCGCGCAGGTCTTTATCGAGTGCTTGCATGTTGTTCTGACCTTAGTGAAGGATGACCGGGCCTTTTTGCAGGGCTTGGGCAATTTCCTTTTTGGCATCCGCCAGCCAGGTTTCGATGTCGGCATCGGTCTTGATGGTGCGGCTGGGCAATTTCACGAACTGCGCTTTGGGCTCCATCAACTCGGCGGCGGAAACCAGCACGGCATCAAAACGGGAGTCGATTGCCGCCACCCGATCAGTGAATGACGACAGCGACAGGCGTTCGAGTGTGGCCAGCACCTCGTCGGTGTTGGCAACCTGAACCTTGGGCGCGTCGGCCAACGTCAGCTTCTGCGTGGTGAGCAGGCTGTTGCGCTGCTCCGGCTCGAGTTGCTGCCAATTGGTATCGGCATCCAGACGCGCCATGCCTTTTTGGTGGCGTGCCTGGTAGTCGGTGTGCAAGCGGTTCAGTTCGTCGCGCAGCAATTGCGTGAGGCTGGCGACCAGGGGCGTAATCGCATCGGGCTCTTCTAGCAATTGCCGCTGCTGCTCGATATGCGTGACTTGGGCGACGAGCACTTCGGCGCCAGAGAGCCCGTTGACCTGTGCCAGCAAACGCTTGAGGGTATTCCAGGATGGCAGGCGTTTCTCAATGCGCTCGGCCAGGTCGTTCCAGGCGTCGATTGAATCGCTGAGTTGGTCGCGCTGGTTATAGAGCGCGAGCAGTTGTTCGTTGCCTGCCGTAAGGCGAATTTCATCCAGCGATGCCGTATCCGGGCGCGCCGGCCGTGGGGCGTCGCCACCGGCTCGGTTGGCGAGATCTTGGGCATTGACCAGGAACTGAGGTACGAAGGCCAGTTCTTCGCCTTGCTTGGCGGTGAGGCTGACCTTCTGCAGCAGCTTGCGAATCTGGATGCGCTGGGCGGTGGTCACGGTGGCAGATTCGACCTTGAACATCGTTTTGCCGATGCTCTTGCGCTCCAGGTCCTTCGGGTCGATGGTCTGCCCTTTTTCGTCTTGGGCGCGAATCAGCCCCGCGACGAGCAGCACCTGCAAGCCGCCATCCACGGCGTCACCCGGCCACCCGTAATCCTTGCCTTCGAAATTCTTGCGGATGTCGATACCTTTTTTACCGCCAGCGATGAACGCCAGAATGGCTTTGCAGACGGGATTCTTGGCGGGTTCGCCTTCGTCGCCGACGCTCTTGAGTGCATCGGGAGCGCCTTTTTGCGCCTTTTCGTACACCTTGCTCCAACCGGCGTGGTCGGCAATGTGGAACTGCGGGTAGAGCCGCTTTAGGGCGTTGGTCGCTGCTTCAAGTGTCATGCTTTGCAGGTCAGTGCCCAGGATTTCATTGCCACCGCCCTGGAAGATGCGTGCGCCGGAGAAGGCTTCTTGCAGGAGATCACGGATCTTGCCTTCAGCGGTCTGCTTGGTCGTTTCCATGGCCGAACGCGCTTCGGTGCCTTCAGCGGAATTGGTAATCTCGCGTTTGTCGAGGGTGGCGCTGGCCGCCTTGTAGTCGATCAGGTAGTGACGCAGATCGTCGGCAGAACGCTTGGGAATGAACACAAACACCGTAGGCGACTGGTTGCCGACCTGGCGGGCATCGGCCCGTACCGAGTTTTCGTCGATGCTCCAGCCGTCACGAACCCAAACGGAGACTTTCTCGTTGGCATCGGCCGGGAGTTGGGCATCGAATACCGGGAAGGTGTCGCGCGTGACCTTGGAGGTGCCCTGGGTGAGCGAGAGCTTGCGCACGA
>CAJBYR010000259.1 GCA_903959855.1 uncultured beta proteobacterium
GCCGGGGCCGTTCTGGCCGATGACGACGCCATGGCGGCCCGAGACGCGGGCGTAGCCGTCGGCCATGTGGCCGGCGCCCTGCTCATGCACCACCGGGATCAGGCGGATGCCGGCCGGGGCGAAGATGTCCATGGCGTCCATGAAGGCGGAGCCCATGATGCCGAACATGTCGGTCACGCCGTTGGCGACCATGGTTTCGACGAAGGCTTCGGAAGGGGTCATGCGGGTGGGGCCCGTGGGCACGGACCGGTTGTCAGCAGCGCTCATGGCGGCTCCTCGTTGTTTTTAAAAAAATCGGGACGAAACGTTTTGAAAAACGTGCAGTTCGGCGACTTTAGGGTTTCGATCTGGTGATGTCAAGCATAAAACGAGACATGGCGTATCGGAAAACGGTATATGATGCCGGCCATGAGCCCTAGCCCTGAACGTCGATTCCAGCGCCCGGAGCCCGTCACCATCGACGGCGACACGCCCACGCTGCGCCTCTTTTCGCTGCTGGAAGTGATCGCGCGCAAGAACCATTTCTTCAGCCTGCCGGCCCTGGTCGAGGAAACCGGCCTGCCCAAGCCCACTCTGCACCGCATGCTGCAGCAGCTGGAAAGCGCCGGCATGATCCAGCGCGAGGCCGATGGCCGCCACTACGGCATGGCCTTGCGCCTGCGCCGCCTGGGCGAAGACCTGCTGTTCAACAGCACGGTGCATGGCGCGCGCCACGCCGTGCTGCGCACCCTGGTCGACGAGGTCGGCGAAAGCTGCAACATCACCGCGCTGGCCGGCGGCGAGGTGCTCTACCTCGATCGCGTCGAGACCCCGGCGCCGCTGCGCTTCTATTTGCAGCCAGGCTCGCGCGTGCCGGTGCATTGCTCGGCCAGCGGCAAGCTCTTCCTCGCCCAGATGCCCGACGCCCAGCGCAGCCTGCTGCTCGATGCGGCGACGCTGGAACGCTACACGCCGAGCACCCTCACCGATCGCGCCGCGCTGGAAGCCGAGATCCAGCAGGTGCGCGACCAGGGTTATGCGCTCGACCGCGAGGAGTTCCTCCCCGGCCTGCTGTGCATCGCCGTGCTGGTGCCGGCGATCGACGGCCGCCCGTCCAACACCGGCATCGCCATCCAGGCGCCGGTGATGCGCCTCTCGATCGAGCAGGTGCCCAAGGTGCTGCCGGCGCTGCAGCGCGCCGCGCGCGCCATGGCCGCGATCGACGCCGAAGCCGTGCCCGGCATGCTGAGGTCCGGAACATGAGTGATCTGGCGCAGATACGGCCGACGCAGCGCGTTTCGGTGCGCGAGCTGTTCGGCATCGATTCCGACCTTATGGTGCCGGCCTTTGCCGAACGCGATGCCCACGTGCCCGAGATCGATCCCGTCTATCGCTTCAACCCGGATGTCACGCTGGCCATCCTCGCCGGCTTTTCGCGCAACCGTCGCGTGATGTTGCAGGGCCTGCACGGCACCGGCAAATCCACCCACGTCGAGCAGGTCGCGGCGCGGCTCAACTGGCCCTGCGTGCGGGTGAACCTCGACGGCCACATCAGCCGGCTCGACCTCGTCGGCAAGGATGCCATCGTGCTGAAGGACGGCCTGCAGGTCACCGAGTTCCAGGAAGGCATCGTGCCCTGGGCGCTGCAGCGGCCCGTGGCGCTACTGTTCGACGAATACGATGCCGGCCGCCCGGACGTGATGTTCGTGATCCAGCGCATCCTCGAACGCGACGGCAAGTTCACCCTGCTCGACCAGAACCGCGTGATCGAGCCGCATCCCGATTTCCGCCTCTTCGCCACGGCCAACACCGTGGGCCTGGGCAACCTCACCGGCATGTACCACGGCACGCAGGTGCTCAACCACGCCCAGATCGACCGCTGGAACATCGTCGCCACGCTGAACTACCTGCCGCGCGAGGAAGAAGTGGCCATCGTGCTGGCGCGCGTGCCCTCGATGGACCACGAAGCCGGACGCAAGCTGGTCACGGCCATGGTGGCGATGGCGGAACTCACGCGCAAGGGCCACGCCGCCGGCGACCTGTCGATTCTGATGTCGCCGCGCACGGTGATCACCTGGGCCGAGAACCTCGAAATTTTCGGTGACACGGCGCAGGCCTTCCGCCTTTCCTTCCTTAACAAGTGCGACGAGGTCGAGCGCGCGCTGGTGGCCGAGTACTACCAGCGCTGCTTCGATGTCGAGCTGGCCGAGTCGGTGATGCGCGGCGGCCCCGCAACGCCGCCCGCCTGATGTTGGGCCCCGCTCCGGGCGGCCCGCGCCGGCAGCAGTGGCAGCAGCGCGCGGAGGAACTCAGCGCCGCCACCCTGCGTGCCATGAGCGGCGACGCCAGCCTGCACTTTCGCGGCGGCCACCTGCACCAGGGCGGGCACTTGCTGCCGCTGCATGCGCCGCACCTGCGCATCGACACCGGCGCCGTCGATTACGCCGATTGCCGCGCGCTGGCCGATGCCGTGGCCCTGCGCCTGCGCTACACCGACAAGGCCATGCACGAGGCCTTGCGCCCCGCCGAAGGCATCGAACGGCTGGTCTTCGAATGGCTGGAGCAGTTGCGCGTGGAAACCCTGGTCGATGCCGCCCTGCCTGGGCAGGTGCACAACCTGCGCCACCGCTTCGAGCGCTGGGCGCGCGACTACCACCGCGCCGGGCTGACGCGCGGCCAGCTCGGCATGCTGATGTACACCTTGGCCCAGATGTGCTGGTCGCGCCTGACCGGCTACCCGGTGCTGGAAGAAACCGAGGAAATGATCGAAGGCATGCGCGCCGGGTTGGCCGAACCCTTGGGCACAGCCCTGGCTGGCCTGCGCCGGCAGCGCGGCGACCAGGCGGCCTATGCCGAGCATGCCCTAGTGATTGCCAGACACGTGACCTCCGAGCTGCCGCCGCTGCGGCGCGAGGCGGACGATGCGGAAAACGAAGCCGATGAAGACGACGACGCGCGCCGCCGCTTTCGCCTGCTGCTGAATTTCGAAGGCGAGGGCGAGAGCGTGATCGCCAAAGCCGAGACCGGCGAGAGCCGCGTCTTCGGCGAATCCGAGGACGGCTACCGCATCTTCACCCGCGCCCACGACACCGAGCTCGAAGCAGCCGGCCTGGTGCGCCGCGCCTTGTTGCAGGAATTCCGCGAGAAGTTGGACCAGTGCGTCGCGGCGCAGGGCATCAACCTGCGCCGGCTGGCACGCGAACTGCGCAGCCTGCTGGCCGTGCCGCACCGCGACGGCTGGCTGTTCGACGAGGAGGAGGGCCGCATCGACGGGCGGCGGCTTTCGCGCCTCGTCACCTCGCCGACCGAGAGGCGGCTGTTTCGCCAGGACCGCTTCCAGCCCGCCGCCGACGATTGCCTGGTGAGCCTGCTGGTCGATTGCTCGGGTTCAATGAAGAACAACGTCGAGGCTGTCGCCACCCTGGCCGACATCCTCTTGCGCGCCTTCGAGATGGCCGGCGTGAAGAGCGAACTACTGGGATTCACCACCGGTGCCTGGAACGGCGGCCGGCCGCATCGCGAATGGCTGGCGGCCGGCAGCCCGCCGGCGCCGGGGCGGCTCAACGAGGCCTGCCACATGGTGTTCAAGCCGCTGGATCGCCCGTGGCGCCGGGCGCGGGCCGGCGTCGCCGCGCTGCTCAAGGCCGACCTGTTCCGCGAGGGCATCGACGGCGAGGCGGTGGACTGGGCCTGCGAGCGGCTGCTGGCGCAGGAGGCGCGCCGCCGCATCCTGATCGTGATTTCCGACGGCTGCCCCAACGACGCCGCGACGCGCCGCGCCAACGATGCCTTCTACCTCGACAACCACCTCAAGGAAGTCGTCGCCCGGCGCGAACAGCAGGGCGCGGTCGAGGTGCTGGGCCTCGGCGTCGGCCTCGACCTCAGCCCCTTCTATCGCCGCTGCCTGGCGATTGATTTATCCGCGACGCTGGACAACGCGGTGTTCAACGAAATCCTGCAACTGATAGTCGGCCGGCACCGGCGCTAGAAAGGAAGCACATGGCAAAGAAACGTCTGGTGGTGCAGTTCGGCATGGGGCATTCGATCCGCCGCCGCGACTACACCGAGGCTGCGGCGCGCGCGATCCGCGATGCCCTGTGGCACAACTCGCTGACCGTGGCCGAGGCCTTCGGCTACCCCAAGGAGCAGATGCTGATCGACGTCGAAATTGGCGTGCAGAAGCCGGAGGAAGTCGATACCTCGAAGCTGATGGACATCTTCCCCTACGGCCGGCCTACGATCCGCGTCGTCTTCGGCGGGCTCGACATCCCCAAGCCGCACCGCGATGGCGTGAATGTCATCGCCAATGCCGCAGTCATGGTGTCCTTCGACATGGAGGCCGCCCATGGCTGAAGTCGAGCATCGCATCATCCTCGAAACCGGCACCGGCAACGACCTCTACGGCGAGGACTACACCAAGGCCGCCTGCCGCGCCGTGCAGGACGCCCTGCACCATTCCTCGATCACGATGTTCCGCACCCTCGGCATAGACCACCGCCGCATGCGCGTGCAGGTGACCATCGCCGTGCAGGAGCCGGACAAGGTGGATACCGCCGTCGTTGCCTCCGAGTTGCCGCGCGGCAAGGCGGAAGTGCGCGCCGTGCGCGGCGGACTGAATGTGCATGACCCGGAAACGGACACGACCCACGTCATCGCCACCGCGGCGATCGAGGCCTGGGTGCCGGTGGATGCGGATGCGTGGAGCTTAAGCGCGGCGGAATGACTAAACCGGAAGGGACCGGTCGTAAAGCGTTTCCGGCGCGATGTCGATATTGCCCGGCCAGACGACGGTGCCGCAGTCGACGGCGGCCTTGGCGAAAAGCGGCGATCCCTTCAACTGGACAAACGGCTTTTTGTCCATGTACGGCGCCATATCGAACACGCGCTTCTCGCCGTTCTCGAACTGAAGGAACAGCGTGTAGTCCGGTCCGGTTTCCACCTTCACTACATCGAAAAGGTCTTGTATGGCGTTCTCCTTATTGCAGCGGCGCGATGCGGAAAGGCTGCTCGCCGGCGGCGGCCAGCTCCCAGTCGGCATACAGCTCGTCCTTGTGGATCTCAATCCACGCCTGAACCATTTTGAGCTGCCTTGGCGGCATGCTGCCAGCAAGCACGTTGCCGTCTTCGATGGCGATTGATGCCTTCTCGCCAGCGTACCGCACATGAATGTGGGGCAGATTGTGCCGGTCGGAATCCTCGAAAAACATCGATACAAGGATGCCGTAGAACATGCTGATTGTTGGCATTTCGCCTCCTCTTGACCAGTGAAGGTCGCCGCTAACTCAGGCGAAGTATAGGCAATAGCCGGCTGCCGTACGCAATCAAAACGCCCGTCAGCTTGAGCCGTTGCCGAAAGTCGCCGCCATGTCCCGCGCCGCCACCAGAAGGCGCGGCACGCAGTCCATGGCGCGCGCCAGCGGCAGCCGTGCCACCGGCGCCTGCAGCGCCACGGTGGCGATCATGCGGCCGTCGGCGTCGGTCACCGGCACCGCCAGCCCGATCACGCCGGCCTGCAGCTCTTCGTTGTTGAAGCCGACGCGGGTCTGGGCGATGTGGTCGAGCTGGGCTTCCAGCGTGTTGATGTCGGTCACCGTGTTGTCGGTATAGCGCTTCAGGCTGAGCGATTCGAGCATGCGGCGCCGCTTCGCCTTCGGCATCTGGCTGAGGAAGAGCTTGCCGCTCGAAGTGCAATGCAGCGGCACGCGCGAGCCGGGCTTGAGCTCGGCCTTGAGCGACCAGTCGGTTTCGACACGGTCGATGTAGACGATCTCGTCGCCGTTGAGCCTGGCCAGGTTGCAGGTCTCGCCGATCTCATCCACCACGCGGCGCAGGATGGCGCGGCGCTCGCCGCGCGGGTCGTTGTTCGACATCACGTCGAGGCCGAGGCGCGCCAGGCGATGGCCGATGCCGTAGGTCTTGCCGGTCGGTTCGCGCTGGATCAGGCCGGCGCCTTCGAGCAGGCTGAGGATGCGGAAGGTGGTCGGCGCCGGCAGGCCGCAGCTTGCGGCGATGTCGGAAAGCGCCAGCGGCCGGTTGGCGCGGGCCACGGTTTCCATGATCGCGACGGCGCGCAGGGCGGCGGCGGAGGTGTCGGACGGCTGGGCGGTCTGGGTCATCGGGGCAATCCTGGGTTGGATTTCGCGATCCGGAATAGATGGGCCGGATTATATGAAAAATACAGAAAATGAAAAGAATGATTTCGAAATCGCAATAAATGCGTTGACTCAGTCGATTTCGTCCGTCTATAGTAATAAAAACGAAAACAGGTTTTCCAGTAAATATTGATTCAGGAGATGGTTTTGGCAAGTCCCGCCGCGGCGCCCACCCCGAAAACCGAAGCCCAGCAGATCGTCGCCGCCCTCATCACCCGGGCGCGGGCTGCCCAGCGCGTGTACGAGCAATGCACCCAGGAGCAGGTCGACGAGGCCGTGCTTGCCGCCGGTTGGGCGATTATGGAGCCGGGCCGCAACCGCGCCCTGGCCGAGATGGCGGTGCGCGACACGGGCCTCGGCGACGTCGACGACAAGATCACCAAGAACCACCGCAAGACCCTCGGTCTGCTGCGCGACCTGAAGGGCGCCAGGACCGTCGGCGTCATCGCCGAATACCCCGCGCGCGGCCTGGTCGAGATCGCGCGGCCGGTTGGCGTGGTGGCGGCGATCACGCCCTCGACCAACCCGGCGGCGACGCCGGCCAACAAGGTGATCAACGCGCTCAAGTGCCGCAATGCCGTGATCATCGCGCCCTCGCCCAAGGGCCTGTCGACCTGCATCGCGCTGGTTGGCTACATCCACGCCGAACTGAAAAAGCTGGGCCTGCCGCTCGACCTGGTGCAGTGCCTGCCGGCGCCGGTGACCAAGGACACCACCCAGGAGCTGATGCGCCAGGCCGACCTGGTGGTGGCCACCGGCTCGCAGAGCAATATCCGCGCGGCCTACACCTGCGGCACGCCGGCCTTCGGCGTCGGCGCCGGCAACGTGGCTTCGATCATCGACGTCGGCGCCAACCTGAACGAGGCCGCGGCGGCGATCATGGCCTCCAAGACCTTCGACAACGCCACCAGCTGTTCCTCGGAGAACAGCGTGGTGATCCTCGACGGTGTCTATGCCGACGCCATCGCCGCGCTGCAGGCGGCCGGCGGCGTGATGCTCGACGTTGCCGAAAAGTCGCAGCTGCAGGCCACGATGTGGCCCAACGGCAAGCTCTCCAGCGCCGTCACCGCGCAGAAGGCCAGCCGCATCGCGGAGATGGCCGGCCTGCAGGGCGCGCGCTTCGAGTCGGCGCGCTTCCTGATGGTGGAGGAGGTCGGCACCGGGCCCGACTATCCCTATTCCGGCGAAAAGCTCTCGCCCGTGCTGGCCGTGTACCGCGCCCGCGACTTCGACGCCGCCTGCGCCATCGTCGGCGAGATCTACGCCTTCCAGGGCGCCGGGCACTCGGTGAGCATCCATTCCGCCAATGACGAACACATCCTGCGCCTCGGCCTCGAGTTGCCGGTGAGTCGCGTCATCGTGAACCAGGCCCACTGCTTCGCCACCGGCGGCGCCTTCGACAACGGCCTGCCTTTCTCGCTGTCGATGGGTTGCGGCACCTGGGGCCGCAACAACTTCTCGGACAACATGAGTTACCGGCAGTACATGAACACCACCCGCATCGCCCGCAAGATCCCGCCGCGCATGCCCACCGAGGCCGAGATATTCGGCGATTACCTGGCGAAGTTCGGGTCGTGACTGGAACTCTGTTCGTGCTGCCTCTTGCGCGCGATCGTGACGGCGGGGCGTTCTACTCCGCTCATGTCACCCGTCGCCGCCCTTCGGGCTTCGACTCCTTCTTTACTTCGCTGCGCAGAACACCCCACCCTCCCGATCAGGTCACGTCGTCGCGGGTTTTCGGTTGCAAAGCGCAGGCCTATCCGGCCAAGGATGGCGGGTATCCGGATCCGGTAAGTAAAGGGGGGCGTAGGCAGGGTTTCGCGGAGCACTGCTCCGCGCTGCCGAAGCCGGCTTGCCATGCAGGGCAAGCCGTGGGCGGAGCGGGCTTAGCCCGGCTCGGAGGACACGAGCGGCACCGACTCCCCGCGCTCACTGCCGCCCCCCGACCGCAAGTACATCGTGCCTAAGGCCATGCGCACCATCCGTCACTGGGTCGACCGCCGCGCCGCCGAGACCCCCGATGCCACCTACCTGATCGCCCCCGAGACCGGGCGCACGCTGAGTTTCGGCGGTCTGCGCCGCGCTTCGCGACGGCTGGCCGGTTTCCTTGCGGCGCGCGGTGCGCGGCCCGGCGAGCGCGTTGCGCTGCTGATGCCGAATGGCTTCCAGACCTGCCGCTTGTTCATCGGTGTGATGTATGGCGGCTACTGCGTGACGCCGGTGAACCTGCTGGCCCAGCCTTCGCAGCTCGCCTACGTGCTGGACCATTGCGATGCGCATATCGTCTTCGTTTCGCCCGACCAGGTCGAGCGGCTCAAGGAGGCGATGAAGGCCATTCTGCGGCCGCTCGACGTCATCGTCTGCGATCCCGATGCCGAGGAATTCATGGATGCGGCCGAGGCCGACCCGGTGGCGGATATCGACGAGAACGACGACGCGCTGATGATGTACACCTCGGGTACCACGGGCAAGCCCAAGGGCGTGGTGCTGGCCCATCGCGCGGTGATTGCCGGCGGCGAATATGTTTCGCAGGCGCATCAATTGACCCCGGCGGATCGCGTCATGGCGGTGCTGCCGCTGTACCACATCAATGCCCAGATCGTTACCGCCACCACGCCGCTGGTGCATGGCGGCAGCCTGGTGCTGCCGCGCAAATTCAGCGCCTCGAATTTCTGGGAGACCGTGGTCGAGCACGGCTGCACCTGGATCAACGTGGTGCCGACCATCATCGTCTACCTGCTGGGCGGCGAGACGCCGCAGGCCAAGGGTCTGGACATTTCGCGGGTGCGCTTCTGCCGCTCGGCCTCGGCGCCGCTGGCGCCGACCCATCACCGTGCCTTCGAAGCCAAGTTCGGCATCGGCATTATCGAGACCATGGGCCTCACGGAGACCGCCGCGCCATGCTTCTCGAATCCGCTCGACCCGGCGCTGCGCAAGATCGGCAGCCCCGGCCAGGCCTTCGGCAATGAAGCGAAGATCATCGATGCCACCGGGAACACCCGGCCGGCGGGGCAGACCGGCGAGATCATGGTGCGCGGCGACAACGTCATGACCGGCTATTACAAGAACCCCGACGAGACAGCGAAGTCGCTGACGGCGGACGGCTGGCTGCATACCGGCGACCTCGGCCACATGGACGCGGACGGCTTCGTCTTCGTTACCGGCCGGCTCAAGGAGCTGATCATCAAGGGCGGCGAGAACATTGCCCCGCGCGAAATCGACGAGGCCCTGCTCAAGCACCCGGCCCTGCTCGAAGCGGCGGCCGTGGGCGTGCCCGACGAAAACTACGGCCAGGAGATCGTCGCCTGTGTAGTGGCGAGGCCGGGTCAAAGTTGCAGCGTGGAAGAATTGCGTCAATATTGCGTCGGAGCGCTGGGGTCGTACAAGACGCCCAAAGAATTCCGTTTTGTCGACGACCTGCCCAAGGGGCCGTCGGGCAAGGTGCAGCGCTTGAAGCTGGTGGATCTTTTTAAGTAGGAAAAGCGGAACGCGCCACGGGCGCGGAAACCAACAGGCCGTGAATGCATGCGGCCAACATAGGAGGATGAGAACCATGAAACCCGTATCCAAGTTCATCAAACTGTTCGGTGCCGGAGCGCTCGCGCTCGGCGGTTTGTTCGCATCCGGTGCGATCCAGGCACAGGAAAAGTACCCCAGCCGCCCGATCGAAATCATCGTCCCCTGGGGACCGGGCGGCGGCGCCGACCAGCTGGCGCGCAAGGTCGGCAAGATCATGGAGGACTCGATGAAGGTGTCCTTCCCGGTGGTGAATGCGCCGGGCGCGACCGGTTCCACCGGCATGACCAAGCTGCTGGTCGGCCAGCCCGACGGTCATGCCATTTCGGTGTTCATCGCCGACACGCATGCACTGCAGGTGACGGGTAATACCAAGTGGAAGTCCGGCACCGACTTCAAGCCGCTGGCGATCATGCTGCAGCAGCCCTCGGCGATCTTTGTGCCCAACGACAGCCGCTTCAAGACCTGGGCCGATTTCGAGAAGGAAGCCAAGGCCAACCCCGGCAAGCTCAAAGTGGCCGTGCTGGGCCTCGGCAGCATCGACGACGTGACCCTGCGCTACCTCGGCACCAAGGGCATCAAGACCAACGCCGTGCCCTTCTCCAACCCCGGCGAGCGCTACGTCTCGATCCTTGGCGGCCATGCCGATGCGCTCTACGAGCAGGCCGGCGACGTGCGCCAGATGCTGGACAACAAGCAGATGCGCCCGCTGCTGATCTTCGCCAACGAGCGCGTGCCCGAGTTCAAGGACATCCCGGTGTCCAAGGAACTGGGCTACAACGTCACGCTGCCGCAGTTCCGTTCGCTGATCATCAAGGCCGGCACCCCGCCCGAGCGCGTCAAGCTGCTGGCCGATGCCATCGCCAAGGCGGCGGCGTCGCCCGAGTACAAGTCCTTCCTCAAGGACAGCTATGCCGATCCCAACAGCTACCTGGGCCCGGCGGAAGCCGAGAAGTTCCTTCAGCACGAGCTGGACGCCATGTCCGCGCTGGTGACTTCCCTCGGCAAGTAAGCCGCGCCGCCACCTGACCCGAGCCGAGCCGCGATGGACAAGCCCAGCCGCAAAGACACGATTCCCTACTTCATCGTCCTTGGCATCGCCGGGTTCCTGTTCTGGGAGGCCGGCAGCATTGGCTCGATGGGCAGCGCCGACCGCGCCATCGGGCCGAACTTCTGGCCGCGGCTGATTCTCGGCCTGGCGATGTGCGTCTGCGTCTTCGAACTGGTGTTCCGCTGGTTCTTTGACATGCAAGGCATGGGCGGCCTGCTCTCGCAGGTAGAGCAGCAGGTGGCTGGCGAGCAGGGGGGCGTCGAGGAGGAACCGGTCGAATACCATCTCGGCCGGCTTCTGACCGGAATCGGCCTGACGCTGGCTTATGTCTGGGTGCTGCCCAAGGTCGGTTTCGCCGTCGCCTCGCTGGTCTTCATCGCGCTGTTCATCTGGCTAGGCACCTATCGGAAGACCAAGGTCGTCGCCCTGGTCAGCGTGCTCGGCACCCTGATCCTGATGTTCCTGTTCATGAAGGTGGTGTATGTCTCGCTGCCGCTGGGCACCGGCATTTTCGAAACCATCTCGGTCAAGTTGATCGGCCTGCTGGGCATACGCTGAGGAAACACGCGATGGACATTTTTTCCCAGCTTGCCGCCGGCTTCGCCAACGTCTTTGTCCCCGCCAACCTGCTTGCTCTGGCGATCGGCACCGTCGCCGGCATGCTGGTGGCGGTGCTGCCGGGCCTCACCCTGGTGATGGGCGTGGTGCTCGCGCTGCCCTTTACCTACACGCTGGGCGTGACGCCGGCCGTGATCCTGCTCACTGCGATGTACATCACCGGCACTTACGGCGGCGCCTTCACCGCGATCCTGTTCAAGGTGCCGGGCGAGCCGCTCGACGTGCCGCTGCTGTGGGACGGCTGGCGCATGGCGCAGAACGGACGTCCGGCCGAGGCCTTGGGCTGGACGCTGTTCGCCGCCTTCTTTGCCGGCATCCTCACTGTCTCGGCGATGGTGCTGATGGCCGTGCCCTTCGCCAAATTCGCGCTCAAGTTCGATGCGCCGGACTACTTTGCCATCATCGTCTTTGGTCTGACCAGCGTGGTGGCGCTGGGTGGCGCGTCCTTGACCAATGCCTTCATAAGCATGTTCATCGGCCTCTTCATTGCAACCATCGGCGTCGATGAAACCTTCGGCGCCGAGCGCTTCGTTTTCGGTGTGCCGCTGCTGGCCGACGGCGTCGAATACCTGACGGTGATGGTCGGTGCCTATGGCCTGGGCGAGGTGCTGGTGCGCTTCGAGCAGGGCTTCAAGACCGCGCCGATGAGCATGGGCGCCAAGGTGCAGACCAAGCTGCCGAAGCTCGTCGATGCAATGCGCATGCGCGCGACGATTGCGCGCAGCTCGCTGATCGGCCTGCTGTGCGGCATTGTTCCGGGTGCCGGCGCGACCATCGCTTCGTTTGTGTCGTATGGCGTCGAGCGCCAGTACGGCGAGCACAAGGGCAAGCTCGGCAGCGGCATTCCGGAAGGCATCGTCGCGCCGCAGATCGCCTCGACCGCCTCGGTCGGCGGCCACATGGTGCCGTTGCTGGTGCTCGGTATCCCCGGCAGCGGCGCCACCGCCGTGATCCTCGGCGCCTTCCTGCTGCACGGCGTGCAGCCCGGCCCGCAGATCTTTCAGACCCAGCCGCTGATGGTCTACACCCTGTTCGCCTCGATGTTCGTCGCCGTGTTCGCCATGTGCCTGCTCGGCTACTTTGCGATCAAGCCGCTGGTGCGCGTGCTCTACTTCCCCGAAGCGATCACCTCGGCCTACGTGGTGATGCTTTGCTTCATTGGTGCCTTCGCCGCGCGCAACAACCTGACCGACCTGTGGATGGTCGGTTTGTTCGGTGTCATCGGCTACCTCTTCGAGCGCTTCAAATTCCCGATTGCGCCGATGATCCTCGGCTGCATCCTCGGGCCGACCGCGGAGCGCACCTTCCAGACCACCATGATCAGCTTCCAGAACGACTGGACCATCTTCTTCCAGCGCCCGGTCAGTGGCACGGTGATGCTGCTTGCCGCAATCGCACTCGGCGTGCCGGTGATCAAGGCCTGGCGCGAGACCTACATCCCGGCCATCCGTCGCGGCCGCAAATGAGGCGGCGGCGTTTCGCCCCGCGCGTGATCGCTTGACCGGTAACGCCGACCACGGCCCGCTGCCCGAAGGCATTGCCGAAGCGGCGCGGCGCCTGCGCGAGGGCGCCAGCACCGCGGAATCGCTGACCGCTGCCTGCCTGTCGCGCATTGCCGTATTCCAGCCGCAACTCAACGCTTTCGTCACGGTAACCGGCGAGCAGGCGCTGGAGCAGGCGCGCGCGCTGGACGCCGAGCTGCGCGCCGGCAAGGACCGCGGGCCGCTGCACGGCATTCCCATCGTGCATAAGGATCTCTACGACACCGCCGGGATCGTGACCACGATGGGCACCGCCGTGTTGCGCCACCACCTGCCGGTACGCGACGCGGCCGTGGTGCGCCGCCTGCGCGAGGCGGGGGCGGTGATGCTGGGCAAGACCGGGATGAACGAGTTTGCGGCCGGCATCACCGGAACCAACGAATTTCATGGTGACGTGCACAACCCCTGGGACCCGGCGCGCTCGCCCGGCGGATCGTCGAGCGGCACGGCCGCGGCCGTGGCGGCCGGCATGGCGCTGGCGGGGACAGGCTCGGACACC
>CAJBYR010000260.1 GCA_903959855.1 uncultured beta proteobacterium
GGTGGGCGATAGCAGTGAGGCGCGCCGCCGCTTCGAGCGAAGCTTGCCGCGCGAGGTGCTGCTGGTGCTGGAACTGGCCGGGCCGGCCTGGCAGCAGGCGCTGGAAAGGGCGCGGGGCAACGCCGCGCGCCACGAGGCGGCGCGACTGGCCAACGCCGACAGCAAGGAATTCGCCGGCAAGGCCAAGCTGGCACAGGACGCGTTGAAGAACGAGGAAACCCGCAACAGCCGCCTGTTCGCCATCGATGCCGGGCTCGACCGCGCGGCGCTGCGCGCGAAATATCCGGATCGGGGCCGCTTCCTGATCCTCAAGGCAAAGCTGCGCCCGAGCCTGGCAACGCAGGACAAAAAGACTCGCATCAGCGGCCATGTCAGCGACCTCGCCGTAAGGCGGATCAACGTGCCGCATGCCCTGCGCCCGGCGCTGGAACCGGTGTTGCGCGATCCCCGCCGCAACGGTCTCGATTCCGACGCGAAGTTCGAGGCCACCGTGGCCGTCGGCCAGCGCCTGGAGCCCTGGATCGAAGCGGTGGCGGTGTCGCCCAAGGCCCCGCGCTAACCCTTTGGAGTAAGGGCTTTTGTTGTCCAAACGCGGCATAATCCCTGCGCCATGAATACATCCTTTCTTTTGCGCCGTGTCCTGCCGGCGCTGCTGGTCGTCGGCATTGCCGTCGGCTTCTTTTCCTGGAAAACCCAGGCCAAGCCGATCAGCGTGGTGCTGAAGTCGGTGGATCGCGGCCGGGTCGAATCCACGGTGGTGAACACTCGTGCCGGCACCGTCGAGGCCTGCCAGCGCACCAAGCTGTCGACCATCATGGGCGGCCGCATCGAATACCTCGGCGTCAAGGAAGGCGACAAGGTGAAGAAGGGCCAGTTGCTGCTCAAGCTCTGGAACGATGACCAGAAGGCACAGCAGACTCTGGCCGAGGCGCAGCGGACGATGGCCGCGCAGCGCGTCAAGGAAGTCTGCACCACGGCGGCGAGTTCGCGGCGCGAGGCGGAGCGCCAGACCTCGCTGAAGAACAAGGGCTTCGTTTCCGATGCCCGCGAAGATACGGCGCGCAGCGAGGCCGATGCCCGTGGCGCGGCCTGCGAAACCGCGCGCGCCGATGTCGCCCAGGCGGCGGCCCGTGTCTCGGTGACCAGGGTGGAGCAGGGCCGCATGGTGCTCTACGCGCCCTTCGACGGCACGGTGGCCAAGATCGTCGGCGAACTCGGTGAATACTCGACGCCGTCGCCGCCCGGTGTGCCGACGCCACCCGCCATCGACCTGATCGACGAGACCTGCCTGTATGTGAAGGCGCCGATGGATGAAGTCGATGCGCCCAAGATCAAGGCCGGCCTGCCGGTGCGTGTCTCGCTTGACGCCCTGCCCAAGCAACCGCTGGTGGGCAAGGTGCGCCGCGTCGCGCCTTACGTGCTGGCGATCGAGAAGCAGGCGCGCACCGTCGATGTCGAAATCGATTTCGAGCGGCCGGCCGACGTGAACCTGCTGGTCGGCTACAGCGCGGATGTCGAGATCGTGCTCAGCGGCCGCGACAAGGTGCTGCGCGTGCCCACAGCGGCGCTGATCGAGGGCTCGCGGGTGATGATGTTGAATGCCGAGAGCGGCAAGCTCGAAGAACGCAAGGTCAAGGCCGGGCTGGCCAACTGGGAATTCACCGAGATTGTCGAGGGGCTTGCCGAAGGTGACCGCATCGTCACCTCGCTGGAGCGCGAGGGCGTGAAAGTCGGTGCCCGCGCGACGGCGGCTGAGCCCAAGAACGGCAAGTAGTGTTTGTAATATGAGCGTTATCCGCCTCGCCGGCATCGAGCGCGTCTTCCATCTCGGCGACAGCGAGGTGCATGCGCTGAGCCGCCTCGATGTCAGCATCGAAGCCGGCGAGTACGTGGCGATCATGGGGCCCTCGGGCTCGGGCAAGTCCACGCTGCTCAACTTGCTGGGCCTGCTCGACCGGCCGAACGCCGGTACCTATCATCTCGAAGGCCGCGACGTCACTACCCTCTCTCCCGACGAGCAGGCCGAAGTGCGCAGCCGCCGCATCGGCTTCGTGTTCCAGAGCTTCCACCTGGTGCCGCGCCTCACTGCCGCCGAGAACATCGCCCTGCCGATGATGCTGGCGGGCATCCCGGCCGCCGAGCGCACCCGGCGGGTGACGCAGGCGCTGAAGGACTTCGGCCTCGATCAGCGCTCGGACCATCGCCCGGACCAGCTTTCCGGCGGCCAGCGCCAGCGCGTGGCGATTGCCCGCGCCACTATCATGCAGCCCGCCGTGCTGCTGGCCGATGAGCCGACCGGCAACCTCGATCGCGCCACCGGCGACGACGTCATTCACCTGCTCGAAGCGCTCAATGAACGTGGCATGACGCTGATCATCGTCACCCACGACCAGAAGCTGGGCAGTCGCGCGCGTCGCCAGATCATGATGGAAGACGGCGAACTGCGGCATGACAGCGCCGCAGTTCACCTTCGGACATTGCACGACAATCCCCCCGACCCCCTTTCCGGGAAAGGGGGCGACGATGCTTCGCCGGCTGCGCCGGCCCCGTATACCTCATCGCCGGGCGGCGCCTGAGGCCGGGCCATGCGCTATCCCGACGTCCTGCGCTTCGCCCGCGACGCGGCCACCGGTTATCCGCTGCGCACCTCGCTCTCGGTGCTGGCCATGGCCATCGGCGTGGCTGCCGTGGTGGTGCTGACGGCCCTGGGCGACGGCGCGCGGCGCTACGTGATCGACCAGTTCTCGGCTCTGGGCAGCAACCTCGTGATCGTCCTGCCCGGACGTTCGGCCACCGGCGGTTTCAGCCCGGCCAATGCCCTGACCACCACACCGCGCGATCTCACGGTGGATGATGCCTTCGCGCTGACGCGCCTGCCGTCGGTACGGCGCGTGGCACCCCTGGTGGCCGGCAATTCCGAGATCAATGCCAACGGCCGCCTGCGTGAAGTCGTGGTTGCCGGCACCTCGTCGACCTATCTCGCGATTCGCAGCTTCAAGATGGCGCAGGGCACTTTCCTGCCCGAGGGTGACTGGAATCGCGGCGCTGCAGTGGCGGTGATCGGTTCCAAGATCAGCGAAGAAATATTCGGCGGCAATCCGGCCGTGGGCGAGATGATTCGGCTCGGCGACCGTCGCCTGCGAGTGGTCGGCGTACTCAAGTCGGTGGGCCAGGGCCTGGGCATGAACACCGACGAGGTGGTGTTCGTACCGGCCGGCGTGGCGCAGAGCATGTTCAATACCAACACCCTGTTTCGCATCCTGATCGAGGCTCGCAGCCGTGGCGAGATCGAGGCAGTCAAGGGCGAGGTGGCCACTGTGCTCAAGGCCCGCCACGGCGGCGAGGAAGACACCACGGTGATCACCCAGGATGCCGTGCTCGCCACCTTCGACAAACTGCTGCGCGCGCTGACCGCCGCCGTGGCCGGCATCGCCGCGATCAGCCTGGCCGTAGCCGGCATCCTGGTGATGAACGTGATGCTGGTGGCGGTGACCCAGCGCACCGGCGAGATCGGCTTGCTCAAGGCGCTCGGTGCCCGGGCGGCGACCATCCGCAA
>CAJBYR010000261.1 GCA_903959855.1 uncultured beta proteobacterium
CAGGCGTCGATAGGGTTCCGCGACTCGCGGCAGCGACGGATCCTGGAGGGTTTGGTAACTTTGGGCCAACAGGTTGGCAGACCACCAGCCGCCGCTGTAGCTCAGCGTGCCCTGGCGCAGCAGATTGGTTTGCGCGATTACTGCCGAGCCGTTGCTCAGGTCGCTGAAATAGGTATTGTCCGAGGCGCCGTTCAACGCAAGCGAGCCAGAGAAGCCGTACCCAAGATTCTGCACATGGCTTACGGAGTAATTTGATCGACGCTTGTTTGTCAGCCGGTCTTGCGGAAGATAGTTGGCTTCGATCGTGCCGGCGTAGCTTTGCTGCAGGTAGCGATACTCGCCTTTCCACAATGTGCCGCGCTTGGCCATGATCCGCGGCGCAATCGTGGCATCCATGTTCGGCGCAATGTTCCAGTAGAACGGCTGGGTAAATTCGACGCCACCCTGGCTTGTGGATCCGGCCGTCGGCGTCAGCAGTCCGCTCTTGCGCTCGTTGTTGAGCGAGAAGCTGAGCCATGGCGCGTAGAGGATCGGCGCCCCCTGGAAGTACAGGGTTGCGTCGCGCGCCGTGCCCTGTTCCGTGTCGTAGTCGAGGCGCAGGTCGGACGTCCGGGCAAACCAGTCGGGATCCCGTCCGGCGGCTGGCGCACAGGTGCTGTAGGTCGCGTCCCGCAGGCGATACTTCCCTTCGCCTTCGAATTCCATGCGCGCAGCCGATCCGGTACCGGTGGTAAGTTCGGCCGACTCGCGCTCTTCATTGCCGGTCCAGAGCGTGGCTGCGGAACCGGTCTTGATGCGACGGATACTGTAGGTGGGTTGCTCGAAGAAGCCGGTGCTGTCCTCAAGCTTCATCATCATGCGCGGACCGCTGATGCGATCGCCGTCGCGCGACAGGCGCACATTGCCTTCGGCGTCGACCTCGTCGGCCAGTTGCCGATAGGTCATGCGGTCGCTGAGCAGTATCGAATTGCGCTTGCGCAATTCGACATCGCCCTCGGCCACCACCTCGACATCGTTCTTGCCGGCAATGCGTTCTGCAGTGATGAAAGTCGGCAATTCTTCGCCGGGCTGCCTGAGGTGGGGAGCTAGGTTGGCGGACCGGGCCAGCGTCGGATGCGGCAATTCGCCTGCCGCTACATATGCCGAGTAAAGAGGCGGCAGCGCCGGACGCTCATCTACCTGTGGCGGTTCCTGCGGCTTGGCGATTGCCGCAGCCGGCGGCGCTGCAGGCAATACCGGCGCTGGCGGCTCCCTGTCAGAGGCACGCAGGCTCTTGGGCGCCGACGCCGGCGCCACGGGAGCTATGGGCAGGGACGTCGTTGCCGGACGGGATTGGATAACGGCTGCGACGGGCGCCGGACGTATCGCTTCGGCGGGGGCCGCCGCGGGCGGAGAGGGGGGGGTGCCGATTACGGGAATTGATGCCACCGGTCTCGTCGATGGTGCCGGGGCAGCTGTTGTCGGCTGCACAACCGGGCCTGGAGCCGCGATCTTTGCGCGTTCGACGACCGGCAAAGGCGCCGGCACCGATGCCATCGGCGCCGTCGGTGGGGTCAGCGTGCCGGCACCGAGCAATGCGGGATTGACCCGCAAAGGCACCAGCGGGTCCGCTGCAGCAGATCCGGCGGCGAGCAGCAATATCGGCAATAGGGCGGGCCTGAGTTGTCCGCGACGCGAAGATGACATGCCAAATCGATGTGTGGGCGCAACGTTGGAGGCAAGTCACTGACAACGCAATGCTTGCAGCCTGCCGGAATGGTTCGTGCCGGCCGATGCTAGAATTGATGATTCTATCACCTCAACTTCGGCGGAACGCGCTCCCTGACTGAGTTCTTGCGTGTTTTCCCAACTCGCGGAAAGCCTCAACATGGAACGTCAGGAGCAGATCAGAAAGTGGCTCGCCGGGCTCTGGGGCGCCGAGGATTTCAGCCTTGCCGCAGCCTCCGCCGACGCCAGTTTCCGACGCTATTTCCGTGCCCAGAAATCCGATGGCCGTTCGTTCGTGGTCATGGATGCGCCACCTGCCAATGAGGATTGTCGCCCCTGGCTGCATGTGCAACAGCTGTTCCGCGCGGCCGTTCATGTTCCGGAGGTTCTGGCGCAGGACCTCGACCGGGGCTTCCTGCTGCTCTCCGACCTGGGGAATGCTACCTACCTTCAGGCGCTGACGCCGGAGAATGCCGCGTCCTTGTATGCGGATGCGATTGCATCGCTGATCCGCCTGCAGCAGGCCAGCCGGCCGGGCGTGCTACCCGACTACGATCAGGCTTTGCTGCGGCGGGAACTCGACTTGTTCCCGGAATGGTTTCTCGTCAAACACCACGGACTCGTGCTTTCCGAAAAGGACCGGCAGCAGATCGATGAGGTCTTCGGACGGATCCTCGCGGCCAATCTTGCGGAGCCCAGAGTTTTCGTGCATCGGGATTTCCATTCGCGCAACCTGATGTACATCGAGAACGCCGGAAACCCCGGGGTCATCGACTTTCAGGATGCCGTTTTCGGGCCGATCAGTTACGACATGGTTTCCTTGCTGAAGGATGCCTACATCGAATGGGACGAGGATATCGCGCTCGACTGGCTGATCCGCTACTGGGAGCAGGCGCGCAAGGTCGGTCTTCCGCTGGCCGCCGATTTCGGCGAGTTCTATCGTGCCTACGAATGGATGGGCGTGCAGCGCCACGTCAAGGTACTCGGCATTTTTGCGCGCCTGTGGCACCGCGACGGCAAGGACGGCTACCTCAAGGATCTGCCACTGGTGGCGCGCTACCTGCGCAAGGCCTGCGAGCGGTATGCCGAACTTTCCGTACTCCGCCACCTGCTGGATCGCGTCGAGGACAAGATCACCGTGCTGGGTTACACCCTCGAAAAAAGTGACCTGTAATCCTCCGGACCGCGCACAGCGCGGGCCCCAATCAATCGCCCCCTTCCCTGGGAAGGGGGGCGTAGGCGGGGTTTCGCAAAGCACTGCTTTGCGCCGCCGAAGCCGGACTGCTGTGCAAAGCAGTCCGTGGAACGGGGGGATGGTTCAGCAATGGCTTGCCAACGGCAAGGATCATGGCTTTCATGGGACGTTGGTCCCATGAAAGCCATGATCCTTGCCGCCGGTCGCGGCGAGCGCATGCGGCCGCTGACGGACCATACTCCCAAGCCCTTGCTGACGGTCGCCGGCAGGTCCTTGATTGTCTGGCATCTGGAACGCCTCGCGGTTGCAGGCTTTCGCGATATCGTCATCAACCACGCCCATCTTGGCGAGCAGATCGAAGCTCTGCTCGGTGATGGCGCAGCCTGGGGTCTGCGCATCCGCTATTCGCCGGAGCCACCCGGTGCGCTGGAAACCGCGGGAGGCATTGCAAACGCCTTGCCGCTGCTTGCTGGCGACGAGCCATTTCTGGTAATCAACGGCGACATTTTCTGCGACTGGAGTCCCTCGCTGGCGAGGTCGATGTTGAAACCCGATGACCTGCTGCATCTGGTGCTGGTGCCGAATCCGGCACATCATCCCCAGGGCGACTTCAGTTTGTACGGCACGAAAGTCGGCGCCGATGCCACGGCGTTCAACGGTGCCGGAGCAATGCACACCTTCGCCGGAATCGGCATCTATCGCCCCGAGGTCTTTTCCGGAATTGCGCGGGGCCAGCAGGCCAAACTGGCGCCGCTGTTGCGCGCGGCAATGGCGCAGGGGCGAGCTTCCGGTGAGTTGCATGAGGGGCGCTGGGTCGATGTCGGCACTCCGCAACGCCTGGAGGCGTTGGACCGGGAACTGCGCTCGCTATAATCGACCGATGGAACAGGCACCGAATCCGGACCACGCACTATCGGCGTACCGCCAGCGCCGACTTCTGCTCGCAGAACGCATGCGCCTGGCGGGCGGTGGCGTGGCCCTGATTCCCACCGCACCGGAACAGGCACGCAACCGCGATACCCACTATCCGTATCGCGCCGACAGCTACTTTCAATACCTGACCGGCTTCACCGAGCCCGAAGCGGTGCTGGTGATCGTTGCAGGCAAGGCCGACAGCGAAGCACAGTCCATTCTCTTCTGTCGCGAGAAGAATGCCGAGCGCGAGACCTGGGACGGCTTTCGCCATGGTCCCGAGGGCGCGCGCGAAGCCTTTGGATTTGAATCCGCGAACGTGATCGGCGACCTCGATGCGCGCCTGGCCGAATTGCTCCCCGACCAGCCGGCACTGTGGTTCTCGATCGGACACGATGCCGGCTGGGATGCGCGCATTGCCGGCGCGCTCAACAAGGTGCGAGGCGAGTCGCGCACCGGCAAGCGTGCGCCGGCCATGATTCGCGACGTGCGCGCCGAACTCGACGCCATGCGACTGGTGAAGGACGCGACCGAGCTTGCGATCATGCGGCGCGCTTCCGAAATCTCATGCAACGCGCACATCCGGGCGATGCGTTTCGCCGCGCCGGGCAGGTTCGAATACGAAGTCGAGGCCGAACTGCTGCACGAGTTTCGCCGGCACGGATGCGAGTTCCCGGCGTACACCCCGATCGTCGCCGGCGGCGCCAACGCCTGCATCCTGCACTATGTCGGCAACGATCAGCCGTTGCTCGATGGCGACCTGCTGCTGATCGATGCCGGCGGGGAACTCTCCGGGTATGCGTCAGACATTACACGCACCTTTCCGGTGAGCGGCCGCTTCAGCGGGCCGCAGGCCGACATCTATGATCTGGTGCTCGATGCCCAGGCGGCGGCGATTCGTGCCGTTCGTCCCGGCGCCAACTTCGCCGATCCGCACGATGCGGCTCTGAAGGTGCTGGCCCAAGGCATGATCGACATGAAGCTGCTGACCGGTTCACTGGATGCCGTGCTCGAATCCGAAAGCTACAAGCGTTTCTACATGCACCGTACCAGCCACTGGCTGGGCAAGGACGTGCACGATGCCGGCGAGTACAAGGAGGGCGAGCACTGGGCCCCGCTGGTACCGGGCATGGTGCTGACCATCGAGCCCGGTTGCTATATCCGGCCGGCGGAGGATGTTCGGGAGGTGTTCTGGAATATCGGCGTGCGCATCGAAGACGATGCGGTTGTGACGAAAGAAGGATGCGAGATCATCACCGTCGCTGCGCCGAAGACAATCGCCGATATCGAGGCGCTGATGCGGGATGCCCGTGGCCGCTGATGCCGGGGCAGCGGTAGCCATTGCTGGTGGGGGGCCGGCCGGCATGGCGCTGGCCCTGGCGCTGCGCCTGAAAGGCATCCGCGCGGAAATTTTCGAAGCGCGCGAGCGTTGCGCGGTGCGCAATGACCAGCGGGTGCTTGCGCTGTCCGACGGGTCGCGCCAGATACTGGACTGGCTGGGTGTGTGGTCGAGTCTGCCGAAAACACCGATTGAGACTATCCACGTTTCTCAACGCGGCGGCTTCGGGCGTACCGTGTTGCGTGCCGGCGAACTCGACATGCACGCGCTGGGCTGGGTGGTCGCCGCCAGTGACCTGATTGCGGCGCTCGACGACGTCGTGACCGCGCATGGCATCCGTTATCGCGAAAACCAAGCGGTCATGGCGGCGGAAACCGCAAGCTTTTCGCTGACCGCCTTTGCCGAAGGTCGCGTCGAGCCGGGAGCCGGCAGTGCGCGTGACTACGGCCAGCACGCTGTCCTGTGCAACGTCGAACTCGCCGATCCGCACCACAACGTCGCCTGGGAGCGCTTTACCGGCGAGGGGCCGCTGGCCTTGCTGCCGCTGGGCGAGCGCTATTCCGTGGTGCTGACCTGCGCCGATGACGTGGTTGACGCGGTCAAGGCGCTTGACGACGCGGCCTTTCTTGCGCTGCTGCAAAAGCGCTTCGGTACCCGCCACCGCTTTGTCGCGGCGACGCCGCGGGTGGCCTATCCGCTGGGGCTGCGCTATCGGCCGAACCCCGTGGCCGCGCGCCAGGTGTGGCTGGGGAATGCGGCGCAAACCCTGCATCCGGTGGCCGGACAAGGGTTCAACCTGGCCCTGCGCGACATCTGGGAATTGGCCAATGCGCTGGCCGGGGTTGAGGATCCCGGCGCGGCCGAAGTATTGGCGTCCTATGCCCGCGGTCGTCAGACCGACCGGCGCGGAGCGATCGGCTTCACCGACCTCCTGGTACTAGGATTCGGCACCGATTTCGCGCCGCTACGGCATGTGCGGGGGGCTGGCTTGCTGGCGCTGGATCTGGTGCCTCCCTTGCGCAGTTTTGTTGCCAGGCGGATGATCTTCGGCGCCCGTGCCTGGCCCTGATTCCCGAGCTCCGCAATATAAGAAGCCTCGATAGCGGCACAGGCGCTTTGCGCTAAAATCGCGCCCTTCCCCGAACGCTTTCTTTCCCCGCTCATGGAATTCCTCGGCTTTTCTTTGCGCAACAACCTGTTTGTCGCGCCCATGGCCGGGGTTACCGATCGACCGTTTCGCCAGCTCTGCAAGAAGCTGGGCGCGGGACTGGCAGTCTCGGAAATGGTCACCTCGAATTCCCTGCTGTATGGCAGCGCCAAGACCCGGCGTCGCGCCAACCATGACGGCGAGGTGGATCCGGTCTCGGTCCAGATCGCCGGCGCCGATCCGGCGATGATGGCGCAGGCGGCACGCTACAACGCCGACAACGGCGCCCAGATCATCGACATCAACATGGGCTGTCCGGCAAAGAAAGTCTGCAACGTCATGGCCGGCTCGGCCCTGATGCAGAACGAGCCGCTGGTGGCGAAAATCCTCGAGGCGGTGGTCGGCGCCGTGCCGGGTGTGCCGGTGACGTTGAAGTTTCGTACCGGCTGGAATCGCGACAATCGCAATGCGCCGACCATCGCGCGCATCGCCCAGGAATCCGGCATTCGGGCCATCGCCATCCACGGCCGCACCCGTGCCGACCAGTATCAGGGCGCTGCCGAATACGACACCATTGCGCTGGTCAAGGCACAGGTGAATATCCCGGTGATCGCCAACGGCGATATCACGTCGCCGCAAAAGGCCCGTTACGTTCTCGACTACACGGGTGCCGACGGCGTGATGATCGGCCGCGCCGCGCAGGGCCGGCCCTGGCTGTTTCGCGAGATCGAATATTTCCTCGCCACCGGCGAGGAGATGGCGCCGCCGCGCGTCGCGGAAATCCATCGCATCCTGCGCGACCATCTGGCCGATCTATACGGTTTTTATGGTGAGGAAACCGGCGTGCGCATCGCGCGCAAGCACATCAGCTGGTACACCAAAGGCCTGGTTGGCGCGGCGCACTTCCGTCATGCCATGAACCAGTTGCAGACGGTTGGTGAGCAGCTTGCCGCTGCCGACGAGTTCTTCCTCGGCCATGCCGCGGCGAATGACAGCCTGCGCTACGTGACCAATGACACGGAGATGAAGGCCGCATGAGCAGCGAAATCAACGATTGCGTGCGGCGCACGCTGAATCGCTACTTCCGGGACCTCGACGGCCAGGCGCCGCATGCCGTCTACGACATGGTGCTGAAGTGCGTCGAGCGGCCGATGCTGGAAGTGGTGATGAAACAGGCGGACGGCAACCAGACCGTTGCCGCCGATATGCTCGGCATCAGTCGCGGCACGCTGCGCCGCATGCTGGTCGAACACGAATTGCTCTAATTTCCGAGAGGGTTGCCATGAAAGTCACACAAGCGCTTATCAGCGTTTCCGACAAGCGCGGTACGGTGGATTTTGCCCGCGGCCTGGCGCAGCTGGGCATCAAATTGCTGTCCACCGGCGGCACGGCCAAACTGCTGCGCGATGCCGGCCTGGACGTCACCGACGTGTCCGATTACACGGGCTTCCCCGAGATGCTCGACGGCCGCGTAAAGACACTGCACCCCAAGGTCCATGGCGGCATCCTCGGTCGCCGCGACCTGCCCGAGCACCAGGCCGTGATGGCCCAGCACGGCATCCCGGCAATTGATCTGGTGGTGGTGAATCTCTATCCGTTCCGCGAGACGGTAGCCAAGCCCGGCTGTACCCTGGACGACGCCATCGAGAACATCGACATCGGCGGGCCGACCATGGTGCGGGCGGCGGCCAAGAACCACGGCAACGAGCAGGGCGGCGTCGGCGTGATCACCGATCCCGAGGACTACACACCGGTACTCGAAGAAATCAAGGCCGGCGGCACCTTGTCCTACAAGACGCGCTTCGCCCTGGCGAAGAAGGCTTTCACCCACACCGCGCGCTACGATTCGGCGATCGCCAACTGGCTGACGGCGCTGGATGCCGATAACAAGCCGGGGGTCTTCCCGGAGAAACTGCAACTCGCCTTCGACAAGGTCGAGACCCTGCGTTATGGCGAGAACCCTCACCAGCAGGCCGCCTTTTATCGCGAGACCACTGGTGGCAACCTCGCCGTGCCAGGCAGCATCGCCAGCTACCAGCAGATCCAGGGCAAGGAACTTTCCTACAACAACATCGCCGACGCCGATGCGGCTTGGGAATGCGTCAAGGCTTTCGATGCCTCGATCGCGCCGGCGGCCTGCGTCATCGTCAAGCACGCCAATCCCTGCGGCGTGGCGGTCGGTACAACTGCCGAAGAGTGCTATCGCAAGGCCTTCAAGACCGACCCGACCTCCGCTTTCGGGGGCATCATCGCCTTCAACGTGGCCATCGACAAGCCGACGGCGGAAGCGGTTGCCGGCCAGTTCGCCGAAGTCATCATCGCGCCCGAAATCACGGCCGATGCTCGTGCGGTATTCGCCGCCAAGCAAAACCTGCGCGTGCTGGTGGTCCCGCTCGGGAAGGTCGCCGGCGGCATCTTCGACTACAAACGCGTCGGTGGTGGCCTTCTGCTGCAAAGCGCAGACGATGCCCGCATCACCCAGGCCGATATCAAGGTCGTGACCAAACGTGCGCCGACCGAAGCCGAAATGCGCGACCTGCTGTTCGCCTGGCGGGTCGCCAAGTACGTCAAGTCCAACGCCATCGTGTATTGCAAGGATGCAATGACGGTCGGCGTCGGCGCCGGCCAGATGAGTCGCGTTGATTCGGCCCGCATTGCGGCGATCAAGGCCGAGAACAATGGTCTCACCGTGGCGGGTTCGGTCGTCGCCTCCGACGCCTTCTTCCCCTTCCGCGATGGCCTCGACGTGCTGGCCAGGGCCGGCGCCACGGCGGTGATCCAGCCGGGTGGTTCGGTGCGCGATGCGGAGGTGATCGCCGCCGCCGACGAGCAGAACCTGGCCATGGTGTTCACCGGCTTCCGCCACTTCCGCCACTAAGCGCGATGCGTATCCTCGTAGTCGGATCCGGCGGTCGCGAACATGCCCTGGCCTGGCGCCTGGCGCAGGCGCCAGGTATGCAGAAGGTTCTTGTCGCGCCGGGCAATGCCGGCACGGCCCTCGAGCACGAACTGGAGAATCTTCCAATCACCGATATCGAGGCGCTGGCCGATTACGCCGAGCGCGAAAAGGTGCATGCCACCGTCGTCGGCCCCGAGGCGCCGCTGGCGGCTGGCATCGTTGACGCCTTCCGTGCCCGTGGCCTGCGCATTTTCGGCCCGACCAAGGCGGCGGCACAGCTCGAAAGTTCCAAGGACTTCGCCAAGCGTTTCATGACGCGGCACAAGATTCCGACGGCGAAGTTCCAGACCTTCGCCGACATCAAGGCGGCCCACGCCTACATCGATGTCGAAGGCGCCCCCATCGTGATCAAGGCCGACGGCCTGGCGGCGGGCAAGGGCGTGGTAGTGGCGATGGATGTGGCCGAGGCCCATGCCGCGGTCGACATGATGCTTTCCGACAACAAGCTGGGCGACGCCGGCGCGCGCGTGGTGATCGAAGAGTTCCTCGATGGCGAAGAAGCCAGCTTCATCGTCATGGCCGATGGGCGCAACGCCCTGGCGATGGCCACCAGCCAGGACCACAAGCGGCTCAAGGACGGTGACCAGGGCCCCAACACCGGCGGCATGGGCGCGTATTCGCCGGCACCGGTGGTAACGCCGGAAATCCACGCCCGCGTCATGCGCGAAGTGATCATGCCGACCATCAACGGCATGGCGGCGGATGGCATCGTCTATACCGGCTTCCTCTATGCCGGCCTGATGATCAAGCCCGACGGCAGCCTGCGTGTGCTCGAGTTCAATTGCCGGTTCGGTGATCCGGAAACGCAACCGATCATGATGCGCTTGAAGAGCGACTTCGTCGAACTGGTGGATGCCGCCATCGACGGCCGCCTCAACGAGGTCGAGGCCGAGTGGGACCGTCGCGTCGCACTGGGCGTGGTGATGGCGGCGGCCAATTACCCCGAGACGCCGCGCAAGGGCGACGTTATTCACGGCCTCCCTGCGCGTACCGGGGACAGCCATGTGTTCCATGCCGGCACGGCAGAAAAGGGTGGCGCGGTGGTGACCGCCGGTGGTCGCGTGCTCTGCGTCACGGCGCTGGGCGACAACGTCAAGGCGGCGCAGAAGCGTGCCTATGAGGTGCTCGACCAGATCAGCTTCGACGGCATGCAGTGTCGGCGCGACATTGGCTTCCGGGCGATTAAGCGTTAGCGTACTGACGAGATCGCCTTACTCCCCGGATACCCTGTGATTTACGAGCGAAGCGAGCAGAATAAGCGCCTGCCCCGCGAGGGGGAGGACGGGAGGGGGCGGGCCTACTTGCCGCCTTTGGTTCCGTCTTGATCCTGCCACCGGCCACGCTGGGCATGCTGGGCGGCGGCCAACTCGGCCGCTTCTTCGTCATTGCCGCCCATGAGATGGGTTATCGCGTGGTGGTGCTCGATCCCGATGCGCAGAGTCCGGCGGGGCGCATCGCCGATCAGCATCTGATCGCCGCCTACGACGATGAAGACGCCTTGAACCGGATGGCCGAATCCTGCGCGGCCGTGACCACGGAATTCGAGAATGTTCCGGCCGACAGCCTGGCCTACCTTTCCAAATTCGTACCGGTTCGGCCTGGTGCCGAGGCGGTACGCACCAGCCAGAACCGCAGCGCGGAAAAGGGCTTTCTGCGCCAGCACGGCTTTCCGCATGCGCCGTACGCCGACATCCGCAGCGAGGCCGACATTGACGCCGCCAATGCCGGGCTTTTCCCCGGCATCCTCAAGGTGGCCCGCTTCGGCTACGACGGC
>CAJBYR010000262.1 GCA_903959855.1 uncultured beta proteobacterium
AATTTCTGGGCGCCGTGGACCACGCGGTGGCCGACGCCGACGATGGCCCAGCCGGCCTCGTGGCCGTGCAGCCATTCCACCAGCAGTTGCAGTGCGGCCTGATGCGGCGTCAGGCCGGCCACGTCGAGGTCGAGGTCGCTGTCATCGAGCACCGCCCCGGCGGCATCCTTGATCTTGATATGGGCGGCTTGGCCTGTGGCGCCGATGCCGTCGATCTGGCCGACGAGTTCCGGCTGCTGCGGAATTTCGGCGCCGTGGGCGAAAAGGGCGAACTTGATCGAGGACGATCCGGCGTTGAGGGTAAGGATGGCGGCGGCCATGGGTCAGGCTTTCTTGCGTTTGGCGTGGGCCATGACCATGGCCACGGCAGTGGAGGAGGTACGGGTTTCGGCGGAGTCGGCACGGCTGGTCAGCACGATCGGTACGCGCGCGCCAAGAACGATGCCGGCGGTCAGCGCATCGGCAAGATACTCGAGCTGCTTGGCCAGCATGTTGCCGGATTCGATGTCGGGCACCAGCAGGATGTCGGCCTGGCCGGCCACCACCGACTTGATGCCCTTGGTGCGTGCGGCGACCACCGAAATGGCGTTGTCGAAGGCCAGCGGGCCGTCGAGCAGGCCGCCGGTGATCTGGCCGCGGTCGGCCATTTTGCACAGCGCGGCGGCGTCGAGCGTGGCCTGCATCTTGAGGTTGACCGTTTCCACCGCGGCGAGGATCGCCACCTTGGGATCGGCGATCTTCAGCATGTGCGCGAGGTCGATCGCGTTCTGCACGATGTCGATCTTGTCTTCCAGGTTCGGTGCCACGTTCACCGCAGCGTCGGTGATGAACAGCAGGCGCGGATAGGTGGGCACGTCCATCAGGAAGACATGGCTGATGCGGCGCGCGGTGCGCAGGCCGGTGGATTTGTCGATCACTTCCGTCATCAGTTCGTCGGTGTGCAGCGAGCCCTTCATCAGCGCCTCGACCTGGCCTTCGCGTGCGAGTGAGACAGCGACTTCGGCGGCGGCGTGGCTGTGGGCGACGTTGATCAGCGTGCAGCCATAGAGGTCAAGTGCGTTGGCTTCGGCGATCTGGCGGATCTTTTCCTCGGGGCCGACCAGGGTGGGGATGATCAGGCCGCGATCGCGTGCCAGCAACGCACCCTTGAGCGATTCGGCATCGCAGGGGTGGGCCACGGCCATCGACACCGGCGAGAGGCCGCGGGTTATCTCGAGCAGGTGCTCGAAGCGTGCCTTGCGCGTTTCGGAGAGCTTGAAGTCGGGCAGGTTGGCCTTCGGCCGCTTGACCTTCTCGGTTGGGGCCAGCACCTCGGCCGTACCGCTGATGACCTTCTGTCCGTCCTGGTTGGTGCAGGTGCAGTCGAGGACGATGTGGTGGTTGCGCGGGAACTTCTTTTCGCAGGTGATGGTAACCGTCAGCGTGTCGCCGACCCGCACCGGATTGGCGAAATGCAGGGTCTGATCCACATACACCGTGCCCGGGCCGGGGAACTGCGTGCCCAGCACGTTGGAAATCAGCGCACCGCCCCACATGCCGTGGGCGATGACCTCGCGCAGCATCGACGAATGCGCATACTCGGGGTCGACGTGCGAGGGGTTGATGTCGCCCGACATGATGGCGTACATCTGGATGTCCTCCTGGCGCAGCGTGCGCACCAGGCTGGCGCTGTCGCCGACCTCGATCTCGTCGAAGGTGCGGTTTTCGATGTAGTCGGTGGTACTGGCCTGAACCGTGGTCATGTGACGGCGCTCCTTAAGCGAACGTCACTATCT
This sequence comes from uncultured beta proteobacterium, assembly GCA_903959855.1. Taxonomy (GTDB): domain Bacteria; phylum Pseudomonadota; class Gammaproteobacteria; order Burkholderiales; family Rhodocyclaceae; genus Sulfuritalea. The sequence continues at coordinate 1,776 of CAJBYR010000262.1, forward strand.
TACTGTGTAGTTGTTGCGTTGCAATAAGTACTTATACGGGGTCGGCTAGCTCCCGAATTGCTTGTACACCAGGCTTCCCAGGCTCAGCATGTCCTCGCGCCCGGTGCTGCCGGAAAGGGCGTAGCCGAAGCGGCTGTCGGTCCAGTAGAAGACATCAACTTCGTTCTCGCGGGCATAGCGGAAGGCGGTGCCGGCGGCCTTGGGCGCCTCGCGGCGCACATACAGCGTGAGCCGCTTCTTTTCGGCGCTTTCGTACATGAACTGCGCCACCTCGCCGGTGTCGCCAGTCAGCAGGCGGCCGCCCACCAGCTTGTAGCCGGCGCTGTCCAGCTGCGGTGCCTTTAGCGGCGCGCCCAGGCGCTTGGAGAGCCAGGCCACGAGATGGGCCTCCTGGTCGGCGCCGACTTCCACGGGGTGGCGAACTTCGGGAACGAACACGGCATGGGCAATCGCCGCCTGGCGCGGCAGCGAGTTCGCCTGGGCCGCCTTGCCGGATGCCGGCAGCGTCTGATCGCGCAGGGCAAAGCCGATCAAGACACCGAGGGCGATCCAGGCCACCGTCGCCAGCCTGCGCAGGTCGATCCAGCGCGGGGCATTCGCCGGTGGCAGCAGCCGCGCCGGCAAGGGTTCGTCGAGCACCCGGTCATAGGCGCGATGCAGGGCGGCGGACTGGGCGCGCCATTCCTCGACCTGGGCGCGGTGCTCGGGGTGGGCGGCGAGCCAGGTTTCGAATTGCGTAAGTTGCGCGGCATCCAACCGGCCATCGGCGTAGGCGTGCAGGTCGTCCTCGGAAATCGGCGTACTCATGGGCTGACCACTTTCAACAGGGGGGCGGCCTCGCCGGCCAGCACCGCCTTGAAACGGATACGGGCGCGCGACAGGCGCGACATCACGGTGCCCTGGGGAATATTCAAGGCCCGGGCGACCTCGGCATAGCTGAGCTCTTCCAGCCCGACCAGCAGCAAGACCTCGCGCTGGTCGGGTGGTAGCAGGGCCAGGGCGCGGTCGAGATCGCGAAGTTCCAGGGAATCCTGCTGGTTGGCACGTTGCGCCGGCAAGGGCAGGTCATCGGTATCGCGGAAATCGACGCGGTGCTCGCGGCGGCGGCCGTCGACGTGCAGGTTGTGCATGATCGAGAACAGCCAGGGCCGCAGTTCGCGGCTTTGCTGCCACAGGCGCCATTTCCCCAGGGCACGTTCCAGCGTGTCCTGCACCAGGTCGTCGGCGAGGTCGCCATTGCCCGTCAGCGCGCGGGCGTAGCGGCGCAGGCGGGGGATTTCGGCAACGATGGCATCACGGTGGTTCAACGGGGGGGCGTCCGGAATGGCTGGTATGGGCGGTATACGGCTGTCGGACACGTTTCATTCCATGATGTGCGCAGGCTGCGGCATACTACAATCCCTGCTCCCCACGCGACGGATTGCCCCATGGACACCGAGTACCTCACCGGCATCGAAGAGATCGACAACCAGCACCGGGAGATCGAGGAGGTCGCCCGAGCCGTGATGGAGGCCGTGGATGCCAAGGACAAGTGGCACATCGTGCATTACATCGTGGTGCGCCTTTACGAACTGCTGCGCTTCCACTTCACGGTCGAGGAAGCCATGATGCGCATCACCGGCTTTCCGGAGATCGACGAGCACAAGCGGGTGCATCGGGACATGCTGGCCACTGTCGAGCGCATGAAATCGGCGACGCTCGACCCGAATCTCGGCGAAGACTCGGACATCCTCAAGAAGCAGTTCAGCTTTCTCTCGCACATCGTCGACCATGACAAACGGCTCGCCGAATTCTTGGTCGATAACGTTTCCCACCTTAAAAAGTAACGCCGCCCGGGGCCGGGATCCGCCCTAAGGTTTGCGGTAGCTGATGCGGTAGATGGCGCCGGCGTGGTCGTCAGCGACCAGCAGCGAACCATCGGGCAGCACCAGCACGTCGGCGGGCCGACCCCAGGCCGATTCCCCTTGCAGCCAGCCGCTGGCGAAGCTCTCGTAGCTCACCGCGCGGCCATCCTTGACGCGTACCAGGGCGATGCGGTAGCCGATCTTCTTCGATCGATTCCACGAGCCGTGCTCTGCTATGAAGATCTGGTTGCGGTACTCGGGCGGGAACATCGTGCCGGCATAGAAGCGCATGCCGAGGCCGGCAACGTGCGGCCCCAGTTTTTGCGCCGGCGGCTCGAACTCGGCGCATTTGCGCCGCGCGCCGAATTCCGGGTCGGCGATCTCGCCGCCGTGGCAGTACGGGTAGCCGAAATGCATGGCGGCGCGTGGCGCGCGATTCAGTTCGTCGGGCGGGATCTCGTCGCCCAGCATGTCGCGCCCGTTGTCGGTGAACCACAGTGCGCCATCGACCGGGCTCCAGTCGAAGCCGACGCTGTTGCGGATGCCACGGGCGTATATTTCGCGCCCCGTGCCGTCGGCGTTCATGCGCAGCATCGCGGCGTAGGGGTCGCCGGGCTCGCAGATGTTGCACGGCGCACCGACCGGCACGTAGAGCTTGCCGTCGGGGCCGAAGGCGATGAACTTCCAGCCGTGGTGGGTGTCGCGCGGCAGGCTGTCAGTGACCACGACCGGCAGCGGCGCGCGTTCCAGGCGCCGGTCGATGTCGTCATAGCGCAGGATGCGGTTCACCGCGCCGACATACAACGCGCCCTTGCGCCAGGCCAGGCTGCTGGGCATTTCGAGGCCGGCGGCAATGCGGATCACGGTACCTGCCCGATAGGTGCTGTCGAAGCGCACCGCATGCACGGTACCGGCGCCGCGCGAGCCGACATAAAGCACGCCGCCCTTGTCGTCGGTCGCGCCCAGTGCCATCTGCCGGGCGTTGCTGACCCGGGCCCACAACTCGATCGAAAATCCCGGCGGCAGCTTGATGGTTTCCAGTGGCAGGGCAGTGGAAACCGTAGTCCAGGTAAGCAGGGCCAAATACATCAATAAGCGCATGGCGGTCCCTTTCAAGAGTCGGCGCTGATGGTACGGCGGTATTTGAATATAATTATCGTTTAGGTATAAGTAATTTACCCCTAACCCAAAGCAGAGGAAGACAAATGAAACTATCGAATGTGCTTGCAGCAGCAGTGGTCGCGGCGACTCCCTGGTACGCGGTAGCCGCGGAAGATCCGGTTGAGGTCGATGCCGTGGTTGCTGCGGTAAAAGAAGCGAATTCCGACATGCGCGCGCTGTGTCAAGGCGCCCCGGACAGTATTCGCAAGGCAGTATCCGCCGCCATCATGCCCTTGGTGGGCCAGGGAAAGATCAAGGGCAATCCGCAAGCCGTGGGTGGTGAGGCGGGCCAGAAGATTGGCCGCGAATGTCGCGGTGGCTAAGCAGGTCAGTTGGGTTTCAATGAAGAACAGCAAGGAAATGGCCGGCGCAAGCCGGCTTTTTGCTTGCACGGCCGGAATACTGTTCGGCTTGGCGCCCTTGCTCGCTGGGCCCGCAGCGGCGGCCGATGCCGCCGAAGTGGGCATGGTGATCGATGCCGTGCGCGGCAAGTACCCGGATCTGGCCGTTTATTGCAGGCTTTCGGACGCGGAGCGACGTCAGGTCGTGGTCGGGACGACGATGGCCCTGGCCAGTTCGCGAAAAATGTCCGATCCATTTGCCGCTGGACCCGAGGCGGGAGCCAAGTTGCGCCAGGAGTGCGGTATCGAAGCCTCGCAAATGAGCATGGCCCAGCTCAGATGGCTGGCTAACGCGCCGCCGCTCAAATTCAATACCGCACGGGCTTCGCTCGGAGTGTTAACCTCGCCGCAAGACTTGGCAAATCGGGTATTTGCACCCGATGGCCCCGGCCCCTTTCCGGTCGTCGTGATCGGTCAGACCAAGAGCGTTAGTGCGCACCTGCTGGTCCATGCCCGCTCCCTGATTGATGCCGGATTCGCCGTTCTGGTGGTGGATACCTTCGGTTCGCGCGACTACAAGATCGGCGTCAATGAACCGTTTCCGTCCCAGTTTGCCAAGGATGCCTACGATGCCCTGGGCGTGCTGCAAGCACTGGACTATGTCGACCGCACCCGGATATACCAGACTGGCTACTCGAACGGAGGCCTTGCCGCGGCGCTGCTTGCCAGCCCGGAGGGTGCCAGGGAGCTCAAGGCTGCTGGCCGTTTTCGGGCTACGGTGGCGAATTACGGCAGTTGCAAGATTGCCTCGCCTTACGCGGGCGGCAAGGCAAACGTCACCTTCATGGAAATGCTTTCAGCCGATAGCGACCGGCCGATCCTGATGCTGATGGGAGAACTCGACATCGAGACGCCGCCGGCGACATGCTTCCCGTTACTGAACGAGATGAAGGCTGCCGGCAAACCGGTGGAATGGCACGTTTATCCCAAGACCACGCATGGATGGGACAAGGCCGAACACAACGGCCATGTCTTCCGCACGAATGCGGGTGAAACCATGGCCTATCGCTACGACGCTGAGGTGACGCGGGATGCGACGGCGCGAATGATAGGGTTCTTCAATCGGCACAGATGATCTCGTTCCGCCCGCCATGCTGTCGGCGTGATGTCGAACCAGCCTCGAAACGCCCGTGTGAATGAGCTTTGTTCGGCATAGCCCAGCAGCAGGGCCACATCCAGTGCAGACAGTGCGGCGTCGCGCAGATACACCTGCGCCAGTTCCCGCCGCGTGTCGTCGAGTATCGCCTGAAACGACACGTCGGCGCTGGCAAGACGACGCTGCAGGGTGCGCGGGTTCATGTCGAGGTCGGCGGCGACGTGGTTCAAGGTGGCTTCGCACTTGGGCATCAGGCGCGCCAGTGACTGGCGAACCTGCTGCGTCTCCGCGTTCTCCTCACGGTTTTGCTCCATTGCCTTGCGCGCCTGGTCGCGCATCGCCAGGTTCAGCTCGGCATCTGCCTGCAGCAGCGGCTGCGCCAGCAACCGGGCGTCGAAATGCACGGCGTTCTCGCCGGCCCCGAACATTACCGGGCAGGCGAAGAAGCTGGCAAACGGCCGTGGGTCTGCCGGAGCGGGATGGCGGAAGCGTACTTCGAGCAAGGGCATGTCTGTGCCCGTGATCCAGCGCCCGAAGCCACACCAGCTGGCGATGAGGGATTCGGCGAGCAGCTCGTCGTAGGGCAGGCCGGGGTGTTGGGCTTCGGGCAACACGACCCAGGCCAGCCGAGCGCGACCTTCCGTCACAGCAAACCGGGTTTCGCTGTAGCCCGAGTCGAATACCACGCGGCGATAGAGCGGGACCAGCTCGATCGCCTCGCCCAGGTTGCGGCAGGTCATCAAGGCATAGCCCAGCACGTCGAAAGTGTCCGGCCGCGCCATGCGGCCGAATTCAAGGGCCAGGTCGCGCCTGCCGGTCAGGGCCAGCGCCGAGTGGAACAGCGCGAGCAGGGCAGGCAGGGGTATGCGCGCCTGCGAGGGTTCCCAGTCGCCCAGGGCGCCAGCTGCATGGTGCAGCAGCCCGTTGCGCGGCAAGCCGAAGTTCTCGACCACGGAAAACAAGCGGCGCGCGTAGCCGGCGCCGACGCTGAGTGCAGAGGATTGTGGAACGGGACCGGGCATGATGTCGTGAAATGACAAATTCGGCGGTATTGTGCGACAAGCGGGTCGTGGCTTCAATCCCCTATGCTTGTTGCAAGAACGGTCGGCCCGCCGCACGGGCCGCAAGAATACGGAGGAGACATCATGGCTGAAATCAGCGGCGGCGAAATCCTCGCCCGCATGTTGCAGAAGGAAGGTGTCGAGACGGTCTTCGGCATCATCGACGGCACCTATTTCGGTTTCTATTCGGCGCTGCATCGCCTAGGCATAGAGATCGTCACGCCGCGCCACGAAACCTGCGCCGCGCACATGGCCGGCACCTATGCGCGGCTCACCGGCAAGCTCGGCGTCTGCATGGCCAGCAACGGGCCCGGCGTCGCCAACCTGCTGCCAGGCCTGGTGGTCGAGCAGGCCGACGGCAACCGCGTGCTGGCGATCACCAGCGCGCGCCGGCCCAGCATCATGTATCCGGATCGCGGCGGCAGCTACCAGTGCTTCGACCAGAGCGGCGTGATCGGCAAGATCGGCAAGTGGAGCGCGGCCGTGTCCTCCTTCGACCGCGTCCCGGAACTGATGCGCAAGGCCCTGCGCAAGAGCTGGGAGGGCCGGCCCGGCGTGGTGCATCTCGATGTGCCCGAGACCATCATGAACGGCAAGCAGAAGGGCGACATCGCCTACTGGGCGCCGCACCAGTACCGCAACGCCGTGCCGCCAGCGCCGACTCTTGAGCAGGTGAAGCAGGCCGCCGACTGGCTGATCGCGGCGGAGGCGCCTATGATCCACGCCGGCAGCGGCATCATCCATTGCCATGCCTACGATGCATTGCGCCGCGTCGCCGAGTTGCTGCACGCGCCGGTGACCACCAGCTGGGCGGCGCGCGGCATGCTGAGCGAGGATTCGCCGCTGGCCATCACCATGCCGCACGTCAAGCTCAACCACAGGGTGCGTAACGACGCCGACGTGGTGCTGATCCTCGGCTCGCGCATCGGCGAAACCGACTGGTGGGGCAAGCCGCCCTACTGGCGTCATCCCTCGGAGCAGAAGACCATACAGGTCGACCTCGATGCCGACATGATCGGCCTCAACAAGCCGGCCGACCTCGGCGTGGTGGCCGATGCCAAACGCTTCCTCGAACTGCTGGGCGACGAACTGGATGCGCGCAAGGGCGAGATCAAGCTCGACGCCCGCCGCTCGCGCGTCGCGGGCTACACGAAGGCCATGCAGGATGATCGCGCCGGCTGGGACAAGGCGCTCGCCGACATGGCGGTGCCAATGCATCCGGCGCACATCGGCACGGTCTGCCGCGAGTTGTTCCCGGAAGATTCGGTATTGGTCGCCGACGGCGGCAATGCCACGATCTGGGCCATGTTCTATCACAAGGTCACGGTGCCCAACACGGTGATCTCGACCTTCAAGTTCGGCATGCTCGGCGCCGGTACCTCGCAGGCCGTGGCGGCCGCCCTGGCGCGGCCGGGCAAGCCGGTGTGCTGCATCATCGGCGATGGTGCCATGGGTTTCCATTCGCAGGAAGTCGAAACCGCGGTCAGGAACAAGGCGCAGGTGATCTACATCGTGCTCGCCGACAAGCAGTGGGGCATGGTCAAGATGAACCAGCAGTTCATGCTGCGGCCAATCAAGACCATGATCTTCAAGCACCTCGATCCCGACGAGACCATCAAGGCCGATCTCGGCGAGATCAAGTTCGACAAGCTGGGCGAGAGCATGGGCGCCTACGGCGAGCGCGTGTCCGACCCGGCCCAGCTGAAACCTGCGCTGCAGCGCGCGCTGGCCAGCGGCGGCTGTGCCGTGATCCACGTCGATGTCGATCCGGTGAAGCACATGTGGGCGCCGGGTCTGATACATTTCAAGAAGATGCACGAGGAACCGAAGGCTTAACGACGACTCAGGCGGGGGTGACGGCATGAACGAGATGGACCTGGTCCGGCTGAATTTCAATCCGGAGTCGCTCTGGGCCCTCAACGCCATCATCGGCCTGGTGATGTTCGGTGTCGCGCTCGACCTCAAGGTGGCGGACTTCAAGGCGGTGCTGAACATGCCCAAGCCGGTCATCATCGGCATGATCGGGCAGTTCGTGCTGCTGCCGGCCTTTACCTTCCTGCTGATCCTGGTGATCAAGCCCGCGACCAGCATCGCGCTGGGCATGATGCTGGTGGCGGCATGCCCGGGCGGCAACATCTCAAACTTCCTCACCCATTACGCCAAGGGCAATACCGCGCTGTCGATCACCATGACCGCGCTGTCCACCGCCGTGGCCATCGTCATGACGCCGCTCAACCTGTCGCTGTGGGGCGGTCTTAATCCGGACACGGCGAAGCTGCTCAAGGTGGTTGCGCTCGATCCGGCGGAAATGCTGCTCGCCGTGTTCCTCTTGCTCGGCCTGCCGATGATCGTCGGTATGTGGGCCGGCCACCGCTTTCCGGCCTTCGTCGAACGCGCGCACAAGCCGGTGAAAATCTTTTCGATAGCGGTCTTCGGCATCTTCGTGATCGGCGCGCTGGCGGCCAACTGGCGCTACTTCCTCGATTACGTCGGCTTTGTCGTCATCGCCGTGTTCCTGCACAACGGCGTCGCCCTGCTGACCGGCTATTACGCGGCGAAGTTCAGCGGCTTGCCTGAGTGCGACCGGCGTGCAGTGTCGATCGAAGTCGGCATCCAGAACTCGGCGCTGGGCCTGATCCTGATTTTCAATTTCTTCGACGGCCTCGGCGGTATGGCCATCGTCACCGCCTGGTGGGGGATCTGGCACATCGTTTCCGGCCTGACGGTTTCCACTTACTGGAGCCGGCGTCCTCCCGCATGAACCAGAACGGCGTTCTCGTCACCGGCAGTTCCGGCTACCTCGGCAGCCAGGTGGTGGCGGCGCTGGCGGTGCGCGG